>NZ_JBVIJX010000011.1:0-428993 GCF_055581185.1 Streptomyces sp. NPDC031474
ACAACTCCACCAGAGCCAATCCCGGCCTCCCGCCACACGCCACAACGACGTGCACAGAAAAGCCGAACACGGCCACCGTCAACCATCAGCTGGGACCGAAGTGTCAAGCATCTCCCGGGACCGGACAGACGCTGGTCAGGGCGGTGCGTTCAGATTTTCTCTACGAGGTTCAAGGCGGCTTCCGCCCGCCGAGGCTGGCCGCCGTCGCCGACAAACCCGCCGTTCAATCGGGAGGCCAGCTACGCCGCAGGTGGCGAGCCGCCCCGGCAGTCGGGGGTAATCCGGGGTTGCCGGAGCGGCAATCTGCCTGGTCGCCGGGCTGACCGTAACTGGGCTCCTGGCGGAGCAAGTTGTCGCCTACGACCGTCCTACGGCCGGATCGCAGGCACAGGGCCGACCAGGGGGCCGCCCCTCACGTTCGCCGCCGGGCTCACCGAGGGCGGTGGCCGGCGCTGCCTCCGGCGGGGAGCGAAGCTCCCGGCCGCCCGTCGCAGGCCAACCCCTCCCGCCCCGGCCCCCGCGCTGCGAGACTGATCGACGCACCAGCTGGCCGCACGCCTGCTGTGGGTCGCCCCGGCGGCCGCCCGCCGAACCGCGTAGGTCATTGGGCCTACCTGATTGGTCTAGACCCTTGACGGCAGTAGTGACGGCAACAACCACGAACAACCCCGGCCGAACCCGCACCTCAGCGGACCGTCGAATACCGCTTGACCTGCGAAAACGCAGGTAGAGAGGGGTCGCGTAGCACACGTACTATGTGCTGGCTGGCTCGATACCAGTCCTGGTCCACAATTCTGGCTGTTGGACGGCATCCGATGACGTGCTGGACCATATCTACGACACCTATGGACCGGCGGTGGCTCAAGGGGTGGAGTACAACATAGCTCGATATGGCGAGGGCGCTACTGGACATGCCCTCAATGGGATCGGAACTGATGCGGTGGCTACCGCGCACTACCTCGCGCAGCCTCGCAATTTCACCCACGTCGACTCTTCGACCGGCAATGCCGTCCACTATGACTCGTCAAACAAAATACTCGTGGTTCGAACCCCGCAAGACGTGCATGCCTACAACTTCACAGAGCAGCAGTGGAAGAATGCCGTCGGAACAAAATATGTCGAACCCTAATCGGTCGGTCCGGTTTTCGATTGGGGCGGGCATTGTGCTGCTGATCCAGATGATTTCATGAAGCGGGTACGTCGAGTGAGGGGCTGGGCGCATGGGCGCGGTCTCGATGGCAAAGGAATAGGATTTGCATGCATATGGAATATATGGAGGGTGAATTCTCCCTCACGATGAACCGTCGCGAGGTCGTCATGATCATCTCGGTTTTGGGGTGGGTAGATGCTCTAGTCCCGTCCGACCAAGCGTTCAAAGATTACGTCGGCTGGTCGAGGGGGGAGTGTGAAGCATTTACGGACATGCTCGCCGACTTCTACCGGTCGGTCCCGCCCGGAACTCCCGAATAAATCGATTGTGAAGGGGATCACTATTGCCTCGAGTGGGGCGGCGGCGTCGACGGAGATGCAGCGCTGCACAAAGTAGTAGTGGTTCATCCCCGATAGTCGGCTGTTTGGGTCGATGGGCTGGTAATTAGCTCTTTTTAATATTAGGCAGGGTGCCTGGCTGAAGCAGAGATGTTCTCGCTGCCCAGGCGGGTAGGGAGGGTCTCATGTGGTGATTCTCGCGAGCGGATGACGAGGTCCACGCCTTGCTCCGGGGCGCGGTCGAGTGTCAGAGGCCGTGGAGGCAGACCTGCCGGCGTCCGGCCCGGCCGCGTCGAGGGGGTCGCCAGTAAGTGTGGTGAGACGAGGCTGCTGTCTCTCCGGTCCGCCTTGCCGACACGTGTGGACGTGCCCGTCGTCGCCTGCCAGGATGGGGTGCCAGGGAGGGGGCGCTTTGGGCTGGGATCCGCATGAGCTGTTGGCGCCATGGCCGGCGGCGACTCCGTATCCCCCGCGTACTCGCGAGAACCATCGTTGCCACGTGGCTGATTGGCTCGATCACGGTTGCGAGACGGGCCTGGCGTGGGACAGGGCCGCCGCCCAGCACGTCGCGCTGTGAGCCCACAGGCCTGGGGCACCCCACAGCTCCACGGCGCGGCGCATCTCCGCGGTCCGCTCCTTCTACGCGTAGTCGCTCCGCAGTGACGCCGTCGCGCACAACCCGGCGGTCCGCCGCCCTCGTCTCGGGAATCCCGCCCAACTGACCCCGGCAGGTCTCGGCTCATGGTAGATGGCGGTCCTTCTCGCCGTGTTCGACGAGCGGGGCCCGCACGCGTCGCCAGTGAGAGCCGGCACGGCGGCCCGCTGTTCACCGGCCGTACGGGAATCAGGATGCCGCACCGTTATCCCCATGACCTGCTCCGTGCGGTGGCCAGAGCGAGCGGCCTGCCTTCACCACCCGTATGAGGTGACCGAGGCGGGCTGGGTCAGTGGTGACGATCTCGTCGGGGGCGTCGCTCTCGCGGAGGCGGAGGGTGCCGTCGGGGGTGGCCGCGAGGTAGAGGCAGTTGCCGGACTCGTCGCCGCTGAACGATGATTTCTGCCAGGTGAGTTGGGGCACTGTGGGCCTCTCTAGAGGTCGTACAAGAGGTGTTGGATCAGCATCAAGGAGCCCGGTACCGCCTGCGCTTCGGGGGCGTGCGAGGGTGCGATCGGAGGGAGCGCGGATTCCTTCAACCGGGTGAAGAGCGCACGGTATTGGGACAGATGGTCAGGTGCGTCACGGTAGATCGGCTCGTTCGGATGTTCCAGTACGACCGTGGCCAGTTCTTCGACCGGCGGCCGCACGTACAGGAACGGGGTGCTGACGCCCAGGAAGGTTCGTGCGCGGAACGGGAAGACCTGGATGGTCACGTTCGGCAATCTCGACAGTTCGATGAGATGCAGCAGTTGCCTGCGCATAACAGTGGAGCCGCCGTAGTGCATGCGCAGGGCGGCCTCGTGGATCACGGCGTGCACAGCGGGGGCGTTCTCGCCCACGAGAGGTCGCTGCCGCTCCAGCCTGAAGGCAATGGCGTCCTCGGCTGTGGCGTGTTTGGGCTTCACGTCTGCGAACAGAGCCCGGATGTACTCCTCGGTCTGGAACAGGCCGGGGACGAGCAAAGGCTCGTACGAGCAGAGGCTGACCGCACCGGCCTCCAGTTCCGCGAGGTTGAGCGCGTACTGAGTGACCCTTCCCTGATAGGCGCTCCACCAGCCCTTGCCGCTGGACTCGGACATGGCGACCAAGGCTTCAAGATATGGGGCAGAAATGCCCCCGTAGTGCTGGCATAGCTTGTGCATCCGGTCGGTGGTGACGGCCGTGCGGCCGGCCTCGATCTTGCTCAGGAAAGGGGCCTTCATGTCGGCCGCCGCAGCAGCGTCGTTCGTGGAGATGCCGCGGGCCTCGCGCAGTCTGCGCAGCTCGGCCGCGACGCGCCGCTGCCGTTCACTGATCCTGGTTCGTAGCGCCAAGGGTCCGTCCTTTTCTGGGAGTTGGGTGTCACTCTTTCGTGGAAGGTGGTGGAAAATCTGGCCCCACTCGCTCTACCGTCAGTATCGCAACCGGCACACACTGTGTGTAGCCGAGCGGTGAATCTTCCCTAGGGCGGAGGCCTCATGAACAACGAGGACGACTGGGAGTACAGCATCAACCTCCCGCACAACCCCCTCGCCGTCGACGTCGCGCGCGGTGCCCTGCGGCTGATCCTCCGCGCACATGGGTTCGGCGAACTCCTCGTCACAGCCGAACTGTTGGTCTCCGAGCTGGTCACCAACGCGCATGTGCACGCCCCTGGCCCTTCCTGTCTCCGCGTGAAGGGCTCGGCTAAGTGGCTGCGGCTCTCGGTCTGGGACACCAGCAGTGTGCCGCCCCGACTTCCACGGCTGTGCGGCGCCGAGCGTGAAGAGGGGCGCGGGATCGGGATCGTCGAAGAGCTTGCCGACCGGTGGGGGCATTACTCCCTCGGCGCGCCCGTCCCGCGCGGGAAGCTGGTCTGGTGCGAGCTGGGCGGTGGGTGACTCGTGGGAGGGAACCGGCGTCAGGCGGTCGCCGACGAGGTCAGGCCGTTCAGCAGGAGCATGGTGAAGGTGCGGGCCCATTCGGCGTCGACAGGCTCGGCGCTCACCAGGGACCGGTGGACGACCGCGCCGGCGACGACGTCGAAGATGAGGTCGACGGTGCGGGCCGCCTCCTCGGGGTCGGACTCCGGGGGGAGTTCGCCGCGGGCGTGGGCGCGGGCCCGGCCCTCCAGGACGAGGTCCTTCTGAGGGTCGACGATGGAGGCGCGGATGCGCTCGCGCAGGGCGTCGTCGCGGGTGGACTCGGCGACGGCCGCCATCAGACCGCTCTTGGCCTCCGGGCGGGCCAGGATCGCCGCGAACTGCAGGACCACGCCCTCGATGTCGGCGGCCAGGCTGCCGCGGTCGGGGAGTTCGAGTTCGCCGAAGAGTTCCGCGACCGCGTCGACGACCAGTTCGTTCTTGCCGGACCAGCGGCGGTAGAGGGTCGTCTTCGCCACGCCCGCGCGCGCGGCCACATCGCCCAGGGTCAGCTTCGACCAGCCCAGTTCGACCAGCGCCTCCCGTGTCGCAGCCAGGATCGCGGTGTCCGCGGCGGCGCTGCGCGGACGGCCGGTACGGCATACGGGGGTGCGGCTCTGCATCCCCCGACCATAACCGGCGGTTTGTTCCGGGCTCCCGTGAGGCAGATCACCAGAGGGCGATACCGGGGGGTGCTGTTGTGGCGGCACTCAGTGCCATTACGCTACGACTCGTAGCGTAAGCGCGTGTCGTCGGGGACGTGCACGGAACGCTTTTCATGTAGGGGCGCTGACGGGGGAGGATAGACGCATGCAGCCACGGAACATGTCCATGAGCGGAGTCGTCGACCTCGCCGCGGTGAAGGCGGCCCAGGAGGCCAAGGCGAAGGCGGAGCAGACGCGCGCCGAAACGGCGCGGCAGGGCGGCGCGGGGGCCGTCTCCCCGGCCGATCTCGTCATCGACGTCGATGAGGCGGGTTTCGAGCGGGAGGTCCTGCAGCGGTCCGCCGAGGTGCCGGTCGTCATCGACTTCTGGGCCGAGTGGTGTCAGCCCTGCAAGCAGCTGAGCCCCGTCCTGGAGCGGCTCGCCGTCGAGTACAACGGCCGCTTCCTGCTCGCCAAGATCGACGTCGACGCCAACCAGATGCTGATGCAGCAGTTCGGGGTGCAGGGCATCCCGGCGGTGTTCGCCGTCGTCGCCGGGCAGGCGCTGCCGCTCTTCCAGGGGGCGGCCGGCGAGGCCCAGATCCGGCAGACCCTCGACCAGTTGGTGCAGGTCGCCGAGCAGCGCTTCGGGCTCACCGGTCTGAGCGTCGATCCCGACGCCGAGCCGGGCGGCCGTCCGGAGGCCGCCGCGGCCGAGCCGGTCGGGCCGTACGACGGACTGCTCGAAGCCGCCGTACAGGCGCTGGACGCCGGTGACTTCGGCGGCGCGGTGCAGGCGTACAAGAACGTGCTCGCCGACGACCCGGGCAACAGCGAGGCCAAACTCGGGCTCGCGCAGGCCGAGTTGCTTCAGCGGGTGGGCGGTATGGATCCGCAGCAGGTGCGCAAGGAGGCGGCCGACCGACCCATGGACGTCGAGGCGCAGATCGCCGCGGCCGACCTGGATCTGGTGGGCGGTCATGTCGAGGACGCCTTCGGGCGGCTCATCGACACCGTGCAGCGCACGGCCGGCGATGACCGGGACGCCGTACGGATGCGACTGCTCGAACTGTTCGAGGTGGTCGGGCCCGACGACCCCCGGGTGGCGGCGGCCAGGCGGGCGCTGGCGCGCGCGCTGTTCTGATCCGGACGGAGCGCGGGTTCTGACCAGTCGCTAAACGTCAGAGCCCGTGTCGCCGGAGTGAAAGTTCTGCCGAGAAGGTTCTTCCGCGGCCGCGTTTTACCAAATCTTGGTAATCGCGGCCGCTGTTACTGCCAGTAAGACGAGGGCGTTGATCTGTCGGATTCTGTCCATCCATCAACAGCTTTGTCCTGGGCATGGATGACACCCTGTGTTGCCGGTCGAGACCTGTGGGTCGTTGTTCGGTTATCCGGCCGTTACTAGCCAGTAACGAACCCTCTTGTGCGGGCGGCGAGAATGCACCACGATCGGCCACGCTCGGTCCAATCCCGTACCCCGACAGCCGGTTGGGTCAACGGGTTTTCCTGGGTCCCCACCGAGCAGGGCAGGCGGCAGTGGCGCCGGCCCTTGGGCAGGGGGGTCTTCGCTGCGCGAAGCCTGCCCAGCAAGGTTGTGCGTGATGCGTGTCAGGCGCGACCAGTGGTTGTCGCTCGGGGGTGATCGCCGGTGATCGGTGCGCGGTTCGCGCCTCCGAGTTACGGGCGCTCCCCTTCCCGAGGACGTAGCACTTCTCCCATCCCTGCCCGGCTGAGCCGCCGTTTCAGGAGGCTAGTCAGGGCCAGGAGATGTACGTCCGAGAAGGAGGAAATATGGAGTCCCAGGTGCGTGGCGGGACCAGATGGAAGCGGTTCGCTGTGGTCATGGTGCCCAGCGTCGCCGCCACGGCATGCATAGGTGTCGCCCTCGCGCAGGGTGCACTGGCCGCGTCGTTCAGCGTGTCCGGCCAGTCGTTCAAGGTTACGGCCGACCAGCTCGACGGCACGGGCTTCTCGCAGTACGGCGCGATCGACTCGGGTTACACCCTCGACGGCAAGAAGACGGCTCACCCCGTCGCCGTCTCCGGGTTCAAGAGCGCCACGATCACGAACATGTGCCAGTCCGTGGTCACCCCGAACATCCCGCTGATCGGTTCCGTCAGCCTCACGCTGAAGGCGGGCGGCGGCAGTAAGCCGGTCGAGGCCGAGAACCTGTACATCGACGTCGAGGACCTTTCGGCGGACGCCGTGTTCCGGGGTCTCGACATCGGCGTCGCGGCCAAGGACGCCAGCAAGGGTCCTGGTCTCAAGAGCGGTGACGCGGCGAACCCGTTCGGGTTCGCCCAGCAGGCCGACTCCGTCACGCTGACCGACGTGAAGCAGACGGCGTGGGCGACCACCGCCGGAACCTTCAAGCTCAGCGGCCTGAAGATGTCGCTGTCGACGGGTGTCAAGGAGTGCTACTAAGCACTCTCTGACGGGCGGGGGAGCCGGTGGCGCCCCCGCCCGTCCATCGTGAAGGCCGGGTCTTCACGCGCTGTACGACTCACCACCACAGAAACGCCGCACCAGGGAGCTGTTTTCCATGAGCGCCGAGACCCCTGCCGACCCCGGTCAGTTCACCCGCCGGAGGCAGCAGTTCCGCGCCTGGCGGGGCACCAGGCCTTTCTGGGCGGGCCTGTTCGTCCTTCTCGCCGGCTTCCCCATCGCCTACTTCCCTTACGCGCACCTCCAGGTGGGCCATCTGACACTGGCGATGTCGACCACCGCGGGCGCCGGGTCGCTGATCATCGGTGTGCTGCTGGGCGTCCTGGGCATCAGTCTGTGGTTTCAGAAGCACGTACAGGTCTTCGCGGGCGTCGCGGCGATCCTGCTCGGCCTGGTCTCCATCCCGGTGTCCAACCTCGGCGGATTCCTCATCGGCTTCCTGTTCGCGCTGATCGGCGGGGCGATGGCCGTGTCCTGGGCGCCGGGCACGCCGCCCGCCCCGGCCCAGGCGCCCGACGCCGTCGCGAACGCCGGAGACGCCCCCGAGGGCGCGTTTCCCGAGGGTTCCGCCCCGGCGGGCGATCTCACCGTGAACCCGTACAGCACGGGCCCGGCCCCCGCTGCGGGGCCGTCCTTCACCAAGGACGACGAGGCGCCGGGCGAGCCGCACGATCTGCACGAACTGTCACGAACGAGCCCGGCGAACGGGGCGAACGGGAGGCACAGTGCCGGCTGACGAGGTTTCCACCGGGAGCGATGTGGACGCTGCCCGCGTGAGAACCACCGGGCCGCGCCATGCGGCACCCAAGAAGCCGCTGTTCACGAGATTCCACGTGCCGGCCGGCAAGGCGATAGCCCTGGCGGCCATGCCGACGGCGGTTCTCATGGGGATGGGCTTCACGCCGACCCTCGCCAACGCCGACGACCAGCCGGCGTCCAAGAGCCTCACGATCGACGAGTACAAGGACTGCGTGGCGGCCCTGGAGGGCGCGGACGCGTCCGCGTCGGCCTCGCCGTCGCCGTCCGCCTCGGACAGCGCGAGCGAGGACGCCGGCAGCTCGAAGGGCGACTCCAAGGACGAGTCCACGGACGGTTCCAAGGGCGGCTCGAAGGACACGTCGGGCGACTCGGGCGACAAGGGCGGCTCCTCCTCGTCGGATTCAGGTTCCGGCGACGCGGCGGAGCCCTCCCCTTCGGCGTCCTCCTCGCCCGCGAAGTCGGCGACGTCCGGTGACACCGCGACGGCGAGCCCCTCGGCCACCGAGACGAGCAAGAGCGTCCTGGAGACCGTCGGCGACGCCATCACGGACCTCTTCGACGGCAAGGACGCCGACTCGACGGCCACGGCGAGCCCGTCCCCGTCGGCCTCCGGATCGGCCTCGGCCGGCGACGCGTCGTCGGGCTCGGGCTCCGGCTCCTCGGACCCGTCCGGCTCCTCGGGCTCCGGCACGTCGGGCAAGGACTCCTCCGGCACGTCCAAGGGCACCAAGGACGCCGTCACCGACAAGGTGAAGGACACCGTCAAGGACACCGCCGAAACGGCCGGGGAGACGGCGAAGGACGCCGGGAAGGCCACCGGCGACGCCACGGCCTCGCCGAGCCCCTCGGAGAGCGCCACCACGAACGCCGACGACTGCCCCGTCGCCACCGACGACGAGGGCGGCATCGACAACAAGATCAGGCTGCCCGACGACCCCTGGTACCTGAACGCCAGTTCGCTGCTCCTCAAGGGCGCCGACTACCAGGGCGTCGTCAAGGTGAAGACCGCCAACGGCACCGTCAAGGAGGTGCTGAAGTACGTCATCTCCGACGGGACGGACATCGGCGACCTGCACCAGACGGTCAACGACAAGCAGTCCGGCCGGACCTACCACGTGCAGGCCGGCAAGGGCACCACGTCGACCATCCGCGACGGCGACACGATCATGTACACGGAGAGCATCTCCGGGAACCTGTTCGGCCTGATCCCGATCACGTTCAGCCCGAAGAGCCCGCCGCCCCTGAACATCCCGCTGATCTACTTCACCAACGTGAAGGTGCAGCAGGCGGGTCAGTTCGGCGGCACGCTGACCGTGCCGGGACTGCACCAGTACACGACCGCCGGCTGACGGACGACACGAGCAACACCGGCTGAGCGCCCCCCAGACCCGTCCGGGAGCCGCACAAGCGCTGAGGGCGCCCCCTTCAACAGGGGGCGCCCTCAGCGTCGTTCACGCCCCTTCGCGGGGCTGCCGGGATCAGTCGCGGGAGCCGCCGCCGCCGAGGTGGTGGACGCGCAGCATGTTGGTGGTGCCGGGGACGCCGGGGGGCGAACCGGCCGTGATGATGACGATCTCGCCCGGGTTGAAGCGGTTGATCTTGGCGATCTCCATGTCGACCATGTCGACCATCTCGTCCGTGGTGTTCACGAACGGCACGACGTGCGACTCGACGCCCCAGCTCAGCGCCAGCTGGTTGCGGGTGTTCTCGTCGGTGGTGAAGGCGATGATCGGCTGGGACGCCCGGTACCGGGACAGCCGGCGGGCGGTGTCGCCGGACTGCGTGAAGGCCACCAGGCCGCGGCCGCCGAGGAAGTCGGAGATCTCGCAGGCGGCACGGGCGATCGAACCACCCTGCGTGCGCGGCTTCTTGCCCGGCACGAGCGGCTGCAGACCCTTGCTGAGCAGCTCCTGCTCGGCCGCGGTGACGATCTTCGACATCGTCTTCACGGTCTCGATCGGGTACGCGCCCACGCTCGACTCGGCGGACAGCATCACCGCGTCCGCGCCGTCCAGGATCGCGTTGGCCACGTCGGAGGCCTCGGCGCGGGTCGGACGGGAGTTGGTGATCATCGACTCCATCATCTGGGTCGCCACGATCACCGGCTTGGCGTTGCGCCGGCACAGCTCGATGAGGCGCTTCTGCACCATGGGGACCCGCTCCAGCGGGTACTCGACGGCGAGGTCGCCACGCGCGACCATCACACCGTCGAACGCCATCACGACGTCCTCCATGTTGTCGACCGCCTGCGGCTTCTCCACCTTGGCGATGACGGGGACCCGGCGGCCCTCCTCGTCCATGACGCGGTGGACGTCGTTGACGTCCTTGGCGTCCCGGACGAAGGACAGCGCGACCAGGTCGGCGCCCATCCGCAGCGCGAACCGCAGGTCGTCGATGTCCTTCTCGCTCAGCGCGGGCACGTTGACGGCCGCGCCGGGCAGGTTGATGCCCTTGTGGTCGGAGATGACACCGCCCTCGATGACGATCGTCTTGACCCGCTGGCCCTCGACGTCCAGGACCTTCAGCTCGACGTTGCCGTCGTTGATGAGGATCTGGTCGCCGCGCGAGACGTCACCGGGCAGGCCCTTGTACGTCGTGCCGCAGATCGTCTTGTCGCCGGGGACGTCCTCGGTGGTGATGGTGAACTCGTCACCGCGCACCAGCTCGACGGGACCCTCGGCGAAGGTCTCGAGACGGATCTTCGGGCCCTGCAGGTCGGCGAGGACACCGATGGCCCGGCCGGTCTCCTTGGCGGCGGCCCGGACCCGGTCGTAACGGCCCTGGTGCTCGGCGTGCGTGCCGTGGCTGAAGTTGAAGCGGGCCACGTTCATGCCGGCCTCGATCAGCGACACGAGCATTTCATGGGAGTCGACCGCGGGGCCGAGAGTACAGACGATTTTCGAACGGCGCATGGGGCGATCCTATCGGTTTGTTTCGCAACGGAATATTCCGTCTGGTGGAAGATACAAATGAGAAGGGATGTGCTCAGTTGCCACGCGGCGGAGCCGCATTTCAACGCGGCTGCTCGGTCGCCACGCGGCGGAGCCGCATATCAATACCGTTCCACCAGTGCGTAGGTCTGTGTGGCGATCTCCAGTTCCTCGTCCGTCGGCACCACGGCGACCGCCACCCGCGCGCCGGCGGGCGAGATCAGCCGCGGCTTGTCGCCGCGTACGGCGTTCAGCTCGCCGTCCACCGCCAGACCCAGCGACTGAAGGCCCGCGAGGGCCGCCTCCCGCACCGGCGCCGCGTTCTCCCCGACCCCGGCGGTGAACGCGACGGCGTCCACGGTGCCGAGTACCGCGTAATAGGCGCCGATGTACTTCTTCAAGCGGTGAATGTAGATGTCGAAGGCGAGCTTCGCCCGCTCGTCGCCCTCGTCGATCCGCCGCCGGATCTCCCGCATGTCGTTGTCGCCGCACAGCCCGATCAGACCGCTCTTCTTGTTGAGAAGAGTGTCGATATCGTCGATGGACATTCCCCCAACGCGCGCCAAATGGAAGATGACGGCCGGATCGACGTCCCCGGAGCGGGTCCCCATGACGAGACCCTCGAGCGGGGTGAGCCCCATCGAGGTGTCCACGCACCGGCCCCGCTCGACCGCCGACGCGGACGCCCCGTTGCCCAGGTGCAGCACGATGACGTTCACCTCTTCGGGGGTCTTCCCCAGCAGCTTCGCCGTCGCCCGGGAGACGTACGCGTGCGACGTCCCGTGGAAGCCGTAGCGGCGCACGCGGTGCGCGTCGGCGGTCTCGACGTCGATCGCGTAACGGGCCGCGGCCTCCGGCATCGTCGTGTGGAAGGCGGTGTCGAAGACGGCGACCTGGGGCAGATCCGGCCGCAGTGCCGTCGCGGTGCGGATGCCGGTGAGATTGGCCGGGTTGTGCAGCGGCGCGACGGGGATCAGCCGCTCGATCTCGGCGAGGACGGCGTCGTCGATCACCGTCGGCTCGGTGAAGTGCTTGCCGCCGTGCACCACGCGGTGGCCGATGGCGGCGAGCTCGGGGGAGTCCAGCCCCAGCCCGTCCTTGGCCAGCTCCTCCGCGACGGCCTTCAGCGCGGCGTCGTGGTCGGCGATCGGCCCGCTCCACTCACGGCTCTCGCCGCCGGCCGCCAGCGGCGTGTGCTTCAGCCGGGAGGACTGCTCGCCGATGCGCTCGACGAGCCCGCTCGCCAGCCGGCTGCTGTCGCGCATGTCGAGCAGCTGGTACTTCACCGACGAGGAGCCGGAGTTGAGGACGAGGACGCGCGTGGAGCTCACTGGGCGGTTGCCTTCTCACTCGATGTCTGGGCCTGGATCGCCGTGATGGCGACGGTGTTGACGATGTCCTGCACGAGGGCGCCCCGCGACAGGTCGTTGACGGGCTTGCGCAGCCCCTGCAGCACCGGCCCGACCGCGATCGCGCCGGCCGAACGCTGCACGGCCTTGTAGGTGTTGTTGCCGGTGTTGAGGTCCGGGAAGATCAACACGCTGGCCTGCCCGGCGACTTCGGACCCCGGCAGCTTGGTCGCCGCGACGGTCGGCTCCACGGCCGCGTCGTACTGGATCGGCCCCTCGATCTTCAGGTCGGAGCGCCGGGCCCGGACCTGCTCCGTCGCCTCCCGCACCTTGTCGACGTCGGCGCCCGAACCCGACGTGCCCGTCGAGTACGACAGCATCGCGATCCGCGGCTCCACGCCGAACTGCGCGGCGGTCGCCGCCGACTGGATGGCGATGTCGGCGAGCTGCTCGGCGTTCGGGTCGGGGTTCACGGCGCAGTCGCCGTAGACCAGGACCTTGTCGGCGAGGCACATGAAGAAGACCGACGAGACGATGTCGGCGTCCGGCTTGGTCTTGATGATCTCGAAGGCCGGGCGGATGGTCGCGGCCGTGGAGTGCACCGAGCCCGAGACCATGCCGTCGGCGAGGCCCTCCTGCACCATCAGCGTGCCGAAGTAGTTCACGTCCGAGACGACGTCGTACGCCAGCTCCACCGTGACGCCCTTGTGGGCGCGGAACCCGGCGTACAGCTCGGCGAAGGAGTCGCGCAGCTCGCTGGTGGCCGGGTCGATCAGCTGGCAGTCGCCGAGGTCGATGCCCAGGTCGGCGGCCTTCTTGCGGATCTGGTCGACGGGCCCGAGGAGCGTGAGATCGCAGACGCCGCGACGCAGCAGCACCTCGGCGGCGTGCAGCACCCGCTCCTCCGTGCCCTCCGGCAGGACGACCCGGCGCTTGTCGGAGCGGGCCTGTTCGAGGAGCTTGTGCTCGAACATCATCGGGGTGAGCCGGTCGGTGCTGGGCGCGGAGACCCGCTTGAGCAGCTCACCGGTGTCGACGTGCCGCTCGAAGAGCCCGAGCGCGGTCTCGGCCTTGCGCGGGGTGGCCGCGTTCAGCTTGCCCTCCATCGAGAACAGCTGCTCGGCCGTGGGGAAGCTGTTGCCGGGCACCGACACGACGGGGGTGCCGGGGGCGAGGCGGGCGGCCAGGGTGAGGATCTCGTCGGTCGGGACCTCGCCCAGGGTGAGTACCACCCCGGCTATCGGCGGGGTGCCGGCGCTGTGCGCGGCGAGCGAGCCGATCACCAGGTCGGCCCGGTCGCCCGGGGTGACGACCAGCGCGCCCGGCGTGAGAGCGGCCAGGAACTTCGGCAGCATGGCCCCGCCGAAGACGAAGCCGAGGGCGTCGCGGGCCAGCCCCGAGTCGTCGCCCAGCAGCACCCTCGCGCCCAGGGCGTGACTGATCTGCGCGACGGTCGGCGCGGACAGGGCCGGCTCGTCGGGCAGCACATAGCAGGGGACAGGCAGCCGGTTGGTGAGGTGGGAGGCGATCTCGTCGCGGTCCTCGCGGTCGACCCGGTTGGCGACCATGGCGAGGATGTCGCACCCGAGGCCCTCGTACGCCCGGTAGGCGTTGCGGGTCTCGGCGAGCACGGACTCCGTGGTCTGCCCCCGGCCGCCGACGACCGGCAGCACGGACGCGCCGAACTCGTTGGCGAGGCGGGCGTTGAGGGCGAGCTCGTCGGGGAACTGGGTGTCGGCGTAGTCGGTGCCCAGGACGAGGACGACGTCGTAGTCGCGGGCGACCAGGTGGAACCGGTCGACGAGGGTCGAGACCAGCTCGTCGGCCCCCTGCTCGGCCTGCAGCGCGGACGCCTCGTGATAGTCCATGCCGTAGACGCTCGTCGGGTCCTGCGCCAGCCGGTAGCGGGCGCGCAGCAACTCGAACAGCCGGTCGGGTCCGTCGTGGACGAGGGGCCGGAACACGCCCACCCGGTCGACCTGCCGGGTCAGGAGTTCCATGACCCCCAGCTCGACGACCTGCCGGCCGTCGCCGCGGTCGATACCGGTGACGTACACGCTGCGGGTCACGCGAGCTCTCCGTTTCCTTGCAGTTTCAGGGACACAAAAATCGCCCACCTAGGTGAGCAGATCCCTCTTGACAATACCCCTGGGCGTAGATAAGGCGCCCGTCAAGCGACAGCCCGCTCGGCGGCGTGAAACAATCGAACCTGGCTCCCCGGTACCCACAGCGAGCAGGAGACACAGCACGATGCGCATCGGAGTTCTCACCGCAGGCGGCGACTGCCCCGGCCTGAACGCAGTGATCCGGTCGGTCGTGCACCGCGCCGTCGACAACTACGGCGACGAGGTCATCGGCTTCGAGGACGGCTACGCGGGTCTCCTGGACGGCCGCTACCGCGCTCTCGACCTCAACGCGGTGAGCGGCATCCTGGCCCGCGGCGGCACCATCCTCGGCTCCTCCCGCCTGGAGCGCGACCGGCTGCGCGAGGCCTGCGAGAGCGCCTCCGACATGATCCACGACTTCGGCATCGACGCGCTCATCCCGATCGGCGGCGAGGGCACGCTGACGGCGGCGCGGATGCTGTCGGACGCCGGGCTGCCGGTGGTCGGCGTCCCGAAGACGATCGACAACGACATCTCCTCCACGGACCGCACGTTCGGCTTCGACACGGCGGTCGGCGTCGCCACCGAGGCGATGGACCGCCTGAAGACGACGGCCGAGTCGCACCAGCGGGTGATGGTCGTCGAGGTGATGGGCCGCCACGCGGGCTGGATCGCGCTGGAGTCCGGCATGGCGGCGGGCGCGCACGGCATCTGTCTGCCGGAGCGCCCCTTCGACCCCGCCGACCTGGTGAAGATGGTCGAGGAGCGGTTCGCGCGCGGCAAGAAGTTCGCGGTGATCTGCGTCGCGGAGGGCGCGCACCCGGCCGACGGCACCATGGACTACAGCAAGGGTGCGATCGACCAGTTCGGCCATGAGCGCTTCCAGGGCATCGGCACGGCACTGGCGTACGAGCTGGAGAAGCGGCTCGGCAAGGAGGCCCGCCCGGTCATCCTCGGCCACGTCCAGCGCGGCGGCGTCCCGACGGCCTACGACCGCGTCCTCGCGACCCGCTTCGGCTGGCACGCGGTGGAGGCCGCGCACCGCGGCCAGTTCGGACGGATGACGGCGCTGCGCGGGACGGACGTGGTGATGGTGCCGCTGGCGGAGGCGGTGACCGAGCTGAAGACGGTCCCGAAGGACCGGATCGTCGAGGCCGAGTCCGTTTTCTAGACATTTCAGGCGCTGCTGGACGTATCTGGGCTGGACGTATCTAGGCGGTCCGGCTTGCAAGGCTCGTCCAGAAGGTGTCGACGATCCGGTCGAGGAAAGCCCGGCCGGCGTCGCTCGCCTCGTCGGCCGCGCCGCCGTCGCCCCAGCTCAGCGTGGCGGTCAGCTGCCCCTGGTAGTCCCGGTGCAGCTCCTGGAGCGCGTTCTCCAGGAGCCGCCGGTCCAGGGGCACGATCCTGCCCACCGGTTTCACGTACGCCTGCCAGCGGGTGCTGACGGCGGTGCGCAGCAGTTCGGCGAGCCTGGCCTCGTGGCCGGTTACGGTGATCAGGTCGGGCAGCGAGAGGTCGAGCAGCTCGGCGAGCGCGGCGGACTGCCGGTCCGTGCCGTGCCACTGCCCGCTCTCCTCCATCCGCGTGTATGCCGGGAACTCGTGCCCCACGGCCCGCGCGACGTCCTCCGGGGCGAGACCTCGGGCGATGCGGTGCTCGCGCAGGGTGCGGGGCCGTCCGATCAGCTCGGCGGGCGAACACCACAACACCCCTGCCAGGGCGGTGAGTTCGGGGTAGGCGGGGGTGAGTGTCCCCCGTTCCCAGGCGTGGACGAGGTCGGGCGTGGCATGCGCGAGGGCGTAGGACGCGCGGAGCCCGTGGGCGACGTGGGCCGGGGTCATCCCGAGGGCGACGCGGAGCCTGCAGGCGGCGGGCGCGTTGAAGGGAGGACCTGCCTGGCGGGTGTGGGACGGGGGTCTGGGCACGGGGACAACGTAGGGGGTGGGTGGCGGGGTGGCTACAGGGGGTTGGGCCGGAGTGACGGATCGTAGAAGGGGTTAAGGGCGTCCCGTGCGTCCCGCGTGTCCCGTGTGTCCCGTGTGTCTCGTGTTCCCTGTGATCTTCCCGATGACCGGTCCGTAGTAGGTCCCGCCCTGGAAGGTGATGTGGTCGCCCCCGGAGCCGGAGCCGGAGCCGCGTCGGGGGCCTTCCGGGGTGCCAAGGGTGTCGGACGTGTCCTGTGGGTGGTGCTTGCGCAGGACCGCCACCGCCACCTCCGCCGCCTGCGCGGCGGCCAGTCGTTGTGACCCGGTGGCGTCGGCCCTGCTCTTCCTCGCGTCGGCGCGGTCGCTGATCCCGCGGATCACCAGGGCGCTCACCTGGCCGTTCAAATGGGCCGCGTGGGCTGCGCCCGAGCCCTCCATCTCGATCGCGGCGGCGTCGTTGTAGTGCTCGCGAAGGAACGTGACGATTTCGGACTCGGCGTCGGCCAGGACGACGTCCCCCGAGGCGATCGGCTTGAAGTGCGGCCGTACGTCCGTCATGTCCCGCACGGCCGAACGGGCCGCCTGGACCAGGGCGTTGGACGCGTGCCAGGCCTCGGGGCGGGAGTGGAAGCCCTGAGGGGTCCACTTGCCGCCCTGGATGCCGTAGACCTTGGTGCCGACGAGGACGTCCCCGATGCCGATGTCCTCCTTCAGGCTGCCCGCGATGCCGACGAACAGCACGGCCTGCGGGCGGAGCCAGTTGATGAGCTGGGTGGTCATCGCGGAGGCGTTGCTCACGCCCTCGCCCAGCTCGGCGAGCGCCACCTGCCAGGACGTGCCGTCCAGGCGGCCGATCTCGACGCGGGTTCCGTCGGGATGGACGTCCTCCTGCCGGTCGGCGATGTGGGCACGCACGGCCGCGTATTCGAGCGCGAGTGCGGTAAGGACCACGACAGTGGGTTTTGTCTCTGACACACCTTTAAGGTACTGCCAGGTTCATCGGGGGAGAGGGTGGTTGCAGTGGCCGAACAGGACGTCGGGGCGGGGCAGTTGCTGCTGGCCGAGTACCAGAGCGTCAAGGACGAGCAGAAGGCGCGGATCGGGTTCCGGGACAACCTGCTGTACGTGACCCTGGCGGTGGTGGCCGCCGTCATCGCCGCGGCGGCCCAGGCCAAACAGACGTCCATGCTGCTGGCGTTGCCGCCGGTGTGTGTGGTGCTGGGGTGGACCTACCTGGTCAACGACGAGAAGATCTCGGCCATCGGACGGTATGTGCGGGGGGAGTTGGGGCCACGGCTGGCGCAACTGACCGGTACCGAGGCCGCTTTCGGGTGGGAGACCTATCACCGGGGCGATGCCCGGCGGGTGTCCCGGAAGGTCGTGCAGTGCGCCGTCGACCTGCTGGCGTTCTGCGTCGTGCCGTTGGCCGCGCTGGTCGTGTACTGGAGCGGGGGACAGGTCTCGGCGGGCCTGCTGGTGCTGTCCCTGGCCGAGGCGGCCGGCGTGGTCGGGCTGGGGGTGTTCGTGGTGCTGTACGCGATGCCGTTCGGGAGCGGAAGCGGAGCAGGCGGCGGAGGCGGAGCAGGCGGCGGGGGCGGAGCCGACAGTGATGACGGAGCCGACAGTGGTGGCGGACCCGGGGGCGATGACGGAGCCGGCAGTGGTGGCGGAGCCGGGGGGTGACCCCGTCTCACCGTCCCTTTCCGGCACTCCGTACCCATCGGTACACCAGTTCCGGCCTCCCGACCTGCCCGTACAGCGGCTTGCGTTCCGCTCGTCCCGCCTCCACCAGGTGTTCCAGGTACCGCC
The DNA here is from genome assembly GCF_055581185.1 of Streptomyces sp. NPDC031474. Classification (NCBI taxonomy): domain Bacteria; kingdom Bacillati; phylum Actinomycetota; class Actinomycetes; order Kitasatosporales; family Streptomycetaceae; genus Streptomyces; species Streptomyces sp. NPDC031474. The sequence continues at coordinate 17,993 of NZ_JBVIJX010000011.1, forward strand.
GGGCGGTGATCCGGGAGATTCCCACCGCCTCGGCGACGCCCGCCGCGGTGAGCCCCTCCTGGGCCTCCCGTATCGCCTCCGTCACCCGCTCCAGGGTCGGTGCGCTCAGGCCCTTCGGGAGCGCGGCGGGCCCGGGTGCGCGCAGGGCGGCCAGGGCGCGGTCGACCTCGTCCTGGCCGCTCGCCTCGCCCGCGGCACCCCGGAACTCGGCGTACCGGACCAGCCGGTCCCGCAGGGTTGCGAACGTGAACGGTTTCAGTACGTACTGGACGACCCCCAGGGAGACGCCCTCGCGCACCACTGTCAGGTCCCGCGCCGACGTCACCGCGATCACGTCGGCGTGGTAGCCGGCCGCGCGGAGCGATCGGGCCAGTTGCAGCCCGTGCGCGTCGGGGAGGTGGAGGTCGAGCAGGAGCAGGTCCACCGGGGTGCGGTCGAGCAGGCGGCGGGCTTCCGCGCCCGTGTGCGCCTTCCCGACCGCGACGAAGCCCGGCACCCTCCCGACGTACATGACATGGGCGTCCGCGGCGACCGGATCGTCCTCGACGACCAGTACTCTGATCGGCTCCTCGGCCGTCATCCCCTGCCTCCAGACGTAGACGCGGAACCGGATGCACCGGACGCGGAGCCCGCCCGCAACGGCAGACTGACCGTGAACTCGGCTCCGCCGCCCTCCGCCTCCGCCACCGACAGCGTCCCGTCGTGCCGGTGCACGGCCTGCCGGACCAGGGCCAGCCCGAGGCCCCGGCCGCCCGGCCCGGCCGGTTTCGTGGAGAAGCCGCGTTCGAAGACGAGGGAGGCGTGCGCGGGATCCACGCCCGTTCCCGTGTCCGTCACCCGGAGCAGGAGCTCGTCGCCCTGCGTGTACGCGGTCACGGTCACCCGCGCCGGCACGCTGCCCTGCGCCGCGTCGACGGCGTTGTCGATGAGGTTGCCCAGGATCGTCACCAGGTCCCGGGCCGGCAGCGACTCGGGGAGCAGCCCGTCGTCCAGGTCGCTGTCCGGTGAGACCACCAGCTCCACGCCCCGCTCGTTGGCCTGGGCCGTCTTGCCCAGCAGCAGGGCCGCCAGGACCGGCTCGCTGACCGCCGCGACCACCTGGTCGGTCAGCGCCTGGGCGAGTTCCAGTTCCGCCGTCGCGAAGTCCACGGCCTCCTCCGCGCGGCCCAGCTCGATCAGCGAGACCACCGTGTGCAGGCGGTTCGCCGCCTCGTGGGCCTGCGAGCGCAACGCCTGAGTGAAGCCCCGCTCGGAGTCCAACTCGCCCGTCAGGGACTGGAGTTCGGTCACATCGCGCAGGGTGACGACGGTGCCCCTGCGTTCGCCGCCCGACACCGGGGAGGTGTTCACCACCAGTACCCGGTCCGCCGCGAGATGGACCTCGTCCACCCGGGGTTCCGAGGAGAGCAGCGCGCCCGTCAGCGGGGCCGGCAGGCCGAGGTCCGCCACCGACGTGCCCACCACCTCTCCGGAGACGCCCAGCAGCTCCTGGCCGCCGTCGTTGATCAGCGCCACCCTGTACTGCCCGTCCAGCATCAGCAACCCCTCGCGCACCGCGTGCAACGCGGCCTGGTGGTAGTCGTGCATCCGGCTCAGCTCCGCCGCGTTCATGCCATGGGTGTGCCGGCGCAGGGACGCGTTGATGACGTACGTGCCGATCGCGCCGAGGGCGAGCGCGCCGACGGCCACCCCGAACAGGGCCGTCACCTGGCCCTGCACCCGCTTGCTGATCGACTCGACCTTGATGCCCGCGCTGACCAGTCCGATGATCCGGTCGTTGCCGTCCTTGATCGGGGTGACGGCGCGGACGGACGCGCCGAGAGTGCCGGTGTAGGTCTCGGTGAACGTCTCGCCCTTCAGCGCCCTGGCCGTGTTGCCGCGGAAGCGCTGGCCGATCTGGGTCACGTCCGGGTGGGTCCAGCGGATGCCCTTCGGATTCATGATCGTGACGAAGTCGACCTCCGCGTCCTTCATGACGCGCAGGGCGTAGGGCTGGAGCTCGACGGTGGGGTTCGGGGTGCTGATGGCCGACCGTACCGAGGGGGAGTCGGCGACCGACCGGGCCACGGCCTTGGCCTGGAGGCCTGCCGCCTCCTCGGCCTGGCTGCGGTCGCTGACGTACGTGAACAGCGCGTATCCCGCGACGAGCACCGCTATCAGCACCGCCTGCATGGCGAAGAGCTGGCCGGCGAGGCTGCGTGGTCTCGGGAGGTCGGGGATGCGCATGTCGTCAGTGTGCCTCCGAGGTTAAGTGTGAACTAAATGAACGGAAGGGTGACCGCGCTCACAGGGGCGGGGGATAGTCGCCGCATTCCCCCATAACTCCCCGGACGTGAGCCGCACGCCGGTGATGCCGACGAAGACGTCAAGGAGGGCAGCCGTGGCCGCCAGCAGCACCCCCGATACGGCACCTGCCGCACCCGTGGTCAAGCGGGACCGCACCCACTATCTCTACCTCGCGGTGATCGGCGCGGTCGCCATCGGCATCGCCGTGGGTCTCATCGCCCCCGACTTCGCCGTCGAGCTGAAGCCCATCGGCACCGGTTTCGTGAACCTGATCAAGATGATGATCTCGCCGATCATCTTCTGCACGATCGTTCTCGGCATCGGATCCGTACGGCAGGCCGCCAAGGTCGGCAAGGTCGGCGGTATCGCGCTCGGCTACTTCGTGGTCATGTCCCTCGTGGCGCTCACCATCGGCCTGGTCGTCGGCAACATCCTGGAGCCGGGCAGCGGGCTCCACATCACCGACGCCGTGAAGGAGAGCGGTCAGGCGCAGGTCTCCGCGGAGGCCAAGGACACCACCGAGTTCCTGCTCGGCATCATCCCCACCACGATCGTCTCCGCATTCACCCAGCCGGACGTCCTGCAGACCCTGCTCATCGCGCTGCTCTGCGGTTTCGCCCTCCAGAGCATGGGCAAGGCCGGCCAGCCGGTGCTGCGCGGCGTCGAGCACATCCAGCGGCTCGTCTTCCGCATCCTCGCGATGGTCATGTGGGCCGCCCCGGTCGGCGCGTTCGGCGCGATGGCCGCGGTCGTCGGCTCGGCGGGCGTGGACGCGCTCAAGAGCCTCGCCGTCCTGATGCTCGGCTTCTACACCACGTGCTTCCTGTTCGTCTTCATCGTGCTCGGCGCGCTGCTGCGGATCTTCGCGGGCCTGAACATCCTGACGTTCTTCAAGTACCTGGCCCGTGAGTTCCTGCTGATCCTCTCCACCTCCTCCTCCGAGTCGGCGCTGCCGCGGCTCATCGCGAAGATGGAGCACCTGGGCGTCAGCAAGCCCGTCGTCGGCATCACCGTGCCGACCGGCTACTCCTTCAACCTCGACGGCACCATGATCTACATGACCATGGCGTCCCTGTTCATCGCCGACGCCATGGGCACGCCGATGTCGATCGGCGAGCAGATCCCGCTGCTGCTCTTCCTGTTCGTCGCCTCCAAGGGCGCGGCCGGTGTCACCGGCGCCGGCATGGCGACCCTGGCCGGCGGCCTCCAGTCGCACAAGCCCGCCCTGGTGGACGGCATGGGCCTCATCGTCGGCATCGACCGCTTCATGAGCGAGGCCCGCGCCCTCACCAACTTCGCGGGCAACGCCGTCGCCACCGTCCTGGTCGGCACCTGGACCAAGGAGATCGACAAGGAGCGCGTCCAGCTGGTGCTCGCCGGGGGTCTGCCCTTCGACGAGAAGACCCTGCTCGACCACGAGGACGAGGCCGAGGACGACTCCGCGGACCTGCCCGAGCAGCGCGAGGGCGGCGAGAAGGAACTCGCCAAGGCCTGATCCGCTGACGGGCCCCCGACTCCGGGTGTCCGGCCCCGCCTGAACCGGGGCCGGACACCCGGGCACCGCACCGCCGCACCGCCGCACCACCCCCGTCTCCACCCTCACCACTCCCGTCCCCACCTTCTCCACCTTCTCCACCCCACCGTCTCCGGGCGGCCGAGCACTCCCCCGTGGCTCGGTCGCCCGGTTTTGTTGTCGGCGCACGGTGTCGTCGGCGTTGCCTTGACGTCGGCGTCAAGCCGTACCTTCGTAGGCATGCGCATCGGCGAGCTGGCCGCGCGGGCCGGGACCACGACCCGGACGCTGCGGTACTACGAGTCCCGGGGGCTGCTGCCCGCCCGGCGGAACGACAACGGATACCGGACGTACGACGAGGCCGACCTGAAGCTGTTGCGGCAGATCAGGACGCTTCAGGACTTCGGGTTCGACCTGGAGGAGACGCGGCCCTTCGTGGAGTGTCTGCGGGCCGGGCACCCGGAGGGCGACTCCTGCCCGGCGTCGCTCGCTGTCTACCGGCGCAAGCTGGCGGAGCTGGACGAGCTGATCGGGGAGTTGCGGGCGGTGCGGGAGACGGTCGCGGGGCAGTTGGTCAGGGCCGAGCAGGCCCGCGACGAACTGGCAGCCGAGGCGCTGGTTCCGGGGGGTCCGGAACCCGGGTGTGAACTGGGCCCGAGGGTGGCCCCAGAAGGGCGGGAGTTGTGATCAAGGCTGAGGGCGTGGCGGAAGTGACGGACGCGGACTTCGGGTGGGAGGTGCTGGGGGCAGGGTTGCCGGTGCTGGTGGAGTTCACCGCCGACTGGTGTCCGCCGTGCCGGCAGATGGGGCCGGTGCTGAGGGCGATCGCCGCGGAGGAGGGCGAGCGGCTGAAGGTGGTGCAGCTGAACGTGGACCTGAACCCGGAGACGACCAACGCCTACAAGGTGCTGTCGATGCCGACGTTCATGGTGTTCCGCGACGGTGAGCCCGTGAAGGCGATGGTGGGGGCCCGGCCCAAGCGGCGGCTGCTGGAGGAGCTGTCCGACGTGCTCTGAGCCCGTGGCTCCGAGCCCCCGTCGCACACTTCGCCGGGCAGCTCACCGGATACGAAGAAATCCCCCGAGCAATTGCGCTCGGGGGATTTCTTTGCGTATATTCGATGGTTCGCGACTTCAAGAGAATCAGGTCGCAAAGAAGCTCAGTGAGCACAGTATATGCGGGCGGGAGTGGAATTGTCAAACACCGACTTTCCGGATAGTGAATTGCGGCGCGAGCAGGAATTCATCGACCGGGTGTACGCGAGGGTGGACGCCCTGCGCGGCGACACCGAGACCTCCGTCACGGACGCGCTCGCCCAGGGCAACACGCCCCAGCAGGCCCGACTGGAGCGCGACATCCTCGTCGCCGAACGCTCGGGTCTGCTGGCCGCGCTCAACGCGGTGGACGGCTCCCTCTGCTTCGGCCGCATCGACCTCACCTCCGGCACCAGCCACCACATCGGCCGCATCGGCCTGCGCACCGACGACGCCGAGCACACGCCGATCCTCATCGACTGGCGTGCCGATGTCGCCCGCCCCTTCTACCTGGCCACCGGCCACACCCCGCTGGGCCTGCGCCGCCGCCGGCACCTCACCACTTCAGGCCGCCGGGTCACCGCCCTGCACGACGAGATCCTCGACCTCGGCGACCAGGAGCGGACCGGCCACGAGGACCCCACCGGCGACGCCGTGCTGCTCGCCGCGCTGGGCTCTGCCCGCACCGGCCGCATGAACGACATCGTGCAGACCATCCAGGCCGAGCAGGACGAGATCATCCGGGCTCCCCACCGAGGGGTCCTGGTCGTCGAGGGCGGCCCCGGCACCGGCAAGACGGCCGTCGCCCTGCACCGCGCCGCCTACCTCCTCTACGAGCACCGCGAACTGCTCGCCAAGCGGGCCGTGCTGATCGTCGGCCCCAATCCCGCCTTCCTCGGCTACATCGGCGAGGTGCTGCCCTCGCTGGGCGAGACCGGCGTGCTGCTGGCGACGGTCGGCGAACTCTTCCCCGGCGTGAAGGCGACGGCGACCGACACCCCCGAGGCGGCCGCCGTGAAGGGCCGCGCCGACATGGCGGACGTCCTCGCCGCCGTCGTACGCGACCGGCAGGCGCTGCCCGACCCGGTGATCACGATCGAGCACGACCGTGAGGTCCTGATGCTCGACGACGGACTCGTGGGCGTCGCCCGCGAGCGCACCCGCGCCGCACGGCTGCCGCACAACGCGGCCCGCGAGCACTTCGAGGGCTACATCCTCAACACGCTGACGGACATGGTCGCCGAGCGCATCGGCACCGACCCCTACGACGGCTCGAACATGCTGGACGCCAGCGACATCACCCAGATCCGCGACGAGCTCGCCGACAACCCCGAAGTCTGGTCCGCCATCGACCGGTTGTGGCCGCGCATCACTCCGCGCCGCCTGGTCGCCGACTTCCTCGCCGCCCCCGAGGGGTACGTGAGCGACGAGGACGCGGCCGCGATCCGCCGCCCGGTGACCCGGGCCTGGACGGTCGCGGACGTCCCGCTGCTCGACGAGGCGGCCGAACTCCTCGGCGAGGACGACCGGTCGGCCCGCGCGCGGGCCGACCGGGAGCGCGAGACACAGGTCGCCTACGCCCAGGGCGTCCTCGACGTCTCCTACGCCTCGCGCACCTACGAGTTCGACGACAAGGAGGAGGAGGACTCCGAAGTCCTGTCCGCGCACGACATCATCGACGCCGAGCGGTTCGCCGAGCGGCACGAGGAGGACGACCACCGCAGCGCCGCCGAGCGCGCGGCGGCCGACCGGACCTGGGCGTTCGGCCACATCATCGTCGACGAGGCGCAGGAGCTGTCGCCGATGGCCTGGCGGCTGCTGATGCGGCGCAGCCCGACCCGCTCGATGACCCTGGTCGGCGACCCGGCCCAGACGGCCGAGGCGGCCGGTGTCGGCTCCTGGTCGGGGATCCTCGCCCCGTACGTCGAGGACCGCTGGGAGCACACCCGCCTCGGCGTCAACTACCGCACCCCGGCCGAGATCATGGAGGTCGCTGCGGCCGTCGTCCGCGCGCAGAACCCCGACTTCGAACCGCCGAGCTCGGTCCGCTCGACGGGAGTGAAGCCCTGGGCCCGCGCGAGCGACGACCTGCCGGGCGCGGTCGCCGAGGCCGTGGCCGAGCTGACCCCCGCCGAGGGCCGGCTGGCGGTGATCGCCCCGCGCGCGCTGCACCGACGGCTGGCGGCCCGCCTGGACGGCGTGACGGCGGGCGCGGAACCGGACCTGACCCGCACGGTCGTCCTGCTCGACCCGCGCCAGGCCAAGGGGCTGGAGTTCGACTCGGTGCTCGTCGTGGAGCCCGCCGACTACGGCACCAGCGACCTGTACGTAGCCCTCACCCGAGCCACCCAACGCCTCGGCGTGGTCCACACCAAGGAGCTGCCGAAGCCGCTGACGGAAGCGCTGACGTAAGCGCTGACGTAACGGGCCGGAACAGTCCCCGGCCCGCCTACGCCGGGCGTAGCCACACCGTCGACAGGGGTGGCAGTGTCAGGCGGACGGCGGCCGGGCGGGCGTGGCGGGCGTGGGGTTCCGGTTTGATCGGGTCGGGGTGGGCTACGCCGCTGCCGCCGTAGGCCGCCGCGTCGGTGTTGAGCATCTCGTGCCACGCCGGGATGTCGTCCGGGACGCCGAGGCAGTAGTCGTGGCGGACGACGGGGGAGAGGTTGGAGACGGACAGCAGCGGGGAGCCGTCGGCGTCGTAGCGCAGGAAGGCGAAGACGTTGTCCTCGGCGGCGTCCCCGACGATCCACTGGAAACCGGCGGGGTCGGTGTCCTGCTGCCACAGGGCCGGGGTCGTCCGGTAGACGCTGTTCAGGTCGCGGACCAGGTCCCGGACGCCCCGGTGGTCGGCCTCGGCGCCGTAGGCCGGGTCCAGCAGCCACCAGTCGGGGCCGTGCGCCTCGGACCACTCCGCTCCCTGGGCGAACTCCTGCCCCATGAAGAGGAGTTGCTTGCCGGGGTGGGCCCACATGAACGCCAGGTACGCCCGCAGGTTCGCGCGCTGCTGCCACCAGTCGCCGGGCATCTTCGACACCAGTGAGCGCTTGCCGTGCACCACCTCGTCGTGGGAGATGGGCAGCACGTAGTTCTCGCTGTAGGCGTACACCATCGAGAAGGTCATCTCGTGGTGGTGGTAGCGGCGGTGCACCGGCTCGTGGGTCATGTACTCCAGCGAGTCGTGCATCCAGCCCATGTTCCACTTCAGGCCGAAGCCGAGCCCGCCGAAGCCGCTCGGGCCCGGGTGGTGCGTGGCCCGCGTGACGCCGTCCCAGGCCGTGGACTCCTCCGCGATCGTGACGACCCCGGGGCTGCGGCGGTAGACCGTCGCGTTCATCTCCTGGAGGAACGCCACTGCGTCCAGGTTCTCCCGCCCGCCGTGCTCGTTCGGCGTCCACTGGCCGGGCTCGCGCGAGTAGTCGAGGTAGAGCATGGAGGCGACGGCGTCCACCCGCAGCCCGTCGATGTGGAACTCCTCGCACCAGTAACTGGCGTTGGCCACCAGGAAGTTGCGCACCTCGCGGCGGCCGAAGTCGAACTCCAGCGTCCCCCAGTCGGGGTGGGCGGCGCGCAGCGGGTCCTCGTGCTCGTAGAGCGGACGGCCGTCGAACTCGGCCAGCGCCCAGTCGTCGCGCGGGAAGTGCGCCGGGACCCAGTCCATCAGGACGCCGATGCCGGCCCGGTGCAGCGCGTCCACCAGGTGCTTGAAGTCGTCCGGCGTGCCGAGCCGGGCCGTGGGCGCGTAGAAGCCGGTGACCTGGTAGCCCCAGGAACCGCCGAAGGGATGCTCGGCGACCGGCATCAGCTCGACATGCGTGAAGCCGAGGTCCTTGACGTACGCGGGGAGCTGATCGGCGAGTTGACGATACGTCAGGCCCGGTCGCCAGGAGGGGAGATGGATCTCGTAGATGGAGAAGGGCGCCTTGTGCACGGGTATCTCGGCCCGGCGCGCCAGCCACTCCTCGTCGCCCCACTCGTACGACGACGCGTGCACGATCGACGACGTCGCCGGCGGGACCTCGGTGCGCCGGGCCAGCGGGTCGGCGCGCAGGGTGTGCGAGCCGTCCGGGCGGGTGATGTCGAACTTGTACAGCTCGCCCTCGCCGATCCCGGGCACGAACAGCTCCCAGACCCCGGTTCCACCGAGCGAACGCATCGGGTACCCGGTGCCGTCCCAGAAGTTGAAGGTGCCGGCCAGCCGCACGCCGCGCGCGTTCGGCGCCCACACCGAGAAGCTCGTGCCGCGCACGCCCTGGTGGGTCCTCGGGTGCGCGCCCAGCACCGTCCACAGCTGCTCGTGCCGGCCCTCGCCGATCAGGTGCAGGTCCAGCTCGCCCAGCGTGGGCAGGAAACGGTAGGCGTCCTCGGTCTCCACGGCCGTGCCCTCGTACGCCACGAGGAGCCGGTAGGCCGGGACCTCGGTGAGGGGCAGCAGCCCGGAGAAGAAGCCGTCGCCGTCGTCATGGAGCTCGGCGCGCAGGTCGCCCGCGAGCACCGTGACGGACCGCGCGTACGGGCGCAGCGCCCGGAAGACGATCCCGCCGGGCGCCGGATGCGCGCCGAGCACCGCGTGCGGGGCGTGATGGGCGCCGTGCAGCAGACGCTCGCGGTCGACGGCGTCCAGGGCCGGGGAGAAGGGCGCGACCGGCGGTGCCACGGGAGGCTTCTTCGGCTTCCGCACGGGGGCTTTCGCGGCAGTTTTGGCGACAGTTTTCGCGGCGGTTGTCGCGGCGGCTTTCGGGGCAGGCGCCGCCTTCTCCTTCCCCTGGGCCTCCTTCCCCTGGGCCTCTTTCCCCAGGGCCTTCTTGCCCGTCGCCTTCTTGCTCGCCGCCTTCTTCGCCACCGCCTTCTTGGTCACTGCTTTCTGCGCGGCGGACTTCTTCTTCGGGGGAGTCACGTACGGAGCCTCCTCAAGGCAGGTCGGGTGCGGCGAGGCGGTGTATCGCGGACAGCGGTACGGGGAGCCAGTCGGGCCGGTGCCGGGCCTCGTAGACGACCTCGTAGACGGCCTTGTCCGTCTCGTAGGCCCGCAGCAGCACGGGGTCGGTGCGCGGGTCGGCGCCCGCCACCTCGGCGTACCCGGAGCAGTAGGCCGCCCGGCAGGCGTGCGCCCAGCCCGGGGCGGGCGGGTCGGCCGAGTGGGCCGCGTAGTCGAAGGAGCGCAGCATGCCCGCCACGTCCCGCACCGCCGGCTGCGGCATGCGCCGCTCGGCCAGCGGCCGGGCCGGCTCCCCCTCGAAGTCGATCAGCGTCCACTCCCCGGAGCCCGCGCGCAGGCACTGCCCGAGGTGCAGGTCGCCGTGGACGCGCTGGGCGGTCCAGGTGTGGCCCTCGGCCGCGAGGCCGGCCAGCGCCGTGAAGGCGGTGCGCAGCGCGGGCGCGTACGGGCGCAGGGCGGGCACGGCCTGCGCGGCCGCGTCGAGGCGGACGGCCATGCCGTCGGCCATCGGCTGTATCTGTGCGTGGCCGAGCGTCGCCGTGGGCAGGGCCCGGGCCAGCGCCCCGTGCACCTCGGCGGTGGCCCGCCCCAGCGCCCGCGCCTCCGCGGCGAAGTCCTCGCCCTTGGCCAGCTCCCGCAGCGCCAGCTCCCAGCCGTCCGCCGCGCCCTGCACATACGGCTGGAGCACGGCCAGCACATAGGGCTCGTCGTCGAGGTGCGCCTCCATCCAGGCCGTCGGGGCGGGCACCCGGGGGCAGCCCTCGCGGGCCAGCGCCAGCGGCAGTTCCAGGTCCGGGTTGACGCCCGGCACCACCCGGCGCAAAAGCTTCAGGATGAACGTATCTCCATAGACGATCGACGAATTCGACTGCTCGCCCGTCAGCCGGCGCGGGACCAGCCCCGAGCGGATCTCCTGCCCGGGTTCCCGCTCGCAGCGCAGCGCCCCGATCCGCGCCCGGGTGCGCAGGGCCTCCAGGAGCACCTCGGCGGGCCGGGTGTCGTACAGGGCGTCGAACACGGTCCCCCCGGCCAGCGGCCCCTGCGTCACGTGTCCGATCAGCGCGGGCGCCAGCCGGGGCGGCAGAGCCTCGCGTACGCCGATGAGCAGCTGGTAGCAGTCGCCGGGGCCGGCGCCCTGCTCGGCGCGCACCAGCAGGTGGTAGAGGCCCAGCCGGGTGCCGACCGGGAGCAACTCCGTGGCCGCCACCAGCGAGAACCCGGTGACCGGACGCCCCTTGCCGGCGAACCAGCGCTGGCGCGGCAGCCACTCCCGCAGCAGAGGGTCCAGTGACGCGAGGAGGCCGGGGCTCGTCTTGCCGGAGAGTGTGACCGTTTCCGCCATGGCGTCACATTCCTTTCCCCGGGGGGTCGGGGTGTTACTGATGCGTGCCCCGGGCGGGGCGGGGGAAACCCGGAGGGAACCGCCCCGCCGCGGGGTTCTAGGCCGCGTCGCGACGCAGCCGGAACCAGTAGAAGCCGTGCCCCGCGAGGGTGAGCAGGTACGGCAGTTCACCGACCGGCGGGAAGCGCACCCCGCCGAACAACTCCACCGGGTACCGCCCCTTGAACCGGCTCAGGTCCAGTTCGGTGGGCTGGGCGAAGCGCGAGAAGTTGTGCACGCACAGCACCAGGTCGTCCCCTCCGTCCTTGGACAGGGGGGCCTCCCGCAGGAACGCGAGGACGGCCGGGTTGGAGGACTGCAGTTCGGTGTACGTTCCGAGGCCGAAGGCGGGGTTCTGCTTCCGGATCTCGATCATCCGCCGGGTCCAGTGCAGCAGCGACGACGGCGACGACATCGACGCCTCGACGTTGGTGACCTGGTACCCGTAGACGGGGTCCATGATCGCAGGCAGGGACAGTCTGCCGGGGTCACAGGAAGAAAAACCTGCGTTGCGATCCGGTGTCCACTGCATGGGGGTGCGGACGGCGTCGCGGTCGCCGAGCCAGATGTTGTCGCCCATGCCGATCTCGTCGCCGTAGTACAGGATCGGCGAGCCGGGGAGGGACAGGAGCAGCGCGGTGAACAGCTCGATCTGGTTGCGGTCGTTGTCCAGCAGTGGTGCGAGCCGGCGCCGGATGCCGATGTTGGCGCGCATCCGCGGGTCTTTCGCGTATTCCGCGTACATGTAGTCGCGTTCTTCGTCGGTGACCATTTCGAGGGTCAGCTCGTCGTGGTTCCGCAGGAAGATGCCCCACTGGCAGTTGGCCGGAATCGCAGGGGTCTTGGCGAGGATTTCCGACACGGGGTAGCGGGATTCCCGGCGTACCGCCATGAAGATGCGGGGCATGACGGGGAAGTGGAACGCCATATGGCATTCGTCGCCGCCGGAGGAGTAGTCGCCGAAGTAGTCGACGACGTCCTCCGGCCACTGGTTGGCCTCGGCGAGGATCACCGTGTCCGGGTAGTGCGCGTCGATCTCCTTGCGGACCCGCTTCAGGAACTCGTGCGTCGCCGGAAGGTTCTCGCAGTTCGTGCCCTCCTGCGCGTACAGGTAGGGCACGGCGTCGAGGCGGAAGCCGTCGATGCCCAGGTCCAGCCAGAACTTCAGCGCGGAGATCATCTCCTCCTGCACGGCCGGGTTCTCGTAGTTGAGGTCCGGCTGGTGGGAGAAGAAGCGGTGGAAGAAGTACTGCTTGCGGACGGGGTCGAAGGTCCAGTTGGAGACCTCGGTGTCGACGAAGATGATGCGGGCGTCGGCGTACTGCTTGTCGTCGTCGGCCCACATGTAGTAGTCGCCGTAGGGTCCGTCGGGGTCTTTCCTCGATTCCTGGAACCACGGGTGCTGGTCGCTGGTGTGGTTCATCACGAAGTCGATGATGACGCGCATGCCGCGTTGGTGTGCGGCGTCGACGAATTCCACGAAGTCGGCGAGGTCGCCGAATTCGGGGAGGACGGAGGTGTAGTCGGACACGTCGTATCCGCCGTCGCGCAGCGGTGATTTGAAGAACGGCGGGAGCCAGAGGCAGTCGACTCCGAGCCATTGCAGGTAGTCGAGTTTGGCGGTGATGCCCTTGAGGTCGCCGACGCCGTCGCCGTTGCTGTCCTGGAAGGAGCGGACGAGGACCTCGTAGAACACGGCGCGTTTGAACCACTCGGGGTCGCGGTCCTTGGCGGGCGTGTCCTCGAAGGTGTCCGGAACGGGCTCATTGACGATCATGGTGTGGGTGACCCTCCGATCTGCGGGTTGGACGGTCGCAGGACGGTGAGTACATGCGCGGGCCGGGTGCCCGGTTCGAGGCGCACGTAGTTGGCCCTGCCCCAGTGGTAGGTCTCGCCGGTGAGCTCGTCGCGCACCGACACCGACTCGTGCCAGTCCAGGCCGAGTTGCGGCATGTCCAACGACACCGTCGCCTCCTGGGTGTGGTGGGGGTCGAGGTTGACGACCACCAGAACCGTGTTCGAACCGCTGCTCTTCGAGCTCCTTCTGGAGTAGGCGATCACCGCTTCCTTGTCGGTCGGATGGAAGTGCAGATCACGCAGCCGGTGCAGGGCCGGGTTGGCCCGCCGGATCTCGTTGAGCTTCGTGATCAGCGGGGCGAGACTGCGGCCATCGCGTTCGGCCGCCGCCCAGTCACGGGGCTTGAGCTGGTACTTCTCCGAGTCGAGGTATTCCTCGCCGCCCTCCTTCAGCGGCGTGTTCTCGCAGAGTTCGTAGCCGCTGTAGATGCCCCAGGTAGGGGACAGCGTGGCGGCGAGGACCGCGCGCACCTCGAAGGCGGGCCGGCCGCCGTGCTGGAGGTAGGCGTGCAGGATGTCGGGGGTGTTGGCGAACAGGTTGGGCCGCATGTAGGAGGCGGCATCCCCCGAGAGTTCGGTGAGGTACTCCGTCAGTTCCTGCTTCGTGTTGCGCCAGGTGAAGTAGGTGTACGACTGCTGGAAGCCGATCTGGCCGAGCGTGTGCATCATCGCGGGCCGGGTGAAGGCCTCCGCCAGGAAGATCACGTCGGGGTCGCCGCCGTTGATCTCCGCGATGACCCGCTCCCAGAACACCACCGGCTTGGTGTGCGGGTTGTCGACGCGGAAGATCCGCACTCCGTACGACATCCAGTGCCTGAGCACCCGGACGGTCTCGGCGACGAGGCCGTCCAGGTCGGCGTCGAAGGCGATCGGGTAGATGTCCTGGTACTTCTTCGGCGGGTTCTCGGCGTACGCGATCGTCCCGTCCGGCCGGTGGTGGAACCACTCGGGGTGCTTGTGCACCCAGGGATGGTCCGGCGAGCACTGGAGGGCGAAGTCGAGGGCGATCTCCAGCCCGTGCTCCGCCGCCCGCTCCACGAACCACGCGAAGTCGTCGATGGTCCCCAGGTCCGGGTGGACGGCGTCGTGGCCGCCCTCGGGCGAGCCGATCGCCCAGGGCACGCCGACGTCGTCCGGGCCGGGGTCGAGGGTGTTGTTGCGGCCCTTGCGGAACGTCGTGCCGATGGGGTGGATCGGCGGCAGATAGACGACGTCGAAGCCCATCGCGGCGATGGCGGGAAGCCTGCGCGCGGCGGTGCGGAAGGTGCCGTGCGGGCGCTCGGGGGTGCCCTCGGAGCGCGGGAAGAACTCGTACCACGCGCCGTACAGCGCGCGCTCCCGCTCCACCAGCAGCGGCAACGGCTCGGAGGCGGTGACCAGTTCGCGCAGCGGATGACGGCCGAGGACGGCTTCGGCCTGCGGGGTCAGCGCCGCCGCCAGCCGGGCCGCGGCCGGGCGGGACGCGTCGCGCAGGGCGTCGACCGCGGCCAGCACCACGGTCCGGTCCGGCCCCTGCGGTACTCCGGCGGCCGCCCGCTCGTACAGCCGGGCGCCCTCTTCGAGGACCAGTTCCGTGTCCATCCCCGCGGGGATCTTGATGCGGGCGTGGTGCCGCCAGGTGGCGACCGGGTCCCCCCACGCCTCCACGGTGTACGTCCAACGGCCCGTGGTGTCCGGCGTGACGTCCGCGCCCCAGCGGTCGGTGCCGGGGGCGAGTTCGCGCATCGGCGTCCACGGGCCCGGGGCGCCGTCCGGGCCCTTGAGGACCACATTGGCGGCGACGGCGTCATGTCCCTCCCGGAACACGGTCGCCGACACCTGGAACGTCTCACCGGCGACCGCCTTGGCGGGCCGGCGCCCCTGCTGGACCAGCGGGCGGACATCGAGGACGGGTATGCGCCCGACGGCGGTACCGGCGACCCCGTCCGAGGGGGCGGATCCGGCGGGGCGCACGGGGAGCGCTTCCGGTGCGGGGAGCGCTTGCGTTGCTTCGGGGGCGGGTGTCGCCCTGGTGCGGGGTGTCGGGGGTGCTGACGAGTGGTGCGTGGCGGGCATGACCGCTCCTGTCCGCATCAACGAGGGTGGGCGGATGGATGTGGGGTCGTGTACCGAGGGAGCCTTCCCACCTTGTTCGGGTGAGCAATCCGGCACTTTGTTAACTACTCAGGCGTATGTCTACACACAAGTCCGGCCTCGTTCGAGAGGAACGAGACCGGTTTTGAAGCCCCGTTACCCGGCCGCGAGGACCTGCAGCAGTTTGTCCGGCGAACCGGCCCCCCGACCGGACACCTTCCCGCTCGCCGCCCCCGCGAACAACGCTTTCGAGACCGTCGCCGGAGTGGCTTTCGGATGGTCGGCGAGATAGAGCGCGGCCGCGCCCGCCGCGTGCGGCGACGCCGTCGACGTACCGGAGCAGGCGACCCGGCCCGTGTCGCTCGTGTACGACGCGGAGGTGATCGACACACCCGGCGCGAACAGGTCGACGGCCGAACCGTAGTTGGAGAAGGCCGCCCTGGCGTCCTTGCTGTCGGTCGCGCCGACCGTGATGGCCTCCCGCACGTCGGCGGGGGAGTGCAGCGCGGCCGGCTGCCCCACGTTGCCCGCGGCGACGGTGTACGTGACACCGGAGCGGATGGAGGTGCGCACGGCGGCGTCCAACGCCGCGTTGTACCCGCCGCCCAGACTGAGGTTGGCGACCGCCGGCCTGTGCGCATGACGGGTGACCCAGTCGATGCCCGCGACGGCCTGCGCGGTGGTGCCCGCACCGGAGTCGTCGAGCACCCGCACCGCGACCACCTTGGCCTTCTTGGCGACGCCCAGGGCCGTGCCCGCGACGGTGCCCGCGACGTGCGTGCCGTGTCCGTTGCCGTCGGCGGCGACGCCGTCCCCGCCGACGAAGTCCCAGCCGTAGCTCGCCCGGCCGCCGAAGTCGTCGTGCGTGATCCGGATGCCGGTGTCGATCACATACACGGTGACGCCCGCGCCCGCGGATCTCGGCCAGCGGTAACCGCCGTCCAGCGGCCGGCTCGGCTGGTCGAGCCGGTCCAGCCCCCAGGACGGCGGGTTCTTCCCGACGGCGACCGGCGCGGCGTCCAGCGTCACCCGGGTGTCCTGGACGACGGACGCCACGCGCGGGTCGGCCGCGAGCCGCCGGGCCTGTCTCTCGTCGGCCTCGACGGCGAACCCGTTGAGGACCGTGCCGTAGGTCTGGCTGATTCTCGCCCCGTACGTCCGGGCAAGCCGTCGTCCGTCCTCCGACGACGCGTGCGTGTCCCCCTTCAGCGTCACGAGATAGCTTCCGCCGACGGAGCCGGGCAGACCGGCGCCGAGTATCTTCCCCTCCGGTGCGGCGTGCGCGGGCAGGGCGACGGCCGACAGCAGCACGGTCGTGGCGACCGCGGTCAGACCCCCCACCCGGCGCAGACGCCGCATACGCGTCCGTGCCATGGTTCGCGTTCCCCTCCTCGACTCGACGCACCCCGCCTTCGCCGGGCACGCCACCGGGCAGCCTCTCGCGGGGCGCGAACCGCCACAAGGTGGCCTCCGGGGGAGAAACAGGGTTTTCGGCCCGTTGCGGAGGGCCCGGCCGGCCCCGAATCCGGGAGCCCCCACCCGTACGGCGACTGAGGACGAGGCCGTTCGGGCAGAAAAGTGAGGGGCCCGGGGGCGGCCAGCCCCCAGCAAGGCCGCCACCGACGCCGGTACCTTTTTCCACAGACGTGGACGCACACCGCCGTGCGCCCATCCAGCGAACGCGCCACGCCGAGGTGGAATGTGAAGGCGATCCGTCGATTCACCGTCCGACCCCTCCTCCCCGAACCCCTCCGCCCGCTCAGCGACCTCGCCCGCAACCTGCGCTGGTCCTGGCACGCGGAGACCCGCGACCTGTTCCAGTCCGTCGACCCCGAGCGCTGGGCCGTCTGTGACGGCGACCCGGTCAGACTCCTCGGCAGCGTGCGCCCGGCACGCCTCGCCGAACTCGCCGAGGACCGCCGTTTCCTGCGCCGGCTCACCGCCGCCGCCGACGACCTGCACGACTACATGAGCGGCGACCGCTGGTACCAGGACCAGCCCGCCACCGCGGGACTCCCCGCCGCCGTCGCCTACTTCTCACCCGAGTTCGGCGTCACGGCCGCCCTGCCGCAGTACTCCGGCGGCCTCGGCATCCTCGCCGGCGACCACCTGAAAGCGGCCAGCGACCTGGGCGTGCCGCTGATCGGCGTGGGACTCCTCTACCGGCACGGCTACTTCCGCCAGACCCTCTCCCGGGACGGCTGGCAGCAGGAGCACTACCCCGTCCTCGACCCCAACGAGCTGCCGGTGACCCTCCTGCGGGAGGACGACGGCGCCCCCGCGCAGATCTCCCTCGCCCTCCCGGCCGGCAAACAGCTCCACGCCCGCGTCTGGCTGGCCCAGGTCGGCCGGGTCCCGCTGCTCATGCTCGACTCCGACATCGAGGAGAACGGCCTCGGCGAACGCGGGGTGACCGACCGGCTCTACGGCGGCGGCAGCGAGCACCGTCTGCTCCAGGAGATGCTGCTCGGCATAGGGGGTGTCCGGGCGGTGCGCACGTACTGCCGCCTGACCGGTCACCCGGAACCCGAGGTCTTCCACACCAACGAGGGCCACGCGGGCTTCCTCGGACTGGAGCGGATCGCCGAACTCGCCGACACGGGACTGGACTTCGACTCCGCCCTGGAAGCCGTCCGCGCCGGGACCGTCTTCACCACGCACACCCCCGTCCCGGCCGGCATCGACCGCTTCGACCGCGAGCTGGTCGCCCGCCACTTCGGACCCGACGCCGAACTCCCCCACATGGACGTCGACCGCATCCTGCGCCTCGGCATGGAGACGTACCCGGGCGGCGAGCCGAACCTCTTCAACATGGCCGTGATGGGCCTGCGGCTGGCACAGCGCGCGAACGGCGTGTCCCTGCTCCACGGCCAGGTGAGCAGGGGGATGTTCGCCGGCCTGTGGCCCGGCTTCGACCCCGACGAGGTGCCGATCACCTCCGTCACCAACGGCGTGCACGCCCCGACCTGGGTCGCCCCCGAAGTGCTCCGGCTCGGCGCCCGCCAGGTCGGCAGCGAGCGCGCCGAGGACGCCCTGAGCGTCGGCGGCTCCGAACGCTGGGACGCTGTCGCCGACATCTCCGACCAGGACATCTGGGACCTGCGCCGCGACCTGCGCGAACAACTGGTGGTGGAGGTACGGCGCCGGCTGCGCGCGTCCTGGCGTCAACGCGGCGCGGGCACGGCCGAGTTGGGCTGGATCGACGGCGTCCTGGACCCGGACGTCCTCACCATCGGCTTCGCGCGCCGCGTCCCGTCGTACAAACGCCTGACGCTGATGCTGAGGGACCGCGACCGGCTGATGGACCTGCTGCTGCACTCCGAGCGGCCGATCCAGATCGTGGTGGCGGGCAAGGCGCACCCGGCGGACGACGGCGGCAAACGCCTCGTCCAGGAGCTGGTCCGGTTCACGGACGACCCACGGGTCCGCCACCGCATCGTCTTCCTCCCCGACTACGGCATGGCGATGGCGCAGAAGCTGTACCCCGGCTGCGACATCTGGCTGAACAATCCGCTGAGGCCGCTGGAGGCGTGCGGGACCAGCGGTATGAAGGCGGCCCTCAACGGCTGCCTCAACCTCTCCGTCCTGGACGGCTGGTGGGACGAATGGTTCCAGCCCGACTTCGGCTGGGCGATCCCCACCGCCGACGGCGCCGGCACCGACCCCGACCACCGCGACGACATCGAGGCGGCGGCCCTCTACGACCTCCTGGAACAGCGCATCGCCCCCCGCTTCTACGAACGCGGCCGGGCGGGCCTGCCCGACCGCTGGATCGAGATGGTCCGCCAGACCCTCACCCTGCTCGGCCCGAAGGTGCTGGCCGGACGCATGGTCCGCGAGTACGTCGAACGCCTCTACACCCCGGCCGCCCACACGCACCGGACGATGGCCCCCGACACCGCCCGCGAACTAGCCGCCTGGAAACAGCGGGTGCGCTCGGCCTGGCACGCGGTGACCGTCGACCACGTCGAGACGTCGGCGGCCACCGCCACCGCGGAACTCGGCACGACCCTCGCGCTGCGGGTCCGCGTCGGCCTCGGCGACCTCGCCCCCGACGACGTCGAGATCCAGGCCGTCTCCGGCCGGGTCGACGAGGAGGACCGCATCACGGACGCCTCGACGGTCCCGCTGAAACCCGCGGGCGGCCCCGACCTGGAGGGCAGGTGGGTGTACGAGGGCCCCCTGTCCCTGGACCGCACAGGCCCCTTCGGCTACACGGTCCGCATCCTCCCGGCCCACCGCCTACTGGCCTCCGGCGCCGAACTGGGCCTACTGGAGATGCCGTCCGGGGATGCGGTGGAGGGGGCGGGGGTGGTGCTGCGGTAACCGGTCTGCCGGGGCGCCGACGAGGGATCGTCGGCGCCCCTCGCGCGTAACTGACGAGCCGGAAAATATCTGGTGGGCGGATCAGCGTCGGAGGGCTACGATCCCCGTGATGACTACTCCTTCTCGTGTCAGATCGGGGGACCCGTCCGCGCAAGGTGAGTGCTGATGCTCACTCACATCGCGAACGAGGACTCCCGGCTTTCCTTCTGGCTGCGCGTGCGCGAGTTCGCCGTGCCGGCCTCCATGATCGAGACTGCGACCGCCCGCCGGCATGCCGGGGACTGGGCGGGGGCGTGCGCCGCCGCAGGCATCGACGTCGACTTCAATCTGCGGGCCGTGGCACGTGAGCACGGCCAGGATCTCGCCGCCCGAGTCCGGGCGGATCTCCGCCACCTGGCACCCGACCTACTGCGCTGGCACCTGCCGAGGATCGCTCCCGACGGGCTGCTGCGGCCCGGTCTGACGGTGCCCCTCGCCCGGTACGAGGCGGTGGGGCGAGGGCGGGGCGGCGTACGTCCGGTGCATCTCGTGGTGCGGACACCGCCTGCGTGGGCGGATGCCGGGCAGCGGATCAGCCTCGCGCTGTGGGACGCGTCCTCCGACTTGGGGACGACTGGTTCGGGGGCGGCCGGTTCGGGGGCGGGCGGCTCGGGGGCGAGTGGCTCGGGGGCTGGTGGCTCACGCCATCCGCATCCGCGTCCCAGCCGGCGGTTCCGGCTCGATCTGCACCGTCATCTGTGGGATGCGCGCAGGGCGGGTGAGCTGCGGGTCCGGTGCGGGGCGGATCGTCCGCCGCCTGGAGACGATCCGCCCCCGCCGACGGTGGACCGGGCCGCGGAACCGTCGGAGCTCGGCTGTGCCGTGGACCGGTGGGCGGCCGAGGCGCGGATCGTGCTGCGGGCGGCGGGCCGGACCACGGGTTCCGTTCTCGTGCGGTTCGGGGCCGGACAGCGGCTGGTGCTCGATCCGGGCGAGGACGGGGAGGGGGCGCCCGTCCTGCGGAGTCCGTCGGGCTGCGTCTCCGCGCTGCCCGTTCTGCCCGACGCGGCGACCTGGGTGCTGCCCGACCTGGAGTTGCTCCGTAGGGGAGCGATCGAGGCCGAGCGGCTGCATCCGCTGGTCGCCTCGGCGCTCGTACCGGAGCACGCGGCATCCGGTGCGAGCCGGCTTCCCGATCGGGCGGGACGGGCCCGGTTCGTGGACTGCCGGGGAGCTACGCACCGGATCGGCCTGGTCGACGGCGTGCTGGCCCCGTTGGACCACGATCCGGCCGAGATCCGGCGCGAGGAGCTGCTGGCCGCGCTGACCGGCACTCCGCTGCCCTGTCTCCAGGCCGTCGACGCGGCGCACCGGCGTCCGGACTGCCTCGCCGGCGTACGCGAACGCCTGGTCCACGGCGACATCGTGGGCGCGCTGGCCGTGGTGGAGGGGCTGCTGGGCCCCGACGCGGTGCTGCGCGACGGCGCGTTGCGGGACGAGCTGGAAGCGGCGGCTCGACGACGGATCACCTACGGACTGTTCCGGGCCGGCCTGATCGGTCCCGGGCCCGGCCAGGACCGCCGTCGTCCCCCTCGTATGCGCGAGCACCCGCGCCACGGCATCCGCCGCTGACCTTCCGAGCTTTTTCTCTTCCTCCGCGCTTTCTCCGTTCCTCCTTCTCTCGTCCGAGCTTTCTCTCTTCCGGTCTTCATCTCTTCCGACCACGAACCCCAAAGGTGATCACACATGTCCGTAGGCACCCCTTTCATCCCGGTATATTCCAACCAACTCGACGTGGCGGGCGAGTTGTTGACCCTGTTGCGCGACGCCGCCACCGAGCCGCGCCCCGACAGCCAGCTGGAGGCCCTGACCCTGGCCGTGGCCGCCGACCTGCCCGTACTGCTGTGGGGGGAGCCGGGGATCGGCAAGACCGCGGCGCTGACCCAGCTCGCTCAGACGCTGGACCTGCCGCTGACCACGGTGATCGCGAGCGTGCACGAGCCGTCCGACTTCTCGGGGCTGCCCGTCGTCGGGGACGATCCCGCCGAACAGGGCGTCCCGATGGCCCCGCCGGACTGGGCGGTGCGGCTGGTGCGCGCCGGCCGGGGGCTGCTGTTCCTGGACGAGCTGTCCACAGCCCCGCCCGCCGTGCAGGCGGCCCTGCTCCGGCTGGTGTTGGAGCGGCGGATCGGGGCGCTGACGCTGCCGCCCGGGGTGCGCATCGTGGCCGCCGCCAACCCGCGGGGCTCGGCGGCCGACGGCTGGGAACTGAGCCCGCCGCTGGCCAACCGGTTCGTGCACCTCCAGTGGATCCACGACCACGAGGTCGTCGTACGCGGACTCGGCGGCACCTGGCCCCGGGCGACCCTGCCCCGGCTCGACCCGGCGAAGCTGGCCGACGCCGTGGCCTTCGCGCGCCGGGCGGTGTGCGGGCTGCTCGCCGCCCGCCCCAAACTCGTGCACCAACTGCCCAGCAGCGAGGCGCGCCGTGGCGGAGCCTGGCCCTCGCCCCGCAGCTGGGAGATGACGCTGACCCTGAGCGCCTTCGCGACGGCGGCCGGCTCCTCCCGCGACGTACTGTCGCTGCTGGTCAGGGGCGCGGTCGGCGACGGCCCCGGGCTGGAGCTGCTGGCGAGCCTGGACCGGATGGACCTCCCGGACCCCGAGACGCTGCTCGCCGACCCGGCGGGCGCCGACCTGCCCGAGCGCGGCGATCTGCGCCAGGCCGTGCTGGACGGTGTCGTGGCCGCCGTCCGCACCCGCCCCGACAAGTCCCGCTGGGACGCGGCGTGGAGCCTCCTCGTCCGGGCGCTGGAGACCGGCGCCCCGGACCTGGTGGTCGTCCCCGCGACGACCCTCGCCTCGCTGCGCCGGCAGGACTGGGACGTACCGGCGTCGATCGAGAAGCTCGCGGGAGTGGTGACCCTGTCCCGGCGGGCCGACCAGGCGGCAGACCGTGCTGCGGATCGTGTGGCGGCGCGCTCCGCGGCGCTGACGAAGGCCGGCCGATGAGCGCCGACGAGCCGCTGAGCCAGGACAAGTCAGTGGCCACCGGCGAACCGAGGCCCCTGGACCTCGACAAGCTCTTCGCCGCCCGGCTGCAGGCCGCCCGGGCCCGCCCCTACCTGGCGACGGCTCTGTTCGCCCTGCATCCCGTGGAGTCGCGGTGGGTGCCGACGATGGCCGTGGACCGGCACTGGCGGTGCTACGTCTCACCGGCGTTCGTGGACCGTACGCCGGTGGAGGAACTGGCCGGGGTGTGGGTGCACGAGGTGTCCCACCTGCTGCGCGACCACCACGGACGCAGTGATCGGGTCGCCCGGGAGCGCGGGCTGAGCGGCCCCGGCGAACGGCTGCGGATGAACATCGCCGCCGACTGCGAGATCAACGACGACGCGTTCGGGGACGGGCTGGTCCAGCCCGAGGGCGCGGTCACGCCGGAGTTCCTCGGGCTGCGGCCGGGCGAGCTGATGGAGGACTATCTGCGCCAGTTCAGGCTCGGGCTGCAGACGCAGGACCTGGCCTGGCTGGACTGCGGCAGCGGCGCCGACGGCCGGGAACGGGAGTGGGACCTGGGCCCGGACGGCGCACACGGCCTGAGCGAACAGGAACGCGACGCGGTCCGCTTCCGCGTCGCGCAGGGCATCTCCGGCCGCCGGGGCACCGCGCCGGCCGGATGGCAGCGGTGGGCGGAGGAGGCGTTCCATCCGCCGCAGCCCTGGCGGGAGTTGCTGGGCGCGGCGGTCCGCTCGGCGGCGTCCGCCCTGGGCGCGGGCGAGGACTACTCCTACGGTCGTCCGTCGCGCCGCTCGGCGAGCGTCCCGGGCGCGGTCCTGCCGAGCCTGCGCCGCAGACCGCCCAGGGTGAGCGTGGTCATCGACACCTCCGGGTCGGTCAGCGACGCCGAACTGGGCAGCGCGATCCTCGAGGTCGCCGCGATCTCCCGGGCCGTGGGCGGCCGACGCGACATGGTCACCGTGGTGCCCTGCGACGCGGCGGCCCACTTCGTGCACACCCTGTGCCGGGGCGAGGCCATCCCGCTGCTGGGCGGCGGCGGCACGGACCTGCGCGAGGGTTTCACCAGGGCCCTGCGCGCCCGCCCCCACCCCGACGTCGTCGTCGCCCTCACCGACGGCCAAACCCCCTGGCCGAGCACCCGCCCACCCTGCCGCACGGTGGTGGGCCTGTTCCCCCGAAGTCCGTCCTACGACGAGGACGACCCCGAGTACGTACCGGATTCGCCGCCTGCCTGGGCGCGGGTGGTGGAGATCGGGTGACCGGGTGATGGCGTTCCGTGGTGAATGTCGTGTGAGCATGTGACGCAGACCACACCGGGCGGCGCGAGGACGTCGTACCGCTACTACGCGGGCGGTGACCTGGCCGAGGTGACGTCGCCTTCGGGCCTGGTGACCTCGTACACCTACGACGGGCTCGGCCGGAAGACCGCCGAGAAGCAGGTCTCCGACACCTTCCCGGCCGGTGTCACCACGGCCTACGCCTACGATGCGGCCTCGCACGTCGTCACTGCCGTGATCGGCCGCGCCTACGACGAGGACGGCAACCTGCTCTCGGAGTCGACCAAGGACACCACCGGCGGCGACCCCGAACGCACCGAGACCTACCACTACGACGCCCACGGCCTCAACGACAGCGCCACGGACGCCGAGCAGAACACCACCCTCTACGAGCACGACGAACTCGGCCGGGCCGTCGGCATGACCGACGCGGCGGGCACGCACTTCACGTACACGTACACCGCGCGTGGTCAGCACGCCACGACGGTCCTGGACGACTGGACGGGCGACCCGTCCGGCAGCACGCGGGACCTGACCGTGGTCTCCAACGCCTACGACCCGGCGGGCCGCCTGGCGTCCACGACGGACGCGATGGGCGCGACGACCGCGTACACCTACTACGACGACGGCCACGCGGCCACCACGACCGCCCAGCAGGTCACCCAGGCCGACGGCAGCCGGCACGACATCGTGCTGGAGTCCGACGTCCACGACCCGGCGGGCAACCTCACCCAGCAGGTCACCGGCGGCGGCACGACCACGCAGACGTTCACGGTGGACGCCCTGGGCCGCACCCTCACCAGCGCCCTTGATCCGTCCGGCCTGAACCGCACCGCCACGTACACATACGACGGCGACGACCGCGTGAAGGAGCAGACGCAGACCATCTCGGGGACCAAGAAACTCACCACGACCTCCGAGTACGACGCGGCGGGCAACGTCACCAAGCAGACCCTCACGGACGGCACCACCACCCACACGTCCACCGGCACGTACGACGACCGAGGCCTGCCGCTGACGTCGGTCAGCCCGCGCGGCAACGTCACGGGCGCGGACCCGGCCGCGTCCACGACCACCTTCCGCTACGACGCCCTGGGCCGCCCGGTGCAGCAGTCCGCCCCGGCCGTCCAGACCGAGGAGAACGGCGGCGAGTGGGTCACGCTCAAACCGACCACGCTGACCGGCTACAACACCTTCGGTGAGGCCACCGACACGAAGGACCCGCGAGGCAACGTCACCCGCACTAAGGTCGACCGCCTCGGCCGCACCACCGCCGTGACCCTGCCCGACTACACCCCGCCGGGCAGCACCACCGCCCTGACAGCGACCGCGCGCACCACGTACACGGCGCTCGGCCTGCCGCAGACGGCGACGGACCCGCTGGGCCGCGTCACCCGGTACGCCTACGACCAGTTCGGCCAGGTCATCAGCCAGACCGACCCGGTGGCCGACGCGGCCGGCGCCGTCGCCGCGGAAACCGACTCGGACCTGCTCAACCCGGCAGGCGCGGACGGTGGCGGCGTCACGCGCACCGCCTGGACCCCGACAGGCCTCCAGCTGTCGGTCACCGACCCGATGGGCGCGCGCACCGAGGCGACGTACGACGAACTGGGCAGGCAGCTGACGGCGACGACCGTCGAGCGCTACCCGAGCACCGCCAACCTGGTCAGCCGCTACACCTGGGACGACGCGAGCAACCAGACCAAGTCGACGACACCGTCCGGTATCACCACGACGAGCACGTACAACGCGGCCGGTGAGCCGAAGACGGTGACGGACCCGGCCGGCACGTCCACGCTCGACTACGACGGCCTGGGCCGCACCACGGAGACGACGGACGCGACCAACCGCCGTACGACGGTGGCTTACGACGCCCTCGGGAACGTCACAGGGACCACCGACTACGGCACGGGCCCGGTGGCGCTGCGCACCGCGACCGCCGAGTACGACGCGGAAGGCAACCGCACGGCCGCCGTCTCCGCGCGGACCAACGCCCGCACCACCTACGTGTACGACGCGTTGAGCCGGCTGCGGAGGCAGACCGAACCGGTCTCCGCGACCGAGTCGATCACCACCACGTTCGGCTACGACGCGGCGGGCAACCGGACCAGGATGACGGACGGCCGCGACAAGGAGACCGACTACACCTTCAACACCTGGGGCCTGCCCGAGTCGACGATCGAGCCGATCACACCGGCCCAACCGAACGCGTTCGACCGCATCTGGACGACCGTGTACGACAAGGCCGGTCAGGCGGTGACCGAACTCCTGCCGGGCGGCGTGAAGCGCGAGCGCACGTATGACGGGCTGGGCCGCCTGACGAGAGAGACGGGCAGCGGAGCGGAGGCCGCAACGGCGACCCGCACCCTGGAGTACGACCTGACCGGCCGCCTGACGGCGGTCGGCACGGCGGACGCCCTGACCCGCAACACCTACACGTACAACGACCGAGGCGCGCTGCTCACCGCCGAAGGCCCGAGCGGCGCCTCCGCCTACGCCTACAACGCCGACGGCAGCATGACGCAGCGCACGACCACGGCAGGCACCACCGACTACACCTACGACGCCGCGGGCCGCATCGACACCGTCCGGGACTCGATCACCGGCAACAACGTCCTGTACGACTTCGACGCGGCGGGCCGCCCGAGCGTGGAGCAGTACGCCGTTGGCCAGACGATCACGGCCAAGCGCACGTACGGCTACGACCCGTTGGGTCGCGTGCAGTCGGACACGGTGGCCTCGCCCGACGGACGACCGGCGTGGCTTCGACGACGTACGGCTACGACCTGGACGACAACCTGACGTCGAAGCAGACGACGGGCACGGCGGGCGCGGGCACCAACGCCTACGACTACGCGAACCGCATGACGTCGTGGACGAAGGACGGCACGGCGACGACGGCGTACGAGTGGGACGCGGCAGGCAACCGCACCTGCCGGATCTGGCGGGATTTGGAGACTGAGCCTTTTCCAACCTGGCTTACGAGTAGTTCAATAGCACTCGCTTACGCGCGCACCGCCGGTCGTTCGGCAGCCGCTGGAGGTGTCTGAAGGCTGGGTGGCAGACCCTGCTCAGTCTCGCCCCCATTTACGCAAGGGCACGCCTACGCGCGGCTCGCGGCCGGGTTCGGCACTGACACCACCGCCTACCGCTTTATCACGAACGCCATCGAGCTCCTGTCCGCTTTCACCCGACGCTCGCCGAAGTGGCCAGGACGGTGGGAGGCATTCGTTCTGCTGGGCGGCACTGCGCACCTGCGCCGGTTCGGGCACACCGTCACAGAGCTCATGCCTTTCTACGGATGATCGTCTGTGTGATAGCCACAGCGACCGCCAAGAAGCCCGCGGCGACGGCGAGCAGGACACCCGTGGGGACCAGGGCATCCGCCGAGTCCGAGGCGTTCTGCAGGTGGGTGAGCATGATGTTGACCGGGGAAACGCCTTTGCCCAGTAGCACGGCCAGCAGGAGCACCAGGGCGAGGACAAGCGCGTAGCCTTGCCGTCGGAACACCAGCCGTGAGCAGACCAGTCCGATGGCTATGCCGGTGAAAGCGCAGGTGAGTTGGGCCTCGGTCCCCAGCACCAGGTCCGCAAGGCCGGGTGTGTGAGTTCCGAACATCAGCGGCAGCACCAGACCGGCAGCCGTCAGCAGCAGGCACCACACGGCGGCCGTCCCGACCGCCGCGAGCAGAACGCGTAGATGGCTGCCGCTGCTGACGACGACGATCGATCGGTGCGGCTGATCCTCGAGACCGATCAGTGCCATGGTCAGCCAGATCGAGCACAGCAGCATGGCCCCGGCCACCGAGGCATAGGTCGCGGTGAGCGGGCCGGCGTCGCTGCTGGTCAGCACGGCCACCAGACCGAGGAACAGCAGCAGCGGCGCGAGGTAGCGCTGGGAGAGCACCAGCACCGTGAACATGTAGCGGACCAGGGCGATCACAGGGCGGTCCTCCTGGCATCGAACCGGAAATCGTGTTCACTCACGGCCCCGGCGAGGCCGACCACCGACCACCGATGCTGCAGCGCCGTCAGCAGTACGGCGTCCGAATGTTCCCGCGCCACCCGCAGGACGACCTCCTTGCCGCGCCGGGCGGAGTCCACCACACCCGGCAGCGTGGACCATTTCACCTCGACCGGAATGACGCCGGTGGGCGGCGCGGTCAGGATCAACTCGACCATCGAGGCCCGACCCTCGGAGTGCCGGCCGCCGTGCAAGGTGACCCGGCCGTCGCTAATGACGTAGACGCTGCCGGCGTGCGTCTCGGTGATCGCCTCGCGGTGGTCGGTGAAGACCACCGCGCCGCCCTGTGCGGCCGTTTCGTCGATGATCTCGGCGAGGACCCTGTGGGCCGAGGCGTCCAGACCTGACCAGGGTTCGTCAAGGACCAGCAGGTCGGGCTGGACGAGCAGGGCCTGGGCGAGCGCCACCTTCTGCGCGTTGCCCTTCGATAGTGTGCGCAGCGACGCGTTCCGCCCACCCACCAGGGACAGCCGCTCTAGCAGATGATTGCCTCGGGTACGGGCGGCGGAAGCTGACATGCCACGGATACGCCCCATGTGGGTGAGGTAAGAGATCGCCGAGATGCGATCGTGGGCGGTGAAGCGGTCCGGTACGTAACCGATGTGCGGTGGTCGGCCCGATACGCTTCCGGAGGTGGGCCGGGACAGTCCGGCGAGGATCCTCAGCAAGGTCGACTTCCCTGAACCATTGCTGCCCACCACCGCGAGGACGTCACCGGTCGAGACCTCCATGTCCACGTCACTGAGGATCCACCGTCCTCCGGCGTAACGTTTGCCGACCGCCTCGCAACGTAGCAACTCGACTCCCCACTGTGCTGGCCCTTCCAGCCTAGCGGGCGGGCTTGACAGTTAAGCCGACACGCAGGTGAAGCCCCTGGTAGATGGCTTGTTGACCGAAACAACCGTCTCCATCAGAGGCTTCGCGTGCTTCTTTACCCGTCGGGTGTCGACGTGTCCAGCTCTGCCCTTCGCTTCCTGTCCACCCGCCTGCAAGCGCGTCGCCGCGCTCTTGGTACCCGATGGCGGCGCCTGAACGCGGGTCGACAGGCTCTGCTCACCCTCGCTCACCTCCGCAACGGACATACCTACGCCCAGCTTGCAGCCCGGTTTCGGCGTCGGTACCACTACCGCCTACCGCTACGTCACCGCGGCCGTCGAGCTCCTGGCCGCCCTCGCACCCACGCTCGCCGAAGCCGTACGGGCCGCGTCGATGAAGGCGTATCTGATTCTGGACGGGACGCTTCTGCCCATCGACCGGATCGCCGCCGACCGGCCCTTCTACTCGGGCAAACACAAGAAGCACGGCATGAACGTGCAGCTGATCGCCGACCCGAAGGGCCGTTTGGTGTGGGCATCACCGGCCCTGCCCGGAGCCGTCCATGACGTCCGAGCGGCACGCGAGCACGGCATCGTCGATGCTCTCGCCGAGGCAGGCATCAACTGCTGGGCGGACAAGGGCTACCAGGGTGTCGGCGGCACGGTCCGCACTCCCTACCGCGGCCGTTGGAACAGCCTTTCCACGGGCCAGCAGGCGGTCAACCGGTCTCATGCGAAGATCCGGGCACTCGTCGAGCCGGCCGTCGCCACTCTGAAGTCCTGGCGGCTCCTCTGCCGGCTCCGGTGTTCAACCACCCGCATCACGAGCCTCGTCCAAGCCGTCCTCAGCCTGCATCTGGCCAGCCGAAACTGAGAATGGAAGAGGCTCACTGGCGGTCGATTTGGTCCAGGCAATCGAATGCGAACAACGAATGAGCGGAATGCGGCAAGTGAATGAGGAGAGACCAGGGATACGGCGAGTCCGCCCCCTGAAGTCGGTGGTGCTGGTGGCTGCCGTGGTTGTGGTCGGCCTGGGTGTGGTGGGATGTTCGGCCGCCGGGAGTGCCGGGGCCGGTGAGCCCGAGCGAGGGGAGGGTTCCCCGTCGAGTTCTGCGTCCGTGTCGGCGAGTCCGTCGAGTGGCGTAGCTTCGCCGAGTCCCAGCGCGAGTCGTCTTGTGGCCGCGTCCCCGACGCCGTCTGTGTCCAAGACCCCAGTTGCACAGAAGACGAGCCACTCCTCCGTGGAAGGGGGCGACAGCTCCGGCAGGTCGGACGGATCCGGTTCGGCCTCGACCGATCGCGGGTCGAGTGGGGGGAACGGGTCAGGTTCTGTTCCGCAGAACCCCAATCGTGGCTCGAATCCTCCACCCGCGCCGCCTCGGCCGTCGCCCACGCCGGAGTGGAGTTCGGCGGAATGGCAGCCTGGCGATCCGGTCGCGACGGTGCCCGGCTCGGGGGCCAGGGGTGAGGGGTGAGTCCGGCGTGCCGTACGGCTGAGGCAAAGTCCTCGTCATGCCTGTGCAGGGCTGACATAGGCTGTGACGCCCGGTAACCCACTCACAGAGAGGCCGACGGCGCGTGTCCGACAGACCGTCCGAAGAGCACAGATCCGGTTCGGAAGAGGGGGACGGGGGTGGGGCTTCTCCCCAGTCCGGCAGCTCCATATCCGATGAGGAGTGGGCGAAGTTCATCCAGGACAGCGAACGGGAGATAGCGTCCGCGCCGAAGGAGCCGTCCGCCCGGGCCCGTATGGTCACGGAGCGGCTGCGGCAGCAGGAGGCGCGCGGCGAGCTGCCCGAGAGCTGGCGTGCGGGTCCGTCCCCGCAGGAGATACAGGGGAGAGCCACTCGGAAGCGGCGGCTGTGGGCGATCCTCGGCCTGCCCGTCGTGATCGCCCTGGCCGTCGTCGCGATGAAGCCGTCGCTGTTGCCCGGTGATCCTTTCGGCACCGGGGAGTCGGAGGCCGGGGCGTCCGCGTCACCGCTGCCGGCGGAGACCGCGGCACCGACCAGGGCCCCCGAGGCGGCGGACCCCCAAACCCCCACGCTGGACCGGCCGTTCGCGGGCTCCCCGGCCTTGCAGTGGGCCGACGGCGCCGCCGGCATCGTTCTCCCGAAGGCGACTCCCGTCGGGTCGCTGTCCAAGGCTCAGGTGGAGCAGGCGCTGCAGCAGACCAGGAAGCTGCTGATCGACTCCAACCTCGACCCGGCCACCCTGCGCGGCGGACGTCCCACGGCCGCGCTCTCGGTGATCGAACCACGGCAGAAGGAACTGCTCGACCGGCTGAACACCGGGCTGAGCAAGCCGGACAAGGAACACGACCCGCTGTCGATGTTCAGCCGCTTCAACCCCTCCGAACTGCGCCTTGCCGGTGATGTGGTCAAGACGAGGGGGCGAATGACGTTCAAGGCCGGTGAGCAGGCCTCCGTCGTCGTCCACGCCGACTACACCTTCGTCTACCCGCTGGTGCGCGTCGACAAGGACGCCCCGACCGAGGTCTCCCGCACCATCGTGCGCCGCGTACTCGACCTCGAGCTCCCCGATCCCACCAAGTACGCGGTCACCCCGGGCAAGATCGCCGTCCGGAAGTTCGACCGGGACATCGGCAACTCCGCCTGCGACGTCTACGACGGCTTTATGCATCCCCACTTCTCGACGGCCGGGACATCGGCCGACCCCACGGGCGCGCCCCCGACCGGGCCGACCACGGACCCGTACGACCGCAGTCACAACCTCGACGAGAACCGCGACGAGAGCTGCGGCGTGGTGTCCCGCACCTGACCTTCCATCGCCTTCAGCCCCTTCAGACCACATATCAGTGCTTGCAACCGGGCCGGAGTCGTCGTGAGGACGACCTCCGGCTCGTCGCTTTCGCGGAGGTGGAGGGTGCCGGCGGGGGAGACGGCGACGTTGACGCAGTTCGAGCCGTCACCGCTGTAGGACGACTTCTGCCAGTGGAGGGTCTGCATGGGCGGTCCTTTCACAGGTCCTGTATGCGGTGGTGGATGAAGTCGCGTGACTCGGCGGTGGTCAGGGCGCAGGCCTCCATGCGGTCGAGTACCGCCCGGTACTTGTCCAACTGGGCTTCTGCGTCGAGGAATTCGCAGGCACCGTGGTGTGAGTCGAGTTGAACCGTGTCGAGTTGGGCGAGTGGACCTTCCACGAAGTCGAATGACTGGCCCGTCGTCGGGAAGTCGTCCGTGTCGAAGGTGATGACACGGATGGTGACCTGCGGTAGTTCGGTCATGTCGAGCAAGTGTTTCAGTTGGCCGCGTGTGACGACCGGGCCGCCGAAGCCCATGCGCAGCGCCGCCTCGTGAATGATCGCCGTGTACGGGGGCGGGTTCTCACGGTGCAGGACACCTTGTCGCTTCATGCGGTGGGTGAGGCGGTGCTCGACCTCGTACTGCCGCATGGGCGGGACCACGGCCTGGAACAGGGCTCGAGCGTGGTCGGTCGTCTGGAGCAGTGCCGGGATGTGGAACAGGAGCGCCACGCGAAGTGCGGTGGCGTGGTGTTCCAGTTCGGCCAGGTCGACGAGTGCCACAGGTACGTGGTCGCGGTACTCCTCCCACCAGCCGCGAGTGCGTCGGCCCGTCATCGCGGCAAGGGCGTCGACAAGCCGCTCGTCGGAGCAGTCGTAGGCATGGGCCATGGAGCGGATGCGGTCGGCGCTGATTGGTGTGCGCCCCGTCTCGATCATGCTGATGCGCGCTTGGTTGACGCCGAGCAACTGGGCGGCACCGGTGGTCGTGAGTCCCGTGCGCTCACGGAGTTTGCGCAGCTCCGCGCCCAGCCTCCGCTGACGGAGCGTGGGGCTGTTGGTGGGCGGCACGCAGTCTCCTTCCTGGCCGCAACGCGACGCTCCGATCCCTCACACGAGTGAAGGTTGGAGGCTTACTGTCGATTCAGTTAGAGCTATCTAACCATTGGTCCTACGGTGGTCACGTACCCGCTCCGCTTCCTCCCGGAGGTCCTCATGGTCACCGTAGCCCCGCCCGATGCCTGGGTGTACGCGCTCCGTCTGCCGCATGACCCCAGAGCCGCACGTGTCGCACGTATGACCGTGCGGGCGGCCCTCGGCGGGCATGGCATGGGTGAAGTGCTGGACGTCGTCGAGTTGTTGACGTCCGAGATGGTGACCAACGTCTACCTGCACACCGACGGGCCCGCCTCGCTGCGGCTCACCGCCCTTGGCGGCGGGCGGGTCCGGGTGGGTGTCTGGGACAGTCACCCGTACATTCCCGCGCCCTTCGCCAGGCCTCCTGGAGATCGTCTGCCGCTCGCCCCGGTCGACCGCGAAGGCGGACGGGGGCTGTACCTCGTGCAGGAGTACGCGGACTGGTGGGGTGGTTGGTCGCTGGGGCGTGGGGCGGGGAAGCTGCTGTGGTTCGAGGTCGGCGGGCGGCGGGGCGCCGTAGCGCCGGTGCGTCTGGACATCGCCGATCTCGATGACTAGCGTGCCGTGTTCCCGCCAGGTCAGTCCTCGGCGGCCTCCTCGCACAACCCCCGCAGCACCACCCCGCACCGCCGTGCGTACGCCTGCTGCAACCCCCGGGTCGCGGGGCCGCCCGCCCTCGCGTACCACTTCGCGGCGCGGCTGAAGGCGGAGACAGTCAGCCAGACCGTGCCGTCTCCTGTGCGGTCGACGACGAAGGACTCCTCGCCGCACTCGGGGTGGCCGGGGAGCGTGCCGTATGCCCAGCCGGCGCGGCGGTGTTCGTCCACCGTCCAGACCACGCGGCAGGGGGCCTTGATGAGGCCGGCCAGGGTGACCGTGACGTCGACGTCCGGGGCCGCGCGTTCCGCGGAGGCGTCGATGCCGACGCCCAGGGCTCGGTGCATCTCCCAGGTCAGGAGGGCTTCCGCGGCGCGGCGGAAGACCGCGTGGCCCTCGCCGAGGCGGGTGCGGACGTGGAGGGGGTGGAAGCCCGGCGGGCAGAAGCCGGGGCGGTCGCGCGTCGCGCCGACGTCGGTGTAGGTGAAGTCCTGGGGAGACATGGGGCCCAAGCGTAAGGCGGCACCCGGGGATGCCTTCGTCCCGGGTGCCGCCCTGACTCAACTAACGCTTGTTCAGCTGACGTTGACGGCAGACCAAGCCGCCGCGACAGCCTTGTACTCGGTGCTGCTGGTGCCGCCGTACAGCGCCGAGGCCGCGCTCAGCGTGCCGGCACGCGCCGCCTTGTAGTTCGTCGTCGACGTGAAGTACGTCGTCAGCGCCTTGTACCAGATCTGCAGCGCCTTGTCGCGGCCGATGCCGGTGACCGTGGAGCCGTTGGACGTCGGCGAGTTGTAGGTCACGCCGTTGATGGTCTTGCTGCCGCTGCCCTCGCTCAGCAGGTAGAAGAAGTGGTTCGCGACGCCCGACGAGTAGTGGACGTCCTTGTTGCCGACGGAGGAGGACCAGGAGTCCGCCGAGCCGCCGTCCTTGCTGGGCTTGTCCATGTAGCGCAGCGGGGTGCCGTCGCCGTTGATGTCGATCTTCTCGCCGATGAGGTAGTCGCCCTTGTCGGAGGCGTTGTTGGCGTAGAACTCGACACCGGTGCCGAAGATGTCGGACGTGGCCTCGTTGAGGCCGCCGGACTCGCCCGAGTACTCCAGGCCCGCCGTGTTCGCGGTGACGCCGTGGCTCATCTCGTGGCCGGCCACGTCCAGCGAGGTCAGCGGGTGCGTGTTGCCGTCGCCGTCGCCGTACGTCATGCAGAAGCAGTCGTCGTCCCAGAAGGCGTTGACGTACGAGCTGCCGTAGTGGACGCGCGAGTAGGCGCCGACGCCGTTGTTCTTGATGCCGCTGCGGCCGAAGGTGGCCTTGTAGAAGTCCCAGGTCTCCTGCGCGCCGTAGGCGGCGTCGGCGGCCGCGGTCACGTCGGCGGTGGAGCTGGAGGCGGCGCCGGTGCCCCACGTGTTCGTGGTGTTGGTGAACAGGGTGCCGGTGCCGGTGCTGCTGGTGTGCTTCAGGTTGTACGTCTTGTGACCGCCGCGCGAGGCGTCGGTCAGCGAGTACGTCGAGCCCGACAGCGTGGTGGTGAGGCTGACGGTGCCCGAGTACAGCGTCTTGCCGGTACCGGTCGCGTTCTCGATGCCCTGGTACTCGTACAGCTTCTTACCGGTGGCCGCGTCGGTGATGACGTGCAGCTTGCTCGGGGTGCCGTCGTCCTGGAGGCCGCCGACGACGGTCTCGTAGGCGAGGACGGGCGTGCCGCCCGCGGCCCAGATCACCTTGCGGGGGGCCTGGTCGGCGGCGGTGGACTCCGAGCCCGCGGCCTTGGCGGCGGTCAGCGCCTGCTTCTCGGCCTTGGCGGTGGCGACCTTCGGGGTCAGCGTGGCCACCTTGATGGTGGCCGGGTTGGCCTTGGTGACGCCCTTGGCCGCGCCCGTGGCGGACTCGTGGACGACGAGGTCGCCGCCGAGGACCGGCAGGCCCGCGTAGGTGCGCTCGTAGCGGGTGTGGACCGAGCCGTCGGCGTCCTTCACGACGTCCTTGACGACCAGCTTCTCCTTGGCGCCGAGACCTATCGTCTGAGCGGTCTCGGGCGCGTCGGCCTGCTGCTGCTGGATGAGCGTCGTGCGGGCGGCGGCCGACAGCTGGACCGGAGCGGCCAGCGGGATCGCCTTGCCGGTGGACTCCGCCGGGGTCTGGGCGGCAGCGGTACCGGCGGTCAGACCGGTGGTGACCAGGGCTCCGGCCGCGACGGCGGTGGCGATGGCCAGAGTGGTGCGCTTGTGACGCGCGTAGAGGGAGGTCACACAAGCTCCTTGGATGTGGGGGGTCCGGGCGGCGTGGGGCGGCCGTCCGTGACGGGTGTGAAGTTGTGCGGCGGGTGAAGGAAGAGTGACATCAAGGCGCGTACATGTCAGGACCCCGAAGTGATGTTGGCTGAAAGTCGACTGTCTGGTGAACGTTGCTGGAATGTAAACGGAGTTGACCTCGGCAAAGGGCCAACAGGGCGTCGGTAAGCGGCCGGTAAAAAAGGAGCGCCGCCCCGGGGAGGTCGAACCCCCGGGGCGGCGTCCTGTGCCCTGTCTTTCAGGCGGCTGTGCAAGGGGCAGTGCGTGGCCCGTGCGCAGCCGGCCGTGCGTGGCCCGTGCGCAGGCGGCTGTGTGCGGCCCCTGCGCCCTGCGGGCCCGCGGCCTACGGGAAGGTCAGCTTCCAGCTGTTGATGTAGCCGGTGTCCTGGGCCGCGTTGTCCTGGACCCGCAACTTCCAAACGCCGTTGGCGACTTCGGAGGAGGCGTTCACCGTGTACGTGGTGTTGAGGTTGTCCGTGCTCCCGCCGGTGCCGTACGCCTTCAGCGTGTACGCCGTGCCGTCGGGCGCGACCAGCTGCACCTGGAGGTCACCGATGTAGGTGTGCACGATGTCGACCGCCACCGCGAGGTTCGACGGCGCGTTGCCCGTGCGCCCGGAGACGGTGATCGACGAGGTGACCGCCGCACCGTTGTCCGGAATCGATACGTCGGCGGTGTTCTCGAAGGAGGTGCCGCCGCCGGTTCCGCCGCCGGAACGCGCGCCGACCGCGACGGCCGCCCACGCGTCCTGCACCGCCTTGTACTCGGCGGAGGTGGTGCCGTACAGGTCGCCGGCCGCCGCCAGCGTGCCGGTGCGGGCGCTCGCGTAGTTGGTGGTGGACGTGAACTTCGTCGTCAGCGCCCGGTACCAGATCTGCAGCGCCTTGTCGCGGCCTATGCCGGTGACCGGAAGCCCGTCCGAGGTGGGCGAGTTGTAGCTGACGCCGTTGATGACCTTGGCGCCGCTGCCCTCGCTCAGCAGGTAGAAGAAGTGGTTCGCGGGGCCCGACGAGTAGTGCACGTCGAGGTTGCCGAGGCCCGAGTACCAGCTGTCCTTGGACGAGCCGTCCTTGCTGGGCTTGTCCTGGTAGCGCAGCGGGGTGCCGTCGCCGTTGATGTCGATCTTCTCGCCGATGAGGTAGTCGCCCACGTCGGAGGAGTTGTTGGCGAAGAACTCGACGCCCGTGCCGAAGATGTCCGAGGTCGCCTCGTTGAGGCCGCCGGACTCGCCGCTGTAGGTCAGGTCCGCGGTGTTCGAGGTGACGCCGTGGCTCATCTCGTGGCCGGCCACGTCGAGCGCGGTCAGCGGGTCGGCGTTGCCGGAGCCGTCGCCGTACGTCATGCAGAAGCAGGTGTCGTCCCAGAACGCGTTCACGTACGCGTTGCCGTAGTGGACGCGCGAGTAGGCGCCGACGCCGTTGTTCTTGATGCCGCTGCGGCCGAAGGAGGACTTGTAGAAGTCCCAGGTCTCCGCGGCCCCGTAGTGCGCGTCGGCGCCCGCGGTGGCGGCGTTCGACGTGGTGCCGTTGCCCCAGGTGTCGCTGGTCTGCGAGAACAGCGTGCCGGTGCCGGACGTGCCGCGGTTGAGGTTGTACGTCTTGTGGTTGCCGCGTGCGCCGTCGTTCAGCGTGTAGTTCGACCCCGACTGGGTCGTCGTCAGCGTGACCTGGCCGCTGTACTGGGTGTTGCCGATGCCGGTCTTGATGCCCTGGTACTCGAAGAGCTTCGCGCCGGTGGCCGCGTCCGTGATGACGTGCAGCTGGTTCGGCGTGCCGTCGTCCTGGAAGCCGCCGACGACCGTCTCGTACGCCAGGGTGGGCTTGCCGTTCGCCGCCCAGATCACCTTGCGGGGCGCGGAGTCGGCAGCGGAGCTGGTGCCGCCGAGGGCCTTGGCGCGCTTCACCGCCTGCTGCTCGGCCGCCGCCGCGGTGACGCTCGGGCTGAGCGCGGAGACCTTGATGGTGGCGTTCGTCGCCTTGATGACGCCCTTGGTGGCGCCCGACGCGGCGGTGTCGACGACGAGGTCGCCGCCGAGGACCGGCAGGCCCGCGTAGGTGCGCTCGTAGCGGGTGTGCAGGGTGCCGTCGGCGTCCTTGACGACGTCCTTGACGACCAGCTTCTCCTGCGAGCCGAGGCCGATGGACGCGGCGGTCTGCGCCTTGGCGGCGTCCGCGTCGCGGATCAGCTCGGTGCGCTGCGAGGGGGAGAGCGCGAGGGCCGAGTGCGCCGGGTTGCCCTTGGCCGCCGCGAGCGGTGCCTTCTCCGGGGCGGCGGTCGCGGCGCCGGACTGCACGGCGGCGGCGATGAGCGCGGACACGCCGACGAGGGCGACGGCCGCGGCACGGCGGGGGGTGGTGTGGGGGGTGCGTCTGCGAGAGGGACTGCTGCTCAACACTGACTCCTTCTGCGCGGCCGCGGGTCACGCGGCCAGGGGAGACCCGACGGCGGGTGAGCCGTGCGGGCACGACAAAGGCGGTACGCAGAACAAAGGCGGTACGTGGAGCGTGCACATCGAACGCGTGCACATCGAACGCGTGCGACTGTGGGGTTGCTGTGAAGTAGCAGTGGGAAGAGTGGCAGTGGATTGCGCTGTCTGTCAGGAGCGCGTCAGGAAGTTGGCCGGAAATGGTTCGTTGTCCGGGAGTTCATGTTCGATATACGGACCGAAAACCTTCTGGCGGCTTCCGCTCTTTGCGCTCCCCCTGGTGTCAACGCTCCCCGTGGTCCGCGCCCTCGCCGTGCCACGTCCGCCACAGTGCCGCGTACGGGCCGTCCGCCGTCACCAGCGCCTCGTGCGTGCCGAGTTCGGTGAGGCGGCCGTCCTCCATCACGGCGACCCGGTCCGCGTCGTGCGCGGTGTGCAGACGGTGGGCGATCGCGATGACCGTGCGGCCTTTCAGGACGGCGGCCAGGGCGCGCTCGGTGTGGCGAGCGGTCGTCGGGTCCAGCAGCGCCGTCGCCTCGTCCAGGATCAGCGTGTGCGGATCGGCCAGCACCACCCGGGCCAGGGCGAGTTGCTGGGCCTGCGAGCCGTCCGTACGACAACCACCGCCGCCACCGCCCCCGCCCTCGCCGCTGCCCCCGGCCCCGCCCCCGCTCTCGCCCAGCGCGGCGTCGAGGCCGTCGGGCAGTTCACGGACCCAGTCGGCGGCGCCGACCGCGGCCAGTGCCGCCCACAACTCCTCGTCGCTCGCCGCCGGTTCGGCGATCAGCAGGTTGTCGCGGACCGTGCCGAGGAAGACATGGTGTTCCTGGGTGACCAGGACGACCTGCCGGCGCAGCGTCTCGGGCGCCAGCTCGGCCACCGGCGCCCCGCCCACCGTCACCGTGCCCGCGCTCGGCGCGTCCACGCCCGCGAGCAGCCGGCTCAGCGTCGTCTTGCCCGCGCCGGACGGGCCGACGACCGCGAGCCGCTCCCCGGGCCGCACCGTCAGATCGACCCCGCGCAGCACCTCGCCGCCGCGTTCATAGGCGTACCGCACGCCGGTGACGTCGATCCGGTCGTCCGCCGGGACGGGCGCCGCACCGTCCGCTTCGGCGCGGGGCGCCCGGGCCAGGCCCTCCACCCGGGCGAACGAGGCGCCGCTGCTCTGCAGTTGCTCGACACGCACCAGGATCTGGTCGAGGGGCTCGGTGAACTGGCGCAGATACAGCGCGGCCGCGACCACCGCGCCCAGGCTCATCGCCCCCCGCGCGTGCAGCGCCCCGCCCACCAGCAGCACGCCCGCCACCGGCAGCGCGTACGACACCTCCACCACCGGGAAGAACACCGTGCGCAGGTACAGCGTGCGGAAGCGGGTGCGGCGCGAGCTCTCCAGCGCGTCCTGGGTCGCCGCCGTCCGCCGCTCCCGCAGCCGGAACGCCTCCACCGTCCGCGCCCCCGACGCGGTGGCCGCGATGATCTCGGCGACCTCCGAGGTGGCCGCGCCCTCCGCGAGATACGCCGTGCGCGCCCGCCGCAGATACCAGCGCAGCGCGAACCAGATCGGCGTCAGCGCGAGCACCCCTACCGCACCGAGCAGCGGATCGATCACGAACACCGCGCCGAGCGTGAACAGCGCCTGGACCGTGCAGACCAGCAGCTCGGGTCCGGCGTCCCGCAGCGTCGTGCCGACGGCCGCCACGTCGGCGGTGCCGCGCGTGGTCAGGTCCCCGGTCCCGGCCCGCTCCACGACCGACGCGGGCAGCGCCAGCGCCCGGCCGACGAACTCCTCCCGCACCCGTGCGAGGGTGCGTTCGCCGAAGCGGTGTCCCGCGTACCGGGCCCAGCGCGCCAGCAGCAACTGCGCGGTCGCGCAGACCAGGATGGTCGCCGCCAGCCGGTCCACCGGCCCGGTCCCGTGCCCGGCCCGCACCTCGTCGATGATCCGTCCCAGCAGCCACGGCCCGGCGAGCCCGGCCCCGGCGGCGAGCACGTTCAGGGCGAGGACGCCGGGGAACGCCCGCCCGTCGGCCCGCACCAGCCGGGCCGCCGCCCGGCGCACGTCGGCGGCCTCGGCGACCGGCAGCCGGCCCGGCGCCCCGTCGGTCACCGTCATCGCAGGGCCTCCTTCGCTTCGGCGTCATCCGGCTGATCGGCGTCATCCGGTTCATCGGCGTCATCCGGTTCATCGGCGTCCCGCGCCACCAACTCCCGGTAGCCCGGCTCCTGTTCCAGCAGGTCGCGGTGGCGGCCGGTCGCCGCGACCTTCCCGTCGACCAGGTAGTGCACGGTGTCGGCCTGGTCGAGGACCAGCGGGGAGGTGGTGGTGACGACCGTGGTCCGGCCGGTCCGCGCCGCCCGCAGTCGCCGCGCGACCGCCGCCTCCGTGTGCGCGTCCAGCGCCGACGTGGGCTCGACGGCCAGCAGCACCTCGGGATCGGCGAGCAGCGCCCGCATCAGCCGGACGCGCTGTCGCTGGCCCCCGGAGAGGCTGCGGCCCTGCGCGCTCACGGGCGAGTCGAGCCCCTCCGTCAGGCCCTGCACGATGTCGTCGGCCGCCGCCGCCCGCACCGCCCGCAGGAGGTCCGCCGGGGAGGGCTCACCTCGTCCGGCGACCACCTCGCGCAGGCTCCCCGCGAACAGGTCGGCCTCGTGGTCGGCGACCAGGATCTGCGCCCTGACCTGCTCCAACGGCATGGCGTCCAGCCGTACCCCGCCCCAGGTGGCGTCCGAGGGGCCGTACCGGCCGAGTCGGTCCACGACGGCCGTCACCTCCGCGTGCCGCGCGCCGACCAGCGCGGTCAGCCGGCCCGGCGCCGCCCGCACCCCCGACCCGGGATCGTGCAGCACGGCAGGCTCGGCGGGCGCGTCGACGGTCCCGGTGTCCGGGGCGGGCTCCAGCCGCAGCAGCCGGACCACCCGCCGGGCGGCCACCACGCCCCGGCTGAGCTCGTAACCCATGTCGACGAGGAACGCCACCGGGCCGACCAGGACGGCGACATAGCCGTACACCGACACCAACTCGCCCACCGTCAGGTCCCCTTGGGCGGTGAGCCGGGCCGCCAGCCAGGTCACCACCGCGAGGAACAGCGTCGGCAGGCCCATCCCGAGCGCCTGCATCCAGCTGGTGACCGCGCCGACCCGGTAGCCCTGCGCCCGCAGCCGCTGCGAGTCACGGTTGAAGGCGTCCGCGAACAGCCCTTTGCCGCCGAGCCCGTTGAGCACGCGCAGCCCGCCCGCGAGGTCGCCGATCCGCGCGGTGAGGACGCCCTGCCGCTCCCGGTACTCGGCCTCCGCTCCCTGCAGCCGCGCCATCAGCGGCCCGACCAGCACCGCGATCACCGGCATCCCCAGCAGCACCACCGCCGCCAGCAGCGGCGACACGGACAGCAGCAGCCCGGCGACGAAGACGTACACGACCACCGAGCCGACGCCCGGTCCGATCACGGTCAGCGAGCCCGCGATGGTGTGCACGTCACCCACCCCGATGGTGACGACCTCCCCGGCCCCCACCTGCCGCGACAGCCCGGCGCCGAGCCGCACCGTCTGCCGGACGACGACCTTGGCGGTGCGGAAGAAGCCGTCCATCCGCACCCGCGTCATCGTGCGGTGCCGCATGATGCTCACCCACGCGTTGAACGCGCCCACCGCGACCATGGCGGCCGTCCAGCCGGCCAGCACGGCCGTGTCACCGGGCTCCAGCCCGTCGTCCACCGCTCTCGACAGCAGGTACGGCTCCACGGCCATCAGCACCATCCAGGCGCTGGCCAGCACCGCCCCCGTCAGCGACCGCCACGGCTGGCAGCGCACCAGCCACGCCAGATACGCCCAGCCGCCGCGGCAGTCGGGCGTGCCGGGATCCTCGTACGCGTCGATCATCCACTCGTCCTTCCGGCCCCCCGCCCCCCTGAGTGCCTACGCCAGGCTGTCCCGCCAGGCACGGTGCAGGTCCGCGAACCGGCCGGTGCCCGCGATCAGTTCGGCCGGGCTGCCGTCCTCCACGATCCGGCCGTGCTCCATGACCAGGACCCGGTCGGCGATCTCCACGGTCGACAGCCGGTGCGCGATCACCACCGCCGTACGGCCCTTCAGCACCGTCGCCATCGCCGCCTGCACCGCCCGCTCGCCCGGGACGTCGAGCGAGCTGGTCGCCTCGTCGAGGATCAGCACCGCCGGATCGGCGAGCAACGCCCTCGCGAACGCCACCAGTTGACGCTGCCCGGCGGAGATACGGCCGCCGCGCTTGCGGACGTCGGTGTCGTAGCCGTCGGGCAGGGAGCTGATGAACTCGTGCGCGCCGATCGCCTTCGCGGCCCGCTCGATGTCCTCCCGGCTCGCGTCCGGCCGCCCGATGGAGATGTTCTCGGCGACCGTGCCGGAGAACAGGAACGCCTCCTGCGTCACCATGACCACCCCGCGCCGCAGCTCGGGCACGGGCAGCT
Organism: Streptomyces sp. NPDC031474; assembly: GCF_055581185.1. Taxonomy (NCBI): domain Bacteria; kingdom Bacillati; phylum Actinomycetota; class Actinomycetes; order Kitasatosporales; family Streptomycetaceae; genus Streptomyces; species Streptomyces sp. NPDC031474. The sequence goes on from NZ_JBVIJX010000011.1 coordinate 60,167, forward strand.
CGCGCAGGTCGACCCCGTCCAGCAGCACCCGGCCCTGCGAGGGGTCGTAGAAGCGGGCGAGCAGCTTGGCCAGCGTGGACTTGCCGGCGCCGGTCGAGCCGACCACGGCGACGGTCTGCCCGGCGGGGAGGGTGAGGTCGAAGCGGGGCAGAACCTCGCCGCCCGTGCGGTAGCCGAAGGAGACCCCGTCGAACACGACCTTGCGGCCGGGCTGTCCGCCGGTGAGCGCCGGGAGTTCCTTCGGCGCCGTCGGCTCCGGCACGGACGGCGTCTGCGCGAGCAGGCCGGCGATCTTCTCCAGCGAGGCGGCCGCCGACTGGTAGGAGTTGAGGAACATGCCGAGCCGGTCGATCGGGTCGTACAGCCGCCGCAGATACAGCACCGCCGCCGCCAGCACCCCCAGCTCCAGCGAGTCGTCCGCGACCCGCATGGCGCCCCACAGCACGATCGCCGCGACCGCCGTGTTGGCGACCAGCCGCGACCCGACGACGTACCGGGCCATCTCCAGCAGGGCGTCGCCGTTGCGCCGCTCGTGCCGCCGGTTCAGGACCCGGAAACCGGCCTCGTTGACGGCCTCGCGGCGGAACGCGCGCACCGGCCGGATGCCGTTCATCGTCTCCACGAACTTCACGATCACCGCGGCGATCGCGGTGGACCGGGCGGTGAACACCCGGCCCGCGCGCCGCCGGTAGCTCCGGACGAGGAGATACAGCGGCAGGAACGACGCCACCGCGACGGCGCCCAGGCCCAGATCCAGCCAGAGCAGCATCGCGGAGATGAACAGGAAGGACAGCACGACCGTCACGAGTTCCTGAAGGCCCTCGTTGAGGAGCTCGCGCAGGGCCTCCACGTCGCTGGTGGAGCGGGAGATGAGCCGGCCCGAGGTGTAGCGCTCGTGGAAGTCCAGGCTCAGCGCCTGCGCGTGCCGGAAGATCCGACCGCGCAGGTCGAGCAGCACGTCCTGGTTGACGCGGGCGGAGACGATCAGGAACGCGTACTGCAGCGCGCCCGAGGCCAGCGCGCACAGCAGATAGCCGACGCCCACCGCGACCAGCGGCCCTCGGTCGTCGGCCCGGAACGCCGGCACGGCACGGTCGATGGCGTACGCCACCAGCAGCGGGCCCGCCTGCACGGCCGCCTGCTGGAGCAGCAGCAGAAGGGTGGTGAGGGCGACGCGCGCCCGCATGGGGGCCAGCAGGGACCGCAGCAGCGCGCGGGTGGCGCCGGGCGGGGTGGGCAGGACGTCCCGGTCGAAGGGGTCGTCGGCGGAAGCCCGCAGGGGGGCCTCCTGGTCGTCGTCGGCGGCTTCGGGGGAGGCGGTGGCGGGGGCGGTCATCGGCGGTCGGCCTCCTGTTCCCCGGACAGGGTGGGGGACTGGTCTCCGGACATGAGGTGGGCGTACTCGGCGTTCGTGCGCAGCAGTTCGTGGTGGGTGCCGACGGCGGTGACGCGCCCGTCGGACAGCAGGGCGACGCGGTCGGCGAGGAGCACGGTGGACGGGCGGTGGGCCACGATCAGCGCGGTGGTGTCGGCGAGGACCTGCCGCAGCGCGGCCTCCACGGCGGCCTCGGTGTGCACGTCCAGCGCGGACAGCGGGTCGTCGAGGACGAGGAACCGGGGCCGTCCGACCACGGCTCTGGCCAGCGCGAGCCGCTGCCGCTGCCCGCCGGAGAGGCTGAGCCCCTGCTCGCCGACCTGGGTGTCGACGCCCTGCGGCAGCGCGCGCACGAACTCGGCCTGTGCCACCTCCAGGGCCCGCTCCAGCTCGTAGGCGCCCGCCCGGTCGTCCGCTCCCATGAGGACGTTCTCCCCGACGCTCGCGGAGAACAGGGTCGGTTCCTCGAAGGCGACGGCGACCCGCGCGCGCAGCTCCTCGCGCGGCATCGCGGTGATGTCCTCGCCGTCGAGGGTGATGCGCCCGGCCGTCACCTCGTGCAACCGGGGGACGAGTGCCGTGAGGGTGGTCTTCCCGCTGCCGGTCGCCCCGACCAGCGCCATGGACTCACCGGGCCGGATGTGCAGGTCGACGCCGTCGAGGGTGGGCCGGGAGTCGGGGGCCGCGTCGGGGTAGCGGAAGGTGACGCCGTGGAACCGCAGCCCGCCGCCGCCCTCGGACCCGGACCCGGACCCGGGCGCACGGTCACCGAAGCCGCCGGGTTCCTCCGGCAGTTCGTCCATCACCTCGAAGTACCGCTCCGTGGCCGTGGCCGCCTCCTGGCTCATCGCCAGCAGGAACCCGATGGAGTCCACCGGCCAGCGCAGCGCGAGCGCGGTGGACAGAAAGGCGACCAGGGTGCCCGCGGACAGCTCGCCGTCCGCCACCTGCACCGCCCCCAGCACCAGCGCGGCCCCGATCGCCAGTTCGGGCAGCGTCACGATCACGGCCCAGATCGTGGCCAGCAGCCGCGCCTTGCCCAGTTCGGTGCCGCGCAGGGTCGACGACAGTTCCCGGAAGGCCCGCGCCTGGCTGCGGTGCCGGCCGAAGCCCTTGATGATCCTGATCCCGAGGACGCTCTCCTCGACCACCGTCGTCAGGTCCCCGACCTGGTCCTGGGCGCGCCGCGCCACGACCGCGTACCGGCTCTCGAAGTACACGCACATCACGACGACGGGGATGGCCGGCCCGAGGATGACCAGCCCCAGCGTGAAGTCCTGGATCAGCATGATGACGACCCCGAGAAGGATCGTCACCGCGTTGACCAGCAGGAACGTCAGCGGAAAGGCGAGGAACATGCGCAGCAGCCCCAGGTCGGCCGTCGCCCGGGACAGCAACTGCCCCGACGCCCACCGGTCGTGGAACGCCACCGGCAGCCGTTGCAGCCGCGCGTACAACTCGGCCCGCATCTCCGCCTCGACGTGCGACAGCGGACGCGCCACCAGCCAGCGCCGCGCCCCGAACAGCAGCGCCTCCGCGAACCCGAGCAGCAGCAGACAGAGCGCGCCCAGCCAGACGCCGGCCGTGTCCCGGTCGGCCACGGGGCCGTCCACCATCCACTTCAGGACGAGCGGGATCACCAGGCCCGTACAGGAGGCGAGCACGGCGACGAAGGCGGCCGTGAACAGCCGTAGCCGTGCGGGACGCACGTACGGCCACAGACGCAGCAGGGAGCGTACGGCGGAGCGGTCGGGGGTGGTGGTTGCACGTGTACTGGCCATCACCGCGAGCCTACGGACCGGCACTGACAACGCCCACCGAGTTTTGGCCGGACCGGGCTCGGACGCTGGTCCTACGACCTGCGTGTTCGAGCCGTTCGTTCGAGGGGTTCTGAACTGCTGGCGATCGAGTGCGCATGGGGGTGTCCTGGCGCGCATAAGTGAGTCTTGCTGCCGGGGCGGGTCCAGTGGCCTTAGAGGGGAACAGGAGTTTCTTGGTCGAATGGGTGACCTTTGCCGGTGGTGGTCGTTGGATGCGGTGAGGGGTTCTCAGGCCGAGGCGGGGAGGGGGCGGAGGGGATGGGCGGGTTGCGGGAGGTGTCGGCGCCGTTCGTCGCGCTGGGGCCGTCCGGTGTGGCGGTCCGTGACCGGCTCAAGAATCTGACGGCCGGGGACGAGGAGGTGCTGCGGCTGGTCGGCGACCATCTGGGCGCGCTCGCCTCCCGGGACCTGAAGGCCCGCTGCACGGCCGGGCTGGAGCACGACGGCGGGCGGTGGGCCGAGCGCAAGCGTGCCCTCACGGTGGAGTCTTCCTCGCGCTGGGCCGGGTCGGTCACGAAGGCCAGCCACGATCAATGGGCGCTGGCCCGGCGCGGCCAGCTCGCGCACATCCGAACACTCGAAGCGGGTGTGCGCACGATCGCCCACCGGCTGTCCCTCCCGGTCGGGGAGAAGGGCAGCAGGCGGGCTCCGGGCGGCTACCGCAGCAGGCGGGAGCGGCATGCCAAGACCCGCCGCCTGCACGTGCTCGCCGACCGGCTTCAGGCGGCTCGCGCCGACCTTGAGGCCGGGCGCGTGCACATCGTGCGCGGCGGGAAGCGGCTGCTGAACACCCGCCACCACCTGGAGGCGGCGCGGCTCACCGAGGAGCAGTGGCGCGAGCGGTGGCGGGCCGAACGCCGCTTCCTGCAGGCGGACGGAGAGTCGGGGAAGCGGTTCGGCAACGAGACGATCCGCGTCAGTCCGGACGGTGAGGTCTCGATCAAGCTGCCCGCGCCGCTGGCGCACCTGGCCAACGCCCCGCACGGCCGGTACACGCTGACCGCCCGTGTCGGCTTCGTGCACCGGGGCGAGCAGTGGCGCGACCGGGTGGCGGCGAACCGGGCCGTCGCCTACCGCATCCACGAGGACGTCGAGCGCGGGCGCTGGTACCTGACAGCCTCCTGGACCATCCCGCCGGTGCGGACCGTCCCCCTCGCCACGGCCCGCGCCAAGGGCATGGTCGGCGTCGACACCAACGCCGACCACCTCGCCGCCTGGCGCCTCGACCGGCACGGCAACCCCGTCGGCGAACCCCGCCGCTTCGGCTACGACCTGACCGGCGCCGCCGACCACCGCGACGCCCAGGTCCGCCACGCCCTCATCCGCCTCCTCCACTGGGCCAGACGCCACGGCCTCGCGATCGCCGTCGAGGACCTGGACTTCACCGCCGAGACCACCCGCGAGAAACACGGCCGCAAGAAGCGGTTCCGCCACCTCGTCTCCGGCATGCCCGTGGCCAGGCTGCGCGCCCGCCTCGTCGCCATGGCCGCCGAACTCGGCATCACGGTCGTCGCCGTCGACCCGGCCTACACCAGCCGGTGGGGCGCGCAGCACTGGCAGAAGCCCCTCACCGGCAAGAACCGCACGACCACCCGCCACGACGCAGCCGCCGTGGCGATCGGAAGACGCGCCCTGGGACACCCGATCCGGCGACGGACGACACCGCCCCCTGCTCACCAGAGCGATGAGCACGGGCATCGGACCGTCCAGGCCCGACCGGGAGCCCCTAGGCGTGAGGAAAGCCGCCCCCGCATTCCCGGACCACGGACACGATCCGTGCCGCCCGGACGCGGAGCGAACGCGGCAGACCAGGACGCCCAACACCGTTCGGGGCGTCCGGCTGAGCACGAGCCCTGGCAACAGGACTCACTACCGCTCAGTCTTTAGGAACGGTCGTGCCGCCGTATCCACCGATCGGCTGATGTGCGTTCGAGCGAGCCGGCCGATGTGCGGGCCCGGCGCCGGCCGCGACCCTGGTGGCATGCCCGTCATCGAAGTCACCGAGCTGCGCAAGTCCTACGACGGCCGTGCGGTCGTCGACGGCGTGTCCTTCGCCGTCGAGGAGGGCGAAATCTTCGGGATCCTCGGCCCGAACGGCGCCGGCAAGACCACCACCGTCGAGTGCGTCGAGGGTCTGCGCGTGCCGGACGCGGGCCGGGTCCGGGTCACCGGACTCGACCCCGTCGCCGACCACGCGCGCGTGGCCCGCGCCCTCGGCGCCCAGCTCCAGCAGAGCGAACTACAGCCCAAACTCACCGTCCGGGAGGCTCTGGAGCTGTACGCCTCCTTCTACCCGAGGCCGCTGGACTGGCGTCCGCTCGCCGAACGCCTCGGTCTGACCCCGAAGCTGTCCACCCGGTTCGCGAAGCTCTCCGGCGGCCAGAAGCAGCGCCTGTTCATCGCGCTCGCCCTGATCGGCGACCCGCGGATCGTCGTCCTGGACGAGCTGACCACCGGCCTGGACCCGCGCGCCCGCCGCGACACCTGGGAGCTCATCGAGGACGTGCGGACAGGCGGGGTGACGGTCCTGCTGGTCACCCACTTCATGGAGGAGGCCCAGCGGCTGTGCGACCGGATCGCCGTGATCGACAAGGGGCGGGTCGCCGCCCTGGACACCCCGGCGGGACTGATCCGGCGTTCGGCCGGGGCGACCGTCATCAGTTTCACGCCCTCCGCACCCCTCGACGACCGTGACCTGAACGCGCTCCCCGCCCTCGCCTCGATCGAGCACAAGGACGGCCGCGTCACGCTCGCCGGCACGGACGAGACGGTCAACGCCGTCATCACCCTCCTCGCCCGCCACCGCATCACCGCCCACCAGCTCCGCGTGTCCGACGCCACGCTCGACGACGCGTTCCTCGACCTGACGAAGGACGCGACCAAGGACGCCACGAAGGACGCCACGAAGGAGGCAGCGGCATGAGCACCGCCGTACTGAAGACCGAGGTCCGCCTCTTCCGCCGCGAACCGGGCGCCGTCTTCTGGATCCTGCTGTTCCCGACCCTGCTCCTGGTGATCCTCGGCTCCATCCCGTCCTTCCGGGAGCACCAGGCCGACCTCGGCGGGCTGCGCACGGTCGACGTCTACGTCCCGGTGGCCGTGCTGCTCGGCCTGATCGTCGGCGGCCTGCAGTCGATGCCGCAGACCCTCACCGGCTACCGCGAGCGCGGCATCCTGCGCCGCATGGCCACCACGCCGGTACGTCCGGACACCCTGCTGTCCGCGCAGATGCTGGTGTACGGCGGCGCCTCCCTGGCGTCGGCGCTGCTCGTCCTCGTGGTCGGGCGGCTCGGCTTCGACGTGTCCGTGCCGAAGCAGCCCTTCGGATACGCCCTGGCCCTGCTGCTGGCCGTCCTCGTCGCCCTGGCTCTCGGATCGGTGGTGGCGGCGTTGTCCCGCACGACGAAGATCGCGGGCGCGATCGGGTCGGCCGTGTTCTTCCCGTCGATGTTCTGCGCGGGCGTGTGGGCGCCGGTGCAGACCATGCCGCATGTCCTCGCCCGGATCGTCGGCTGCACCCCCTTCGGGGCGGCCGCGCAGGCCCTGAACCAGGCGGCGGCCGGGCACTGGCCGGGCTGGAGCCACCTCGGCGTGCTGGTGGTGTGGATCCTGCTGCTGACGGGCGCCGCCAGTCGCTGGTTCCGCTGGGAGTAGGGGCGGCGCCGTGCAGACTGGGGACATGACCGCGGTGGACACGCAGATCGAGCGGCGCTGGGACCAGTTCCACACCTGGGGGCCGTACGGGCTGCTCGGCATCAGCGTCGTCCCCGCGCTCGCGACCGCCGACCCGCACGCCCCCCTGGCCGAGTGGTACACCGGCTGGGCCCTGCTCGGCGCCGCGGTCGCGCTCCAGCTGTGGTGGCACGGCACCCGTCCCGGCGGGCCCGACCGCCGTCGGACGCCGTCCCGGGCCGGGGCGGCGTACTACGTCGTCCGCTGGGCCCTCGCCTTCGCCCTCACCTGGCTCAACCCGTTCTTCGCGTTCTACGCCGCCGCCGGCTACATGGACGCCGACGAGACGATCCCGGGCAGGCGTTGGCAGCGGCTCGGGCTGCTGGCGAGCGCGGTCACCGTGGCCGGTGCACAGGCCGGCGGGATGCCGTTCGGGAGCGGAGTGCAGTGGGCCGTCTTCGCCGCGCTCCTGGGCGCCAACTCCGGTCTGCAGATGGTGATCGCCCATCTCAACGAGCAGGAGATGCAGCGGGGCCGCGAACGCACCGCGACCATCGCCGAACTCGAGCGCACCAACACGGCGTTGCAGCAGGCACTCGACGAGAACGCAGCGCTTCACGCCCAACTCCTCGTCCAGGCACGGGAAGCCGGGGTCGCCGATGAGCGCCGGCGGCTGGCCGCCGAGATCCACGACACGATCGCCCAGGGCCTGACCGGGATCATCGCGCAGCTCCAGGTCGTGGCGAGCGCACCCGACCTGACCGTCGCGCGCACCCATCTGGCCCGCGCCTCGGACCTGGCCCGGCACAGCCTCGGCGAGGCCCGTCGCTCCGTGCACAACCTGGCCCCGGTGGCGCTGGAGAACGACGGACTGCCCGAAGCCCTGAAGAAGACGGTCGTCGAATGGGGCGAACGCACCGGCGTACGCGCCGAGTTCACAATCACGGGCACGGCCGCGCAGCTCCACGACGAGATCGCCGCCACCCTGCTGCGCATCGCCCAGGAGGCCCTGTCCAACGCGTCGCGGCACGCCGGGGCGACCCGGGTCGGCGTCACCCTCTCCTACCTGGGCGACGAGGTCATCCTCGACATCCGCGACGACGGCGTCGGCTTCGCCCCCGACGCCGTGCGCACCCGCCCCCGCACCCGGTCGGGCGGCTTCGGCCTCGACGGCATGCGGGCCCGCGCCGAACGCGTCGCGGGCGCCCTGACCGTCGAGTCCGCGCCGGGGCAGGGCACGGCGCTGTCGGCTCACGTACCGTTGATCCGCCATGAGTGACGCACCCCTGATCACCCTGCTGATCGTCGACGACCATCCCGTCGTACGGGACGGTCTGCGCGGCATGTTCGAGTCCGCCGCCGGCTTCACGGTCGTGGGCGAGGCGGCGAACGGAGTGGAGGCGGTGGCGACGGCTCAGACGGCCGACCCGGACGTGATCCTGATGGACCTCCGTATGCCGGGCGGCGGCGGAGTGGACGCCATCCGGGAACTGACCCGTCGTGGAGCGCGTGCGAAGATCCTGGTCCTGACGACCTACGACACCGACTCCGACACCCTCCCCGCGATCGAGGCGGGCGCGACGGGCTACCTGTTGAAGGACGCCCCCCGGGCCGAGCTGTTCACGGCGGTCAGGGCGGCGGCGGAAGGCCGTACGGTGCTGTCGCCCGCCGTGGCCACCCGCCTGGTCTCCGCCGTCCGCACGCCCCGCACGCCCGCGGCCGAGCCTCTCTCCGCCCGCGAACACGAGGTCCTCACCCTGGTCGCCAAGGGCACGTCCAACCGGGAGATCGCCCGCGAGCTCTTCATCAGCGAGGCCACCGTGAAAACCCACCTCACCCATCTGTACGCCAAGTTGGGCGTCAACGACCGCGCGGCAGCGGTGGCGACGGCGTACGAGCGGGGGATCCTGGGCCGGGGCCGGCGGTGAGCACGCGACGCGTCGGTTCCTGAACTCACCGCCCTCACCCCACCACCCGCAACAACAGCACCGCCCGCCCCGGCACCGGCACCGCCACCCCCGCCGGATGCGTCACCCCCGGCGCCTCCCCCTGCTCCTCGCTCGACGTGTCGACGACCACCTCGTACCGCTCCGCCCACGGCGGCCCCGGCAGGACGAAGTCCACCGGAGTGTCACCGGCGTGCAGGACGGCGAGAAAGCTGTCGTCGGTGATCGGCGCGCCCTGTTCGTCGCGGCCGGGGATGTCCCGCCCGGAGAGGTACATGCCGAGGGTCGCGGCGGGGGCGTACCAGTCGCCCTCCGTCATCTCCGTCCCCCGCTCCGTGAACCAGGCCAGGTCCCGCAGCCCGTCCGCCGAGTGCGCCCGCCCGGAGAAGAAGGCCCGGCGGCGCAGCACCGGGTGCCGGTGGCGCAGGGCGATCAGCCGGGACGTGAGGTCGAAGAGCGCTCGCCAGCCGGGGTCCTCCAGCAGGCCCCAGTCCAGCCAACTGGTCTCGTTGTCCTGGCAGTAGGCGTTGTTGTTGCCCTGCTGGGTGCGCCCGAGCTCGTCGCCCGCGACCAGCATCGGCACGCCCGTCGACAGCAGCAGGGTCGTCAGCAGGTTCCTCAACTGCCGTCGCCGCAGGGCGAGTACGCGCTCGTCGGCGGTGTCGCCCTCGGCCCCGCAGTTGAAGGAGCGGTTGTCGTTCGTGCCGTCCCGGTTGCCCTCGCCGTTGGCCTCGTTGTGCTTGCGCTCGTAGGACACCAGGTCGCGGAGGGTGAAGCCGTCGTGCGCCGTCACGAAGTTGACCGAGGCGTACGGGCGCCGGCCGCCCCACGCGTACAGGTCGCTGGAACCCGACAGGCGGTAGCCCATCTCCCGTACGTCCGGCAGCGCGTGCCGCCAGAAGTCGCGTACGGCGTCGCGGTAGCGGTCGTTCCACTCCGTCCACAGGGGCGGGAAGGAGCCGACCTGGTAGCCGCCCGAGCCCACGTCCCAGGGTTCCGCGATCAGCTTCACCCGCCGTAGCACCGGGTCCTGCGCGATCACCGCGAGGAACGGGGACAGCATGTCGACGTCGTGCATGGAGCGGGCCAGCGCCGCGGCGAGGTCGAAGCGGAAGCCGTCCACGCCCATCTCCGTCACCCAGTAGCGCAGCGAGTCGGTGATCAGCCTCAGGACATGGGGCTGGACGACGTGCAGGGTGTTTCCGCAGCCCGTGTAGTCGGCGTAGCGGCGGGCGTCCGACTGGAGGCGGTAGTAGCCGCGGTTGTCGATGCCCTTCAGCGACAGCGTCGGGCCCAGCTCGCCGGCCTCCGCCGTGTGGTTGTAGACGACGTCGAGGATGACCTCGATCCCGGCCGCGTGCAGCGCGCGCACCATCCGCTTGAACTCGCCGACCTGCTGCCCCGTCGTCCCGGCGGCCGAGTAGGCGGCGTGCGGGGCGAAGTAGCCGATCGAGTTGTAGCCCCAGTAGTTCTTCAGGCCGCGGCGCAGCAGATGGTCCTCGTGGGCGAACTGGTGGACCGGCAGCAGCTCCACCGCCGTCACGCCCAGCCTCACCAGGTGGTCGACGGCCGCCGGATGGGCCAGTCCGGCGTACGTGCCGCGCAGGTGCTCCGGAATCCCCGGGTGCCGTCGCGTGAAGCCCCGCACATGGAGCTCGTAGATGACCGAGTCCGCCCAGGGGGTCTTCGGACGGCGGTCGTCGGCCCAGTCGTCGTCATCGTGCACGACGACACCCTTCGGGACGTGCGGCGCCGAGTCCCGTTCGTCGCGGACGGTGTCGGCGACCTGCTGCTGGGGCCAGTCCCGGACGTGCCCGTACACCTCCGGCGGCAGCCTGAACTCGCCGTCCACCGCGCGGGCGTACGGGTCCAGGAGCAGCTTCGCCGGGTTCCAGCGGCCGCCGGTCCACGGGTCCCAGCGGCCGTGCACCCGGAAGCCGTAGCGCTGGCCCGGCATCACCCCCGGCACGAAGCCGTGCCAGATCTCGTGGGTGAGCTCGGTGAGCGGGGCGCGGGTCTCCCGTCCCGTCTCGTCGAACAGGCACAGCTCGACCGCCTCCGCGCCCCCCGCCCACAGCGCGAAGTTGGTGCCCGCGACGCCGTCCGGGCCGACCCGGAAGCGGGCGCCCAGCGGGGTGGGCGCGCCCGGCCGCACGGGTGGGCCCGGCACCTTGCGCGACGCACCGTTCACGACGGTGTCCGGCGCGGCGCGCTTCGCCGCCACCGCCTCCTGCTCGGCTGCGCTGGACACCGGCTCGCCTCCCGCGGCTCATGGAACGACGTGGGCGAAGAGCGCGCGGTGTCCCGCCGCGGCTCCCCGTGACGTCGTCCTCCCCCCATTTCTGCCCAGAGCGGCCCTCGCACTCACGTTTCCCCGGAGCGTGCCCGGTCGTTGGGCACCCCGTGAGGCACGTACATGGGCGCGCACGGCGCGCAGGGGTCGCACTGGCCGCCGTACTGACATGGGCAGGACTACTGGCCGGGGCCGCCGGCTGTACCGGCGGAGACAGCCGGAGCGGCATCGACCGGATGCTCGGCAAACCCCCGGCCCCCGAGGACGTCATCCGCGTCACCCCGGCGGACGGCGCCAAGGGCGTGCGGCCGGGGGAGGGGCTGCGGGTGCGGGTGCCCGACGGGCGGCTGGAGTCGGTGAAGGTCGTCCGCTCGCAGGACGCGCAGGAGGCCGAGGTGCCGGGCAAGGTCGCCGCGGACGGGCTGAGCTGGCGGCCGGACGACGACCGGCTCGGGCTCGCCGCCCGCTACACCGTCGACGTCGTGGCGGTGGACGGCGACGGCAACCGCTCGGCCCGGCACACCACGTTCACCACCTACGTCCCCGGGGAGCGCTTCATCGGCTACGTCACCCCCGACAACCGCGCCGTCGTCGGCACCGGCATGATCGTCTCGCTGGAGTTCAACCGGGAGATCGAGAACCGGGCCGCGGTCGAACGCGCCGTACGGGTCACGGCCGAGCCGGCGGTGGAGGTCCGGCCGCACTGGTTCGGCGCCACCCGCCTGGACTTCCGCCCCGAGCGGTACTGGGCGCCCGGCACCCGCGTCACCGTCGCGCTCGGCCTGCGCGATGTCGAGGGGGCGCCCGGTGTCTACGGGCTGCAGCGCAAGTCGTTCTCGTTCACCGTGGGGCGCAGCCAGGTCTCCCTGGTCGACGCGGCCAGGCACACCATGCAGGTGCGGCGCGACGGCGAACTGCTGACCACCGTGCCGATCACCGCCGGGGCGCCGAAGAACACCACCTACAACGGCAAGATGGTGGTGACCGAAATGCTGGAACTGACCCGGATGAACGGCGCCACCGTCGGCTTCAAGAAGGCGAACGGCAAGGGCGAGTACGACATCCCGGACGTGCCGCACGCCATGCGGCTGACCAACTCCGGCACCTTCCTGCACGGCAACTACTGGGCCGAGGAGGACGTCTTCGGCAACGCCAACGTCAGCCACGGCTGCGTGGGGCTCAGGGACACCAAGGGCGGCAGCTCGGACACGCCCGCGGGCTGGTTCTTCGACCGCAGCCTCGTCGGGGACGTCATCGAGGTCGTCCACAGCAAGGACAAGCAGGTCGCCCCCGACAACGGACTCGGCGGCTGGAACCTGACCTGGAAGGAGTGGATCGCCGGCAGCGCCGTGAAATGACCTCGTGGAAATGACCTCGTTCCCGGTGCAACCTTCCCCCCGTTCCCGCGGTCCTAGTACCTGTTCGGCCGATCATGCCGCTGACGCGGGGTGTGGCACGCACATCTGCGGCGTTGTCGTCGGTTGCCGACGCTCCGCGTCGCCGCCCTCCTCCGCCTTGCAGCTGCACGCGCCACACCCCGCTCACCGGCGCAGAACAGTCCCGTCGATGTCCTGCGACCCGATCGGCCGCACAGGCACTAGTTGGGACTGAACGGTGACAATCTTGGCCCGTCCAGGCCGTTGACCTTGTGGTTAATATGCGGCGAACGCGGGGGACGCGTCGCGGTGCGGGTCCGGTCGGGCCCGGGGGAGTGGGGAGAACGACTTTGAACGTGCGACCGATATCGGGGGCGTCGGTTGGGGGGCGCCCGCGTGGCCGCGACAAGCGGCTGGCGCTGATCGCCGGAGGCCTGCTGCTGGCCGTCACGGCGTGCGGCGGCGGTGGGAAATCGGACTCCGGGTCCGACGCCAAGGACGCGGGCGGCAAGGGGGCTTCCGCCGCCGCCGAGAGCAAGCAGTCGGAGGCGGTCGTCACGATCGCCCCGAAGACCGGGGCCAAGGACGTCGACACCAGCGGCACGCTGAAGGTCACCGCCGCCAAGGGCAAGCTGACCGAGGTGACGGTCAAGGACACCAAGGGCCGGAAGATCGACGGCGCGATCTCGGCCGACGGAGCCGGCTGGACGCCCGCCACCCACCTGGCCGCGTCCACCGCGTACCAGGTCCACGCGGTCGCCAAGGACACGGAGGGCCGGACGGCCGCCGAGGACTCGTCCTTCACCACGCTGAGCCCGCAGAACACCTTCGTCGGCAACTTCACGCCCGAGGACGGCTCGACGGTCGGCGTCGGCATGCCGTTCTCGGTCAACTTCACGCGCGGCATCACCAAGCCGGCCGACGTCGAGAAGGCCATCAAGATCACGACCGTGCCGGCCGTCGAGGTCGAGGGCCACTGGTTCGGCAACGACCGCCTGGACTTCCGCCCGGAGAGGTACTGGAAGGCCGGCACCAAGGTGACCGTCCAGCTGAACCTCGACGGCGTCGAGGGCCGCAAGGGCGTCTACGGCAAGCAGTCCAAGACGGTGTCCTTCACCATCGGCCGCAACCAGGTGTCCATCGTGGACGCCAAGAAGCACACGATGAAGGTCATGCAGGAGGGCAAGGTCGTCAAGACCATCCCGGTCACCACCGGCAAGCCCGGCTACGCGACCTGGAACGGCCAGATGGTGATGAGCGAGAAGTTCACCGTGACCCGGATGAACGGCGACACCGTCGGCTACGACGGCGAGTACGACATCAAGGACGTCCCGCACGCCATCCGCCTGACCAACTCCGGCACCTTCGTGCACGGCAACTACTGGGGCGGCGACGCCTTCGGCAACTACAACGCCAGCCACGGCTGCATCGGCCTGCGGGACGTGCGCGGCGGCTACGACAGCTCCGTGGCGGCCGCCTGGTTCTTCAACCACTCGATGGTCGGCGACGTGGTGACCGTGCGGAACTCCACCGACCCGACGGTCGACCCGGCCAACGGCCTCAACGGCTGGAACATCCCCTGGTCGGAGTGGAAGAAGTAACCGTCCCTCTTTTTCCGGGTCCGGTGAACGGGTCCGGTGCCGTACGTCCTGTGACGCACGGCACCGGACCCGTTGTCGTTAGTGGTGGTTAACCTGCTGCCATGACCGTGAATCTCGAAGTCGCCGAAGGCGTCGGCACCATCCGCCTCGACCGCCCGCCCATGAACGCGCTGGACATCGCCACCCAGGACCGGCTCAAGGAGCTCGCCGAGGAGGCGGGCCGCCGTGACGACGTACGCGCGGTCGTCGTGTACGGCGGCGAGAAGGTGTTCGCGGCGGGCGCGGACATCAAGGAGATGCAGGAGATGGACCACACCGCGATGGTCCTGCGCGCCCGCGCCCTGCAGGAGTCCTTCACGGCGGTGGCCCGCATCCCCAAGCCGGTCGTGGCGGCCGTCACCGGATACGCGCTGGGCGGCGGCTGCGAACTCGCGCTGTGCGCGGACTTCCGTATCGCCGGGGACAACGCCAAGCTGGGCCAGCCGGAGATCCTGCTCGGGCTGATCCCCGGCGCCGGCGGCACCCAGCGCCTGGCCCGGCTGATCGGCCCCTCCAAGGCCAAGGACCTCGTCTTCACGGGCCGGATGGTGAAGGCCGACGAGGCGCTGACGCTGGGTCTGGTGGACCGGGTGGTGCCCGCGGCCGACGTGTACACGGAGGCGCATGCCTGGGCGGCGAAGCTGGCGCAGGGTCCGGCGATCGCGCTGCGCGCCGCGAAGGAGTCGATCGACACCGGTCTGGACACGGACATCGAGACGGGTCTGGCGGTCGAACGCAACTGGTTCGCGGGCCTGTTCGCGACCGCCGACCGCGAGATCGGCATGCGCAGCTTCGTGGAGGAAGGCCCCGGGAAGGCCAAGTTCCTGTGAGGGACGTCTCCTTCGGCATCTCCTGAAATCGCTTGCAATTGACGGGCCGTCTCATCCGGGTCCCTCGATGGGGCGGTTTATGGAAACCTTAAGGTGACCTTAAGGCTGCCCTGTCGAGGAAGCCCGGCGATTGCCCCCGGATGGGCCGTCATCGCAGGTTGGTGGGGGTTTGGTGGGGAACGAGCTGCCTCTGGCATATGCCGGTCGAAACGTGCGGAATGGTAGGTTCCGGGGGGCGTATTCCGTCGGAACGCCTCCGTAGGGGACTCCGGGCGGCCATGATGGGGGCATGGCGGGGCTGGAGGGCATCGAACAGCCGCGGGGACAGGGCCGTGCGACCGCGGCGCGCTGGTCGCCTGCGGTCGAGGACGAACGGGCGCTCAGGGCGCTGGAGTTGTTCGGCAACCCGACGGAGGGCGAGGTCCAGCTGCCGTCCCGCCCGGAGTCCGCCGCCGCGGCCCGCCGACTGGCCCAGGTCGTCGTCCTGCGCCACTGGGGACTGACCCCCAAGATGACGGAGGATGCGGTCCTCCTCGTCTCCGAACTCGTCGGCAACGCCGTACGGCACACCGGCGCCCGCGCCTTCGGGCTGCGGATGCGGCGCCGACGCGGCTGGATCCGCGTCGAGGTCCGCGATCCCTCCCGGGGGCTGCCCTGTCTGATGCCGGTCCAGGAGTTGGACGTCAGCGGGCGGGGACTGTTCCTCGTCGACAAGCTGTCCGACCGGTGGGGCGTGGACCTGTTACCGCGGGGGAAGACGACGTGGTTCGAGATGCGGGTCGCCGACCGGTAGACGGTGGCGCCGGCCGCGACGCCGGCCGCGTCCGCAGGCGCCGGATGAGCTGGTTGTACGGGCCGCCGTTGCGTCAATCGCCGGAATTGCCGCATTTCACCCCTTAAATGGTGCGGGTGACCACATCCGACCGTCGTTCCGTGCTGTGGGCGGGCGCCGGGCTCGTCGCCGGGGGTGCGTTCGCGGCCGCGTGCTCGCCCACCGGGTCCGCCTCCGGCGCCGTCGCCGCCCACCCTGCCCCCACCTCCGCGACCCCCGCCCCCACGCCCCCGGCCTCCGCAGGCCCCGCTTCCGCGAGACCCGCCCCCGCCCCCCGCGCCTACCCCGGGCAGCCCGTCCAGATCGCCCACGGGCCCCGGGACCGGCCCCGGGTCGCCCTCACCTTCCACGGGCAGGGGGAACCCTCCGTCGCCCGGGCCCTGCTCGGGGAGGCCGAGCGACAGGGGGCGCGGGTCACCGTACTGGCCGTCGGAAGCTGGCTCGACGAACACCCCGACCTCGCCCGCCGCATCCTCGACGGCGGGCACGACCTCGGCAACCACACCCAGCGCCACCTGGACATCAACGCCATGTCCGAGACGGACGCGGCGGCCGAGATCACCGGCTGCGCCGAACGGCTGCGCAGGCTCACCGGATCCATCGGAACCTGGTTCCGCCCCTCCCGCACCGCCCGCGCCTCCCCGCTCGTCGAGACGCTGGCCCGCCGCGCCGGCTACCCGCACGTCCTCTCCTACGACGTCGACTCCCTCGACTTCACCTCGCCCGGCGCCCCCGCCGTCGCCCGCAACGTCCTCGACGCCGTCCGGGACGGGTCCGTCGTAAGCCTGCACTTCGGGTACGCGGACACGGTCGCCGCGCTCCCCGCCGTCCTGGACGAACTCGACCACCGCGGACTGCGCGCGGTCACCACCACGGAGCTGATCGGCTGATGCACCGCAACCTCGTCACAAGCACCCTGCTGGCCGGCGCCGCACTCGCCGTCCTCGCCGCCTGCGGCGCCGACGGCAAGGACGGCGCCGACCGGGCCGGCACGGACCGGGCCACCAAAGCGGCCGCCCCGGCACCAAAAAAGCCGCGCAAACCGGTCGTCGACGGGCTGCCCGGCATGCCGCCCGTGCTGGATCCCAAGGACGTCTACGCCGCCGACCGCCCGAACAAACTCTCCCCGGTCGTCAAGGACTTCCCGTCCCGGGTCTACGTCCCCAACACCGAGTCCGACACCGTCTCCGTCATCGACCCGAAGACCTACGAGGTGATCGACACCCTCCACGTCGGCCGCCAGCCGCAGCACGTCGTGCCGTCCTGGGACCTGAAGACGCTGTGGGTCAACAACGACCGAGGACACACCCTCACCCCCATCGATCCGAAGACCGGGAAGACCGGCCGGTCGGTCGAGGTGCACGACCCGTACAACCTCTACTTCACGCCCAACGGCCGGTACGCCGTCGTCATGGCCTCCCTCGACCGCGAGCTCGTCTTCCGCGACCCGCACACCATGAAGCGGATCAAGACCGAACCGGTCACCTGCTACGGCGTCAACCACGCCGACTTCTCCCCCGACGGGCGGTACTTCATCGTGTCCTGCGAGTTCAGCGGGGAACTGCTGAAGGTCGACACCGAGCGGATGAAGGTCGTCGGACAGCAGAAACTGCCCTTCAAGGGCGCCATGCCGCAGGACGTGAAGATCTCCCCCGACGGCAAACGCTTCTACATCGCGGACATGATGGCCGACGGGGTGTGGATCATCGACGGCGACACCTTCGGCAAGCCGCGGTTCCTGTACACCGGCAAGGGCTGCCACGGGCTGTATGTCAGCCGCGACTCCCGCGAGATGTACATCTCCAACCGCGGCGAGGGCACCGTCTCCGTCTTCGACTTCACCAAGAACGCGCTCACCAAGAAGTGGCGTCTGCCCGACGGCGGCAGCCCCGACATGGGCGGCGTCTCGGCGGACGGCAAGGTCCTGTGGCTGTCCGGGCGCTACGACTCCGAGGTGTACGCCATCGACACCGGCACCGGCCGCCAGCTCGCCCGCATCAAGGTCGGCAGGGGACCGCACGGCCTCGCCGTCTACCCCCAGCCCGGCCGCTACTCACTCGGCCACACCGGCATCTTCCGCTGAACCGAGTCCTCGGGCGCCGTCAGCAGGAGCTCCGCGCCCACCGGTGTGTAGCCCGCCGCCTGGAACGCCCGTGTGCTGCGGGCGTTTCCGGGGGCGATCTGGGCCCAGACCGGCTCGGTGGCCAGGTGGCGGGCGGCGGTGACCAGGCGGCGGCCGAGGCGCCGGTGTCGTACCGTCTCGTCGACCTCGACCGACACCTCCAGCCGGCCGCCCACGCCGCGCCCCATGACCAGGATCCCGCCGTCCGCCGCCCAGGCGCGCACCTCGTGGCGCCGCCGCCGGGCGTAGCGGATCCGGGGATGGCCGCGGTCCTCGATCTCCCGTAGCGGCAGCGGCGGCTCGCCGGGCAGCGGGGCGGCCACCAGCATCGCGTCGATCGTCTCGGCCGTACGCCCCGTGCGCTCCATCAGAGCGGCCAGGAAGCGCGGGTTCATGGACGCCGACAGGGGATCGGCGTCCACGTCGCGCAGGACGTCGTACACCCAGCCCGGGTCCTCGTCCGTGAAGACGACCGAGTGCGCGGTGAACGCGAGGACGCCCGCGTCGCGGGGGGAGGGCTGGGGGACGACGGTCGTGCGGCCGTCGGGCGGCGGGAACGCCCCGCGTGCCGCCGCGTCGAGAATCTCCCGCAAGGTTCCCATGGTCGGTACTCCTGGAGTCTGTGGGCGGCCGCTGCGCCGGGCGTTCGCCCGGGCCGTTAATCTGACCTGCGTCAGTAGGACAGCAACGTACGACCGCAAGGCATGACGAAGAGGGGCGGATCGGTGGCCGACATCGAAGAAGCGCGCAAGCAGTTCCAGCGGATCGACACGGACGGTGACGGCTTCATCACCGCGGCCGAGTTCAAGGCCGCCCTGGCCCAGGAGGGCGACTGGAACGTCACCGAGTCGGTCGCCGAGGCCATCATCAAGAGCCGCGACCTCAACGGGGACAAGGTTCTCTCGTTCGACGAGTTCTGGACGTACCTGAGCAAGTGACCTGAGTCCAGGCAGAGAGGGGGGCGCCGCCTAGGGCGCCCCCCTTCGCCATGCCGGCGGCCGTCAGGCCCGTAGCACGGGCGCCCCCGGGGCGGTCCGTCGGCGGTACTGGCCCGGGGCCACCCCGTACTCCCGCTTGAACGCCTTGGCGAAGGCGAACTCCGAGGCGTAGCCGGTGCGTTGGGCGACCTGGCGCATCGGGACGTCGTCCGCGCGCAGCAGCCGGCCGGCGGTCGTCATCCGCCACCACGTCAGATACGTCAGCGGCGGCTCGCCCACCAGCGCGGCGAACCGGCGGGCGAAGGCGGCGCGGGAGAGCCCGCCCTGCGCGCCGAGTTCCTCCACGGTCCACGCGCGGGCCGGGTCGCCGTGGATCGCGCGCAGGGCCGCCGAGACCGCCGGGTCGGCGAGCGCGGCCGCCCAGCCCGCCGCCCGCCCGGCGCCCCGCTCCTGCTGCCACCAGGCGCGCAGGATGTACAGCAGCAGAGTGTCCAGCAGCGCGGTCACGATGGCGTCCGAACCGGGACTGCGCTCGTCCAGTTCCATGCCCAGCAGCTCCACCGCCGCCCGCAGCGAACGGTGCGTGCCGACCCGGGCGGGCAGGTGCACCACCTCCGGCAGCTCGGCCAGGAAACGGTGGGCCCGGCCGCGGTCCAACTGGTAGACACCGCACATCATGACGGTGTCCGCGGTGCCCGACTCCGCTTCCTGGGGCGGCTCTTTGAGCCAGCGCCCGTCGGGGCCCACCGGCGCCTCCTCCACGGTCACGTCGAGCCCGCTGGCCAGCGCGTGTCCGTGCCCGTGCGCCAGGAACACCACGTCCCCGGCCGTCAGCGCCACCGGCTCGCCCGTCGCCGGGATCAGCCATGCCGACCCGCGCAGCAGCACATGGAAGCCGGCCCCGTCCGAGGCCCCGAACCGGACACCCCAGGGGGCGAACTTGTCCCGCCGCGAGGAGTGCGGCCGCCCGCTGCGCATCGCGGCCACGGCGTCGCTGAGTACGTCCATGCCGACACCGTAGGTCCTTTGCGCGGGGAGTGAGGGGAGTGAGACGTACGGACAGGAAACCGATACCGATGGACATGGATCGTCTCGCCCCACCGCCCTAGCGTCGACGGCATGACAACTTCTTCAACGAATTCCCCGTCGAATGCCTCGTCAACTCCCGCTCGGGCAGTGCTCTTTCACGAGATCGGCGGCCCCGACGTCCTGACCGTCGAGGAGGTGGAGCTGCCCGCGCCCGGCCCCGGGGAGGTGCTCGTCCGTGTCGAGGCGCTGGCGCTCAACCGGGCCGAGGCCCTCTTCCGCTCGGGCGGCTACTTCTACCAGCCCACCCTGCCCGGCTCCCGCAACGGCTACGAGGCGGCCGGCGAGGTCGAGGCGGTCGGCGAGGGGGTGACCGGCTTCGCGCCCGGCGACCCGGTGCTGTCGGCGGGCAACTTCGACCTCGGTGTCCACGGCGTCTACGGCGACCGGGTCCTGCTGCCCGAGACCTCGCTCGTGGCGCGTCCCGCCGGCGCCGACCCCGTCACCGCCGCCGCCGTCTGGCTGACCTATACGACCGCCTACGGCGCCCTGGTCGAACGGGCCGGGATGCGCCCCGGCGACCACGTCCTGATCACCGGCGCGTCCAGCGGGGCGGGCACGGCCGCGATCCAGGTCGCCCGCCGGGCCGGCGCCGTCCCGATCGTCACCACCCGTACCGAGGCCAAGCGGCGGCGCCTGTACGACCTGGGCGCGGAGCACGTCATCGTCAGCGACGACGAGGACGTGGTCAAGGAGACCCGGCGGCTGACCGGAGGGCAGGGCGTCGACATCGTCTTCGACGCGATCGGCGGCGCCGGCTTCGCGGCGTTGGGCGAGGCGGTGGTGCCGGACGGCACGCTGGTCAGCTACGGCTGGCTGGACCAGCAGCCCATCCTGCTGCCCCGCCGGTGGCCGCTGACCGTGCACGGCTACGCCGACTTCGTGGTCACCGGCAACCCGGAGGGACGTCGCCGCGCCGCCCACTACATCGGCTCCGGTCTCGCCGACGGCACCCTGCGCCCGGTCGTCGCCGAGGTCTTCGACGGCCTGGACCGCATCCGGGACGCCCACCGTCTGATGGAGACGAACACGCACACGGGAAAGATTGTCGTGCGGGTGGAATAGCCTGCCGCCGACCGGGGTTGCCGCCATCAGAACGCATGCATGTGCATCGATACTGATCGACTCCGGAAGGCAAGGCCTGTCATGAAGATCGGCATCATCGGCGCGGGCAACATCGGCGGCAACCTCACCCGGCGCCTCACCGCCCTCGGCCACGACGTCTCCGTCGCGAACTCCCGCGGCCCGCAGACGCTCACGGAACTCGCCGAGGAGACCGGAGCGACCCCCGTCACCGTCCAGGAGGCCGCCCGCGGCGCCGAGGTCGTGGTGATCACGATCCCGGTGAAGGCGGTGCCCGACCTGCCGTCCGGCATCCTGGACGGCGCGGCCGACGACGTCGCCGTCATCGACACCAACAACTACTACCCGCAGCAGCGCGACGGCCGGATCGCGGAGATCGAGGACGAGGGCATCACGGAGAGCCGCTGGACGGAACGCCGCATCGGCCACCCCGTGATCAAGGCCTTCAACGGCACCTTCGCCCAGGACATCCTGGACCGCCCGCTCCCCGCCGGCGACCCCGACCGCATGGCGCTCCCGGTGGCCGGCGACGACGAGGCCGCGAAGGCGAAGGTACGCGCCCTCATCGACGAGCTCGGCTTCGACACCGTCGACACGGGCGGCATCGACGACTCCTGGCGCCAGCAGCCCGACACCCCCGTCTACGGTCTTCAGGCCGGCGTCGAGGCGGTCACCGAGGCACTGGCGGAGGCGAGCCCGGAACGCCCCGCGACGTTCAGGGCGTAATGCCACGCAGGGCGTAGTCGTAGTACTGGGGGCGCAGGGAGCGGTTACACGCGCTCCAGGGGCCGGTGCGGCCCGGCCGGCAGCTCGACCGTGATCGAGTCCCCGGGTCGCACCGTGCCCCCGCTCAGCACGACGCTCATGATCCCGGCCCGGAACTGCGGACGGCCGTTCGCGTCCTGGCGGACGACCTGCTTCAGCAGGCCCTTCTGGAAGTCGTCGATCTGCGCGCAGGGGTTGCGCAGCCCGGTCACCTCGACCACGGCCTCCGTGCCCAGCCGCAGCAGCGTCCCGACCGGCAGCGCGTGCAGGTCGATCCCGCGGGTGGTCACGTTCTCGCCGAGCTGACCGGCCGTCACCTCGAACCCGGCCGCCCGCACCTCCTCGAACAGCTCCTCGTGAATGAGGTGGACCTGCCGCAGATTCGGCTGCGTGGGATCCTGCTTCACCCGCGACCGGTGCTTCACCGTGACCCCGGAGTGCACGTCCCCCTCCACGCCCAGCCCGGCGAGCAGCGTGACGCTGTCGCGATTGGGCTTGGTGAAGGAGTACACCCCGTTACTGCTGACAGCGCTGACCGACCCACCCATGACGGGAACTCCCCTCTCCCTGCGACTCCCAGCGAACCGCAGGCCAGAGCCTAGGGGAGTGGGCGAGGAAGGAACGGGCGGATTTCGTCGGTAGAGCGGGTCGGGCCCCGGCGCACGCCCCGCACGTCATACGCGGACCGCGGCTTTTGGGCGATATATACTCATCTGGGTGTCCGAGCTTGCCGTCAGGCCTGATTCTCTGGAGTCCTCCCGATGACGCCGATGAGCCGCCTGCCATGAGGCCCCACCCGACACGGGGGCGGATCACGGCGCTGGACGCCCACGACATCCGGTTTCCCACATCGCGTCGGCTCGAAGGGTCGGACGCGATGAATCCCGATCCGGACTACTCGGCGTCATACGTGATCATCCGCACCGATGTCGGGGACGGGCTGGAGGGGCACGGGTTCTGCTTCACCATCGGCCGGGGCAACGAGGTCGAGGTGGCGGCGATCAACGCGCTGCGCCCGCATGTGGTGGGGCTGCGGCTGGGAGAGGTCCTGTCCGACCTCGGGGGATTCTCCCGCTCGCTCGTCGGCGACAGCCAGTTGCGATGGCTGGGGCCGGAGAAGGGCGTGGTGCACATGGCCATCGGCGCCGTGGTCAACGCCGTATGGGATCTGTACGCGAAACGGGAGCGGAAACCCCTGTGGAAGCTGCTGGCCGACCTTGCGCCCGAGCAGGTGGTCGCGTTGCTCGACTTCCGTTACATGGAGGAGGCGCTGACCCCCGATGAGGCGCTGGGAATCCTGTGGCGGGCGCGGGGCGGGATGGGGGAGCGGGAGGCGCTTCTGCTCGCCGAGGGGTATCCGGCGTATGCCACGTCTCCTGGCTGGCTCGGTTATTCGGACGACAAGGTCGCCGGGTTGGCCCGGGAGGCCGTGGACAGCGGGTTCAGGCAGATCAAACTCAAGGTCGGCGCCGATCTGGACGACGATGTGCGGCGGTGCCGTACCGCGCGGGGGGTCATCGGCCCCCGAGTGCGGATGGGGCTGGACGCCAATCAGCGCTGGGGAGTCGCCGAGGCGGTGGGGTGGATCCGGCGACTGGCGGAGTTCGACCCGTACTGGATCGAGGAGCCGACCAGCCCGGACGAGATTCTCGGTCTCGCCGCGATCCGCCGGGAGGTGGCGCCGGTGCGGGTGGCGACGGGCGAACATGTGCACAACCGGGTGGTGTTCAAGCAACTGCTCCAGGCGCACGCGATCGACTTCCTGCAGTTGGACGCCTGCCGGGTCGGGGGAGTCAACGAGAACCTGGCGATCCTGCTGCTCGCGGCCAAGTTCGGGATCCCGGTGTGTCCGCACGCGGGCGGGGTGGGCCTGTGCGAGCTCGTCCAGCATCTGGCGATGTTCGACTATCTGGCGGTCTCCGGCACCCTCCAGGACCGGGTCATCGAGTATGTGGATCATCTGCACGAGCACTTCCTCGACCCGGTGGTGATCGTCAGGGGGCGGTACGCAGCCCCGACCGCCCCCGGCTTCAGCTCGGCGATGCGGCCCGAGTCGCTCGCCGCGTACGCGTACCCCGGCGGCGCCGCCTGGCAGGCCCCGGCCGACGCGCCCCCGCTGACCACTGACTCGGAGCCGAGCACATGAAGCGACGCATCGCCGCTGTCGGAACAGCCCTCGCACTCGGCTGCGGGCCGGCCGTCACCGCCTGCGGTGGGGGCACGAGCAGCACCACCGGCACCGCTTCGGGCAAGGTCGGGGTGGTCCTGCCGCTGCTCACCTCACCGTTCTGGGAGTCGTACAACTCCTACGTCCCCCAGCAGGCCGCCGCGCAGGACGTCCGCCTGCTTCAGACGGTGAACTCCGACTCCGATCCGAGCAAACAGATCACCGACATCCAGAATCTGCTCGCCCAGAACGCGAAGGGCCTGGTCGTCTCGCCGCTGGACTCCGCGGCGATCGTCGCCGGGCTGAACGCGGCGCAGCGCAAGGGCGTGCCGGTGGTCGCCGTCGATGTGGCGCCGGACAAGGGCAAGGTCGCGATGGTGGTCAGGGCCGACAACCGTGCCTACGGCGAGAAGGCCTGCCGGCAGATCGGCGACGCGGTGAAGACGGGCAAGGTCGTACAGATCCAGGGCGATTTGGCGTCGGTCAACGGGCGGGACCGGTCCGAGGCGTTCAGCGCGTGCATCAAGAAGAACTACCGAGGCATCAAGGTGCTGGACATTCCCGCCGCCTGGAACGCGGAGAAGGCGGCGGCCGGCCTGGAGGCGCTGTACACCGCCAACCCCGACGTCAAGGGCATCTACCTACAGGCCGGCGGCGTGTATCTGGCCCCCGCGCTGAGCACGCTGCGGCGGCACAACGCGCTGGTGGCGGCCGGTGATCCCAGGCACATCGTGATCGTCTCGAATGACGGCATCCCGCAGGAGCTGGACGCGATCCGCAAGGGCCTGATCGACGCGACCGTCTCCCAGCCGGCCGACCTGTACGCCAAGTACGGCATCTTCTACATCAAGCGGGCGATGCAGGGCCAGACCTTCCACCCGGGCCCGACCGGCCACGACAGCACCATCGTCCGGCTGCCCAGCGGAATCCTGGAGGACCAGCTCCCGGCGCCCCTGGTGACCAAGGGCAACGTCGACGACCCGTCGCTGTGGGGCAACCGGATCGGCAAGAGCTCCTGAGACCCGGCAGACCGTCTCCCCGGGCATCCAGGAAGCGAGACCGCGATGAACCAGACGCCACTGACCGAACCCCGCGCCGACGACGCAGGCCGCCGCGCGGTGGCCGAGGCCCACGGGATCCGTAAACGCTACGGGCCCACCGTGGCCCTGGACGACGTGGGGATCGCCGTCCGGGCCGGTGAGTCGCACGCCCTGGTCGGCCGTAACGGGGCCGGCAAGTCGACCCTGGTGGCCATCCTGACCGGACTGCAGCGGCCGGACCACGGTGTGGTCCTGTTCGACGGTGAACCCGCCCCCGGCCCGGCGGACCGTGAGGCGTGGCAGCGGCGGGTCGCCTGCGTCTACCAGCAGTCGACGATCATCCCTGACCTCACCGTCGCGGAGAACCTGTACGTCAACCGGCAACCCACGGTTCGCGGCCGGGTGATCAGCTGGCGGCGGATGCGCTCGGCGGCCCGCGACCTGCTGGACGAATGGGGGGTGGAGGTCGACGAGAACGTGCCGGCCGGCGGGCTCACCGTCGGGGACGCCAAGTTGGTGGAGATCGCACGGTCGATCTCGCGCGGAACCCGGTTCATCATTCTGGACGAGCCGACCGCCCAGCTGGACAGCCGGGCGATCGACCGCCTGTTCACCCATGTCCGGCGGTTGCAGCGGGCCGGGATCACCTTTCTCTACATCTCCCATCATCTGGAGGAGGTCTACGCCGTCTGCCAGGTCGTCACCGTCCTGCGGGACGCCCGCTGGATCACCACGGCACCGGTGGGAGAGCTGGGCAGGACCCAACTCGTCCAGGCGATGACCGGAGAGCGGGGCACGGGTGCGGTCCCCGACTCCGGCCGCGTCCGGTCGCGGCCGGCGGACGCGCCCGTGGCCGTACGGGTGCACCGGCTGAACGCACCGCATTTCACCGACGTCAGCTTCACCGTCCGGTCCGGGGAGACGGTGGGGCTGGCCGGGCTCGCGGGCTCCGGGAGCCATCAGGTCGCCGAGGCGCTGGCCGGGCTGTACCGGCCCGACAGCGGGCGCATCGAGATTCTCGGCCGTCCGACGCGGCCGGGCAGCGTCCCCTCGGCGCTCGCGGCGGGCGTGGGGTGCGTGCCGCGCGACCGGCACCACGAAGGGCTGGTACCGCAGCTGTCGGTGGCCGAGAACGCCTCCATGACCGTCATGGACCGGCTGGGGCGGCTGGGTGTGATCTCGCGCCGGGCCCGGGACGCCTTCGCCCGGCGGACGATCACCGCTCTCGACATCACCACGACCGGCCCGGACCAGCCGGTCAAGGACCTGTCGGGCGGTAACCAGCAGAAGGTCGTCATGGGCCGGGCGCTGGCCACCGACCCGGGGGTACTCGTGCTCATCAATCCGACGGCGGGTGTCGACGTGAGATCCAAGCGGGCGTTGCTGTCGGTCGTCGACCGAGCCAGGGCCGCGGGACGCGCGGCGCTCGTCGTCTCCGACGAGCTGGCGGACCTGCGGACCTGCGACCGCGTCCTGGTGATGTTCAACGGCGCGCTCGCCGCCGAGTACCCCGCCGGCTGGACCGACGAAGAACTGGTGGCCTCGGTCGAAGGGGTCGGCACCGGCCATGAATGACACCGCGCCGAACGGCCCGGGGCCCGGTGGCGGGCCGGACAGAGCGCTCCGCCACCCCGTCCGCACGATCGCCCTGGGCCGGATCCGCGACCTGGCGCTGCTGCCCGCGGTGCTGCTGCTGCTGGTCATCGGTGCGGTCAGCAACGACAGCTTCCTCGAGCGGGACAACCTGCTCAATGTGCTCAGCGCCTCCTCGGCACTCGGACTGCTGGTGCTCGCCGAGGCGATGATCCTGATCAGCGGCAAGATGGACCTCTCGCTGGAGTCGATCGCGGGGCTCGCCCCGGCCCTCGGCTTCATGGCCGTGATCCCGGCCGCCTCGGCGGGTTTCGGCAGCGAGCTGCCCACCTGGTTCGGCCTGCTGATCATTCCGCTCACCGGGGCGCTGATCGGGGCCGTGAACGGTCTGCTGATCGTCAAGCTCCAGCTCAACGGCTTCATCGTGACCCTGGCGATGAATATCGTGCTGCGCGGAGTCCTGGTCGGCATGGTGTCCGGCAAGACCTTGTTCGACGCCCCCGCCGCGTTCTTCGCCCTCGGGTCCGACAACTGGCTCGGCGTCCCCGTCTCCGTGTGGGCGACCGGTGCCGCTTTCGCTGTCGCCGGGTGGGCGCTGCGCTACCACCGGCTGGGACGCGCGGTGTACGCGGTGGGCGGCAACGCCTCCGCCGCGCGGGCGGCGGGCATCCGCGTCGACCGGGTGGCCTGGGGCGTTCTGGTCATCGGCGGGACGCTGGCCGCGCTGGCCGGTCTGGTGATCGCCGGACGGGTCGGGGCGATCAACGCCAATCAGGGACAGGGCCTGATCTTCACCGTGTTCGCGGCCGCTGTCATCGGCGGCATCAGCTTGAACGGCGGCAAGGGATCCCTGGCCGGGGCGTTGCTCGGGGTCCTGCTGCTGGGCATGCTGGAGAACCTGCTCACCCTGGCGCAGGTGTCGTCCTTCTGGATCCAGGCCATCTACGGCGCGATCATCCTGGTGGCGCTGATGATCGCCCGACTCACCACCGGCGAGGGCCAGGAGTAGGGCGGGGGCCGGGAGGAGGGCGAGGTCCGGGAGCGGTCCGAGAGGGGTTCGAGAGGGGGAGGGCAGCGCCGGGCGGTACGCACTAGAATGTCCCATATGCCATCCGCCAGATGGGACGGCTGTCATGATGTTCCCCAAGGAGGTAACACCGGACGGAACGCATGGACCGTTCGAGATGGCGAATGTGGCTGCTGCGGTGATCGACGCGAAAGGCACGGTCATCGGCTGGACGGAGGCCGCTGAGCGGCTCCTGGGATACGGCGCGGCGGAGGTCCTCGACCGCTCCGCCGCCACGTTGCTGGCACAGCCCGAAGACGCGTCACGGGCGGCCGAGGTCGCCGATGAGTGCGAGATCCGGGAGAGCTGGGGCGGCCTGGTGGGCGCCCGGCACCGTGACGGCCGCCGTCTCGAGGTCGGGCTGCGGGTGACCGCGATGTCCGACACCGGCGACCGCAAGGCCTGGCTCGTATCGGCGATCGACGTGTCGAAGGCGCCGACCTGGGCGGTCAGCGGGGAGGTGCTGGAGGGTTTCCTCACCCGCTCCCCGCTCGGCATGGCCGTGCTCAGCCCGGACCTGCGGTATGTGTGGATGAACGACACCCTGGAGCGCTACGGCGGTGTGCCGCGCGCCGAGCGGCTCGGGCGCCGCATGTCGGACTCGTTGCCGGGCCTGAACACCGACGCGCTCGAAGCGCAGATGCGACGGGTGCTGGAGACCGGCGTACCGGTCATCGACTACGAGTACCGGGGCTGGACCTGGGCGGACCCGCACCAGGAACACGCCTACTCCACCTCCTTCTTTCGGCTCGACGACCCCGACGGCAAAACGCTGGGCGTGTGCTACATGGGCATGGACGTCACCGACAGATGGCGGGCCCGGGAGCGCCTGGCCCTGCTCAGCGAGGCCAGCGCCCGTATCGGGGGCACCCTGAATGTGATGCGGACCGCCCAGGAACTGGCCGACTTCTCGGTGCCGAGGCTCGCCGACTTCGTGACCGTCGATCTGCTGGAAGCGGTGCTGCACGGCGACGAACCCGGTCCGGGGCCGGCCGACAGCGCGGTGCGGCGTGCCGGTCAGCAGTCGATCCACGAGGGCTGCCCGGAGTCGGTGATCGCCACCGGAGACTCGATCGACGCACCCAGGTCCTCGCCGTACTTCGAGAGCATGGTCAACGGCACCGCGGTGCTGGAACCGTTCCTGGACCCGGCCACCGCCCCGTGGGTCGCGAAGGACCCGGCGCGGGCCAGGAGCATCGCGGAGTTCGGCATGCACTCGGTGATGTGGGTGCCGCTGTCCGCGCGCGGCACCGTGCTGGGGGTGGCGACCTTCGTCCGCATGGAGCATCCACAGCCGTTCGAGGAGGACGATCTGCTGCTCGCCGAGGAACTGGTCGGCCGGGCCGCGGTGTGGGTGGAGAACGCCCGTCGCTACACCCGTGAGCACGCTGCGGCGCTGGCCCTGCAGCGCAGTCTGCTCCCGCAGGGGCTGAACGGCGGGGCCGCCATGGAGGTGGCGTCGCGCTATCTGCCGGCCGATGTGCGGGAAGGGGTGGGCGGCGACTGGTTCGATGTGATCCAGCTCTCCGGCGCCCGGGTCGCCCTGGTCGTCGGTGATGTCGTCGGGCACGGCCTCAACGCCGCGGCGACCATGGGCAGGCTGCGTACCGCCGTCCAGACGCTCGCCGACATGGACCTGCCGCCCGATGAGCTGCTGGCCCACCTGGACGACCTGGTGATCCGTCTGACGGAGGAGAAGGGCGGCGACGACGAGCCCATCGCCACCGCCGTACTGGGCGCCACCTGCCTCTACGCCGTCTACGATCCGGTCACCCAGCTGTGCACCATGGCCCGGGCCGGACATCCGCCGCCCGCCGTGGTCACCCCCGGCGGCAAGGTCAGCTTCCCGGCCCTTCCGGCGGGCCCTCCGCTGGGCCTCGGCTCGCTGCCCTTCGAGTCCGCCGAGATCTCCCTCCCCGAGGGAAGCCTGATCGCCCTCTACACCGATGGCCTCATCGAGACCAGCGACCAGGACATCGACGTCGGGCTGTCCCGCCTCAGCGATGTGCTCGCGCACTCCGGCCTGCCGCCGGAGGAGCTCTGCTCGGCGGTCGTGGACAATCTGCTCACCGGCCCGCAGACCGACGACGTCGCGCTGCTTCTGGCCCGGCCGCATGCGCTGGGCGCCGACCGGGTCGCCTCGTGGGACCTGCCGACGGATCCGGCGATCGTCGCGGGCGCCAGGGAGCTGGCCGTCCGCCGGCTCCTCGGATGGGGGCTGGACGACCTGGTGACGACCACGGAACTGGTGGTCAGCGAGCTGGTCACCAACGCCATCCGGCACGGCACCGGACCCATCAGGCTGCGCATGATCCGGCATGACAGGTTGATCTGCGAGGTGTCCGACGCCAGCAACACCTCGCCTCGGATGGGCCATGCGCGGACCACCGACGAGGGCGGCCGGGGGTTGTTCCTGGTCGCCCAGCTGACCCGCCGATGGGGTACGCGCTACACCCCCGCCGGAAAGATCATCTGGGCGGAGCAGGACCTCCCGGGCCCGTTGAGCCACCGAGGCGGCCGCTGACGGCCCGGGCGCTGAGTGCCCGGGTGCTGAGTGCCCGGGTGCTGAGAGCCCGGGGGCCTTCCCCCGCGTGAGCGAGGAAGGTCCCGACAGCGCTGAAAGACACGAACGCGCCGGTCAGGGCCTGTTGCCTCAGCACTCGATGATGTTCACCGCCAGCCCGCGGGCGTAGCGGTCGAGCGTGACCTTCGGGGCGCGCCGTCCGCCGACTACTCCCCAGGGAGTAATCCGCACCCGCCGTCGCCCCCGGCAGTACGCGTCACCTCGCCCTCCCGCCCGACGAAAGCCGTGGTTCTCACCGGAAGTCTGGGGACCGAAGCAGAGGTCACCCGGAGGGAGATCGGTCAATGAGGGCCGGAGAGACAACCACGACGAGGACGGGGCGCGGGCGAGCCGTTCCATGGGCGGTGCTCGGGCTGTGGATCGCCGCGCTCGTGCTCGTCGGGCCGCTCGCGGCGAAGCTCGCCGACGTGCAGCACGACAAGGTCACCGACTACCTGCCGGCGAGCGCGGACTCGACGCAAGTGGCGAAGATCGAGGAGAAGTTGCCCGGTGGCGAGACCACGGAGATGGTGCTCGTCTACCACCGCGACGGCGGGCTCAGCGCCGCCGACCGGGAGACCGCGGCCGGGCAGGTCGCGGAGATCACCCGGCAGCACGAGCTGATCGGCGGTGCTCCCCAGGGGATTCCGTCCAAGGACGGCACGACCCTGATGTACCCGGTCGCCAGCAACGAGCCCGGGGCGAACGAGGAGCAGCGGGACAAGCTCGTCGACGATGTCCGCGAAGTCGCCCAGGGCGAAGGCGGGTTGAGCGTCGAGGTGGGCGGCACCGGCGCGCTGGCCACGGACTCCGGCACGGTCTACGACTCGCTCGGCGGACCGCTGCTCTACACCACCGTCGCCGTCGTCGCCGTACTGCTGATCCTGATCTACCGCAGCCCCGTGCTGTGGCTCGTGCCCCTCGTCGTCGCCGGGATCGCCGACTACATGTCGATGGGTGCCGCGTACGGCCTCAACCAGGTCTTCGGCACGACCGTCTCGGGGCAGAGTTCGGGCGTGATGACGATCCTCGTGTTCGGGGCGGGCACGGACTACGCCCTGCTGCTCGTCTCGCGCTACCGGGAGGAACTGCGGCGCTTCGAGCGGCCGTACGAGGCCATGGTCGCCGCCCTGCGCGGCTGCGGGCCCGCCGTGCTCGCCTCCTCCGGCACCGTCGCCGCCGGACTGCTGTGCCTGCTCGCCGCCGACCTCAACAGCAGCCGGGGCATGGGCCCGCTCGGCACCGTCGGTGTGCTGTGCGCGCTGATCGCGATGATGACGCTGCTCCCCGCCATCCTCGTACTGGTCGGACGGCGTGTGTTCTGGCCGCTCGTGCCCGCCTTCGGGAGCACGCCCAAGAAGCGGCGGAGCCTGTTCTCGGCGATGGGCAGCTCTGCCGGACGCAGGCCGCTGACCGTACTCGTGAGCGGTGCCGTACTGCTCGGCGCCCTCGCCCTCGGCTCACTCAACCTGCCGGGACCGCTCAAGCAGGAGGACTCCTTCGTCGACAAGCCGGAGTCCGTCGTCGCGATGGAGACCCTTGCCAGGGCCTATCCCGGGCAGGGCAGCCAGCCCATCGACGTGATCACCCCGCAGGGCCGCGCCGACGAGACCCTCGCGGCCGTCCGCGGCACCCCGGGAGTCGCCGGCGCGGAGCAGGGGCGTACCGGAGACGGCTGGACCGAGATCTCCGTCTTCGCGAAGAGCGCACCCCAGTCGGCGGGGGAGACCGCCACCATCAAGTCCCTGCGGGACGAACTGAAGGGCTCCTACGTCGGCGGGGACAGCGCCCAGCAGATCGATCTGGAGGACACCAACGCCCGGGACACGAAGATCGTGGTGCCGCTCGTCCTCGTCTCCGTGCTGCTCATCCTGATCGTGCTGCTGCGGAGTCTGGTCGCACCGCTGCTCCTGGTGGTCGCGGTCGTCGCGGTGTGGGGCGCCTCCCTCGGGATCGGCGGACTGGTCTTCGAACCGCTCCTCGGCCTCAAGGGCACCGATCCGGGGCTCGGACTGCTGTCCTTCGTGTTCCTGGTCGCCCTCGGCGTCGATTACGGCATCTTCCTCATGCACCGGATGAGGGAGGAGTCCCTGGCGGGAGCGGAACCGGCCGCGGCGGCACTCACCGCACTGCGCACCACCGGCGGCGTCATCGCCTCCGCCGGACTGGTCCTCGCCGCGACCTTCGCCGTGCTGACGAACATGGGCCTGGTGCAGCTGGCCCAGCTCGGCTTCGTGATCGCCGTCGGCGTCCTGCTCGACACCTTCCTCGTACGGACGTACCTGGTGACCAGCGCCAGCGTCGCCCTGCGCCGGAAGGTGTGGTGGCCGGGAGGGCTCTCACGGGAGCCCGAGCCGGCCGGGCCGCCACGGCGGCCGGAAACCGTCGGCGCACCCTGAGCACGCTGATCGAACGCCTCGATCGAGCACTCTGATCGAGCACCTTGAGCCGGCGGGCCCGCCCGGGCGCGCCTCCTTCCGGAGGGGCGCCCGGGTTCCCGCACGAGTACCGGAAGATGGAGCCGTGGAAGAACGGGGAACGACCACAGGGGTACGCGACCGGTCGGCGGCGGAGACGGCGGCCGGTGGCGGCGGGCGGTCCCGTCGCGTCGAGCGCATCATGTCCGCCGTCAACCGCGAACCGCTGACCGCACCGCACCGCACCCGCAACGACGCGGTCCTCGCGCTGGGCGTCGCCGTGCTCGCCGTAGCCATCGCCCTGATGGGCGGCGAAGGGATCCGGCCCGACCCGCTCGGCTGGACGCTGCTGCTCGCCGGGCACGTGCCCCTCGTATGGCGGCGCCGCCGTCCGGTGGTGGCCCTGCTCGGGGTGGTGGCCTGCGTGGCTCCGTACTACGCCCTCGACTACAACCCCGCCCTGCCCATCCCCGCGACCGTCCTGGCGCTCTACACCGTCGCGGCGACCGGCACCGTACGCCGCACGCTGCTCACCGGTGTCGCCGTCCTCGGCCCGACAGTGATCAGCGACGGCCTCACCAACCCGGAGGGGGCGCTGGAGTCCCTGGAGATCTCCGGCTGGGTCATCGCGGTCCTGTTCATCGGTATTGACGTCCGCTACTACCGCCGGTACGTCGCCTCCGTCGTCGAGCGGGCCGAACGGGCCGAACGCACCCGGGAGGAGGAGGCCAGGCGCCGCGTCGCCGAGGAACGGCTGCGGATCGCCCGTGACCTGCACGACCTGCTCGCCCACAGCATCACGCTCATCGGCGTGCAGACCTCCGTGGCGGCCCACGTCCTCACCGCCGACCCCGAGCGCCTCGACCGCAAGGCCGTCGCCCAGGCACTGGACGACATCGCGGGGACCTGCCGGACCGCCCGGGGGGAACTGCGTACGACGCTGGAGGTGCTGCGGGCGCATGACACGGTCATGGGAGTGGGCGCGGATCTGGTAGCGGGGGCCGGTTCCGTGTCCGGTTCTGTTTCCGGGGCCCGGGACATGCGGGGGCCGCTGCCCGGGATCGACGGACTGGCCGGTCTCGCGGAGACCGGCCGGGTGGCCGGGGCCAAGGTCGAACTGTCCGTCCGCGCGGACGACATCCCGCCCTCCGTGGGCGCCGCCGCGTACCGGATCGTGCAGGAGGCGCTCACCAACGCCGTACGTCACGGTGGCCGCGAGGACCTCACCGTGCGGGTGGGTCTGTGGACCGCGGACGGCGCACTGCGGGTGAGTGTCAGGGACGACGGGACGGGCGGGGACGACGGCTCGGGCGGCGGGGTGGGCCCGTCCGACGGCAGGCCGGGGTTCGGGCTCGTCGGAATGCGGGAGCGCGCCCGTAGCGTGGGCGGCACACTGGACGCCGGTCCGGGGCCCGCCGAGGGCTTCGAGGTGACCGCCACACTGCCGCTGTCCCGGGAGGGCGAGATTCGATGACCATCCGCGTACTGCTGGCCGACGACCAGAACCTCGTACGGGCCTCCTTCGCGATGCTCGTCTCGTCGGCCGGGGACATGGAGGTCGTCGCCGAGGCGGGCACCGGGCGGGAGGCCGTGGCGCTGGCCCGGTCCGCGCGGGCCGATCTCATCGTGATGGACATCCGCATGCCCGACCTCGACGGGATCGAGGCGACCCGGCTCATCGCCGCCGACGAGGATCTCGCGGGGGTGAAGGTGCTCGTCCTGACGACGTACGAGACCGACGAGCACATCGTCGAGGCACTGCGGGCCGGGGCGTCCGGCTTCCTCGTGAAGGACATCAGGCCGGCCGAACTCCTCGACGCCATCCGGACGGTGGCCGCGGGGGAGTCCCTCCTCTCGCCCGGTCCCACCTCGCGGCTGATCGCCCGCTTTCTGCGCGCGCCGGACACCAGGACGACATCCGCGGTGGGCGGGCCGAGCGGGCTGTCCGAACGGGAACGGCAGGTGCTCGCGCTGGTCGCACGCGGTCTCAACAACCCCGAGATCGCCGACGCGTTGGGACTCAGCCCGCTGACCGCGAAGACCCATGTCAGCCGGATCATGGGCAAGTTGGGGGCGCGGGACCGGGCACAGCTGGTGATCGTGGCGTACGAGTCGGGGCTTGTGATACCTGGGACAGTCTGAGTCCGGGCCGACTTCGGGCCGGGTTCAGGTTGCGTTCCGGGGGCCGGTTGATCTCCTGCGCGAGGGCGCGGAAGTCGCCGAGCTGACCGGCATGATCGAGCTGGCCGACCACCCGGACGGCACGCGGGTCATCGCGCGGCGAGAGCGTCCGCACCCGGGCGCCCAGCTATCACTGTTCGACAGGGAAGAGGGCATGCGCCACCAGGTCTTTCTCACCGACACTGCCTACGGCGAGGGCTCCTTGCGGCATCTGGAGGTCCGCCACCGCGCACACGCCCGCGTCGAAGACCGTATCCGCAGCGGCAAGACCACCGGCATCGGCCGCTTCCCCTCCCGCCACTTCCAGATCAACGCCGCCTGGCTCGAACTGGCACTGACCGGCGCAGACCTGCCGGCCTGGACTCAAACCCTGCTCCTGGACGGCGAGTTGGCCACCGCCGAGCCGAAGAAGCTCCGCTGCCGGCTCCTGCACACCGCCCGAGGGCCCCTCAGCCTGCCGTTAGCGCCGCCAGGGCTCGGTCCATCGCGGCGTTGAACTCTTCCGGCGTCAGTGGCAGTCGGGACTTGACGTCCCGACTCCACTGGTCGGCGAGGACCTCGGCGGAGCCCGCCTCGACACCGTCGAGCGCCGCGTCGGCCAGGTCCGACGGCGCGATCTTGTCCACGGGCCAGCCCGCGGCCATGTCGGTGTCGGCCAGGCCGAGGTGCACCGCTGTCACGAGCGTGCCCTGCTCGGCGAGCTCCAGGCGGACGCCGTTGGTCATGGCCCAGGCGGCGGCCTTGGCCAGGTGGTAGGCGTTGGCGCCCTGGCCCCCGAACCACGACATGGCGGAGAGGACGTTGACGATCGCGCCCCCGCCGTTCCTGGCGAGCGCCGGCGCGAACTCCCGGATCATTCCCAGGTGGCCGAACACGTTGGTCTCCAGCTCGTGCCGCACCGCGTCCAGCGAGCCGGTCACCAGGTCGGTCCCCGTCTGGATCCCCGCGTTGTTGACGAGCAGCGAGACGTCCGCGGCGGCCTCGGCGGCGGCCCTCACGGATGCGGGATCGGCGATGTCGAGGGGCAGCACCTCGACCCCGGGCAGGTCCACGGTCTCCGGTCGGCGGGCCGTCGCGTAGACCTTGCGGGCGCCCCGTTCGAGCAGGCGCTGGGCGAAGGCGCGGCCCAGGCCACGGTTGGCTCCGGTGACAAGGGCAACTGAGTTGGTGATGTCCATGCCCGGTACGCTAAAACCTGACGTTGACGTCAGAGGCAAGTGCTGGTCGTCAGGACCGGGGTGAGAGGAATCTCCATGACCGTCACGGAGGCCGCAGCCGAGCGGCTGGTCCGCATCGGCGAGGTGGCGCGGGGCGCCGGCGTCTCGGTACGCGCCGTGCGCTACTACGAGCAGCAGGGACTGCTCATCGCGGAGCGCAGCCCATCCGGCCAGCGCCTCTACCGGCAGGACGCCGTCACCCTGGTGCGCTTCTTCCAGCAGATGTTCGCCGCCGGCCTGACCAGCCGAAGGATCACAGAACTCCTTCCATGCTGGGACTCCGGGCACACCGACGCCGAGCAACGAGCCATGCTGCGCGCCGAGCGCGACCGCATTCAGGCCAAGGTCGACGACCTGCAGGCCGCCTTGGACCGCCTCGACGAGGTCATCGCGATCACGGACACGCACCCGTAGGCGCGGTCGGTTCGGACTGCGCACCAGCGATCTACGGCTGGAGTACCAGAAGCTCACGGCCACCACATCAACGCCTCAACCACCCGCCTCCGTACACCAGCCGACGTCGCGACGTTCCTCGCTTCCGCACCCGGCTCCAGTCTCTGGCCGATGCGAAGGGTTGGCCGGCTCCAGACGACTCCACCGCCGCTACGAACGCAAAGCGGACCACTCCATGGCTTTCGCCAGCATCGCGCGCACCCTCATCTGCTACCGCCGACTCACCGACTGACGTGAGTTGCCAGGTGACGGGAGACGAAGTCGCGCCAAAGGGCTGTGGCAACAGGCGTTGTATCCGTGTGGGCGCCGGTGTAGCCGATCAGTTGCTTGTCCGGTGCCCCCAGTACGTCGAAGAGGGCTAACTGGCCGTCCCTGGGGAAGATCTCGTCGTGCCATTGAATGTGAAACAGGGTCGGTGCGGTGATCCGTCGGGCGTCTGTCGCGATGCGTTCTGGCGCTTCCATGCCTTGGTGCAGGGCTGGTCCTTGCCAGAGGCCGAACTTGCCGAGTACTGCGCAGCGGAGCCGGCCCCCCAGGGCGGCTGCCAAGGGGATGCCGAACCGCGTACCCATGGACATTCCCAGGTAAGCGAGGTTGTCGGCGTCCACGAGACCCAAGGCCGACAGCGCGTCCACCGTCGCCTGCCAGTCGTCCGCCATGCGATCTAGGACGACATCGATCCCTTCTTCGGCGATGCGGGTCTGGTATTCCGAGGCTGGGAGCGGACTGGGCACTCGCTCGCCATGGTGCGGTCCGTCGATCGCGAGTGCAGCAAGGCCGGCGCAGGACGCAAACCAACAGGCCAGGCTAGCGATTCGCGCGTTTCGCTTGTGCCCGCTGCCTCCGTGCCCTAGCAGGACGAGACGAGGCGGTGAAGAGATAGGGGAAGGCGGTAGCCAGAGCACGCCCGGAACCGTGCCGGCTTCTCGGGCCACACGAAACCCCAGTTCAAGGGTGCCGCCATCCATGCTGCGGCGGTCAGTCCACTCGATTGCCTCATCCACGCCGTCATCCAATCAGCCGCCTGTCGCGACCTGGGAGCGGCCGGAGCACGTCACAGACTGCTGCCGCCTCAGCATCCCGCGCACTCTATTTGCCACTGCGGACCGACCAATTGAGATGACGTTTAGTGGGGTTGCTTGGCCGTGCGCATTCTTCTCCAAGTGGCGTGTGCTGTGGTCACGGTGCGTTGTCTCCAGGGGCGGTGCGGATTGCAGTGGCCCGGTCCACCGGCGAGTTGAGTGCGTCTGGGTCGACGCGCCGAAGACCGCGTCGTCGTCAGAGGTCGTTCTTCTCCGTTGTTTCGTCCCGCGGATGTTGTTCGGTTCCACGGGGTCGGGTCGCGCCGGCTCGGGGTGGCTTTGCCGGTGAGGCGGCGGGGCAGGGCGAGGAATTCCGTGGCATCGTCGGTGCGTTCGACGGTGGTGAGCGCGAGGCGGAGTCGGGGGCGCAGTACGAGTCGGCGTATCCCCCGTCGGCCCACACCAGGGTGATCCTGCGGTGGAGTTCACGAAGTTGCTGCAGCAGCGGCCCGGTCCTGGACGCTCGCGGCGGTGACCAGCACCACCAGCAGCAACTTCGGACAGTCCGCGACCTGCGCTTTGCGGCCCCCGCCTTCTTCCCCTCGTCCCGGCCGACACCGTCGGCGCCGACGGTGCCGGCCGCCCACAGGGACCGCGAGTCGATGATCGCCGCCGCTGGCGGCCGCTCGAAGCTTACACTTCTGAGCAAATCGCAGTTTAGAATAATTTAACCCTGCAATTCTGGCACGAGTGCAGCCAGAAACGTCGGATCCGGCGTCCGTTCTGCCCCAAGGTCCGCAGCGAGTGGCCGCCGGCAGCCTTGGGAGGGCGCGGGCGGATCACATAGGCGCCAGGAGGAAGATTTCTCGATGACCCGGCCCGATGACCCGCGCACCGCGGCGGCCCGGATGTTCGCCGAGGCCGGTGCGTTCGGCGAGCTTCTGGCCGGGATCGAGTGGGCGGCGACGCCGCTCGGGCCCCCCGAGTCCTGGCCGGGGCCCCTGGTGGACACCCTGCGCCTCATGCTCACCTCTGAGCACGGGATGGCTCTGTACTGGGGCTCCGACTTCGCCACGCTGTACAACCTGGGCTCCTCACCCATCGTCGGCGCCAAACACCCCTGGGCGCTCGGCAAGCCCTACAAGGATGTGTTCCCTGAAGTCTGGGCCCACCCAGTGAGCTCCCACTTCCACTATGTGACCGACACCCGCAAGTCACTGCTGATCCCCGATGAGCCGCTCATCATGGAGCGCCACGGCTTTTTGGAACAGTGCTACTTCGACTCCTCCTTCCAGCCCGTGCTGCTGGACGACGGCACCGCCGGCGGCGTGCTGCAGATCATCACCGAGACCACCGGCCGGGTACTGGGCGAGCGCCGGCTGCGCCTGCTGAGCGAGACCGGCGCCCGCACCGCCGGGCTGCCCACCCCGGGCGGGGTCGCCCGTGTCGTCGCGGAGGTGCTGGGCTCCTATCCCGAAGAGATCCCGTTCCTCGACCTGTACCTGGCCTCCGAGTCGGGGATGCTGCGGCCGGCGGCCTCCGCCGGACTGCGCCCGGCGCCCGAGGCCGTCTCGCCGAGCGCGGCCAACGGGTCGGCGGCCGCGGCCCGGCTGGCGCAGGTGGTCGCCGACGGTGCCCCTGCCACGCTGCCGGCCGCCGCGCTCACCGGCGGCCACACGGCCGGGCAGCACGCCGCGGCCTCCCGACTCCCAGTCGAGGAGGCGTTGGCTCTGCCGCTGGACTGTGCGGGGCAGGTGGGAGGTGTCCTGGTCGTGGGCATCAACCCCTGCTTCCCGCCGGCCGGGGCCTACCGGGACTTTCTGGAGGTGCTCGCCGCCGCAGTGGCCGGGGCGCTCACGGCCGCACTCGCCCACGACGAACAGCGCCGGCGGGCGGAGGCACTGGCCGAGCTGGACAGGGCCAAGACCACCTTCTTCGCCAACGTCAGCCATGAACTGCGCACCCCGCTCACCCTGCTCCTGGGTCCACTCCAGCAGGTTCTGGCCGACGAGGACCGGCCCGAGCGCCGCGAGCAGCTGGAGCTGGCCGAGCGCGGCGCCCTGCGCCTGCTGAAGCAGGTCAACACCCTCCTGGAGGTCGCCAGGGCCGATGCCGGGCAGATACGCCCGGCCCTCGAGCCGGTCGACCTCGCCGGTGTCACGGCCGAGCTGGCCGGAGTGTTCCGCTCCGCCTTCGAGGCGGCAGGGCTGACGCTGGAGGTGGACTGCCCGCCGCTGCCCCGGCCGGTATCCCTGGACCCGGAGATGTGGGAGAAGATCATCCTCAACCTGCTCAGCAACGCCCTGAAGTTCACCTTCACCGGCGGTGCCCGGGTACAGGTGGCCGTGGCCGGCGGCCGGGCCCGTCTGACCGTGACCGACACCGGCACCGGCATCCCCGCGGACGAGCTGCCGCGCCTGTTCGAACGCTTCCACCGGGTCCGCGGCGCCCGCTCCCGCTCCCACGAGGGCAGCGGCCTCGGCCTGGTGCTGGTCAAGGACCTGGTGGAAGCGCACAGCGGCACCGTCGGCGTGGACAGCCGACTCGGCCAGGGCACCACCGTCACCGTGGACCTCCCCTTCGCCGCCGCCCACCGGCCCCACCCGGCCCCGCCCGCGGCCGGCGCCGAATCCCCCGGGGAATCCCCCGGGGAAACCCCCGGGGAAGGCGGAGGCGGCCGGCCCGGCCGCGCCGCGGCCTATGTGGACGAGGCGCTGGGCTGGCTGGCGGCCGACCCCGTCCCCCCTGCGGCCACCCCCGCGGCACGCACCCCGCACGCCCCCGCGACCCACGATGCCCCCCACGGCCCCGGCCCGCACGAAACCGAGCGCCCCCAGCGGGCCCGCCTGCTGGTCGTCGACGACAACGCCGACATGCGCGCCTACCTCACCCAGCTCCTGCAGCCCGACTACGACGTGCTGCTCGCCGCCGACGGCCGGGCCGCCCTGGAGACGGCCCTGGCGCAGCCGGTGGAGATGGTGCTCAGCGACGTGATGATGCCCCGCATGGACGGCTTCGAGCTGGTTCGGTCGCTGCGCGCCGACCCGCGCACCGCCCGCCTGCCCATCGTCTTGCTCACCGCCCGCGCCGGCGAGGAGGAATCCGTGCAGGGGCGGCGCGCCGGCGCCGACGACTACCTGGCCAAACCCTTCTCCGCACGCCAGCTGCTCGCGCGCGTCCGCACCGGATTGGAACTGTCCCGGCTGCGCGAACAGGTCCTGACCGAGACCCGCGACCAACTGGCCGTGCTGGCCTCCCTGGCCGACGCGGGCCTGCGGCTGTCCGCCACCCTCGACCCGGACCAGATTCTGCAGACCGCCGGCCAGATCCTGCTGCCCGACTTCGCCGACCAGATCAGCATCCACCTCACCGCGGCGGCACCCGCCCCGGCGCAGTCGCCCCCGGCATACATCGCCGGCACCCCCCTTCTTGCCCGCGAGGCCCTGGCCACCGCCGCCACCCACGCGATCAACGGCACCGCCCCGGCCCCGGCCGGCCCGCACCCGGCGCCCGCCGCCGTGCTGGCCCTGCCGCTGCACCCCCACGACCGGACACTGGGCGCCTTGGTACTCGTCCGGCACACCGAATACTCAGCGGTCGAACACAAGTATCTGGAGAACCTCGCCCACCGCCTGGCCATGGCCTACGACAACGCCACCCGGTACCACAACGAGCGCCGCCTCGCCCTGACCCTGCAGCGCGCCCTGCTGCCCCACCGCCTGCCCCAGGTGCCCGGGGTGCGCCTGGCCACCCACTACCGGGCCAGCAACCGCGGCGCCGAGGTCGGCGGCGACTGGTACGACGTGCTCGCACTGCCCGACGGTGCCGTGGGGCTGGCCATCGGCGACGTCATGGGCCACGACGTGGAAGCCGCCACCGTGATGGGCCAACTCCGCTCCGCCCTGCACAGCCTCGCGATGGAGGGCGCCGGCCCGGCCCAGGTGCTGGCCAGGCTGGACGCCTACCTGCAGTCACTCGCCACCGAACGCTTCGCCACCTGCCTGTACGCGGTCTACAACCCGCACCGCCACCGCCTGCGCTACGCCGCCAGCGGGCACCTGCCGCCCCTGCTGGTAGCCGCCGACACCACCTACCTGGAGCTGCCCCCAGCGCTGCCGCTGGGACTGGGCAGCACCCCAGTCGACCGCGAGGTGGCGTTCCCGCCCGGCACCAGCCTGCTGCTATACACCGACGGCCTGGTGGAAAACCGGGCACTGTCCCTGGACGACCGCCTGGCGGCCCTGCGCCAGACCTGCGGGGCGCTGCCCGCCGCCGCCCGCACCGACCCCCAGCAGATCACCGAACGGGCCCTGGAGCTGCTGAACACCCCCGACCGGGTCGACGACGACACCGCCCTGCTCGCCGCCACCGCCGAACCATCGTGTCGAACCGGCGACCCGCAAGCCGACGGAAGTGCCATGCGACCGACCGCTACTGCTCGTAGTCATTGCTGACGAAGCTGCGGATTTGCTGATCCACTGCCAACGAACTGTCTTCATCGCTAACAGAGTTGCGGATCCTGGAGTCGGCAGGGGCGGGGCCGGTGCGTTCGTTCTGCAGATCCCACAGTTCGCGGAACAAGCCGTCCCGCTGGGCCAGCAGTTCCTCGGGGGTGCCGTGCTGGATGACGCGGCCTTTGTCCAGGACGACGATGCGGTCGGCGATGGTCACGTTGGTGAGCCTGTGGGTGACCAGGACGACCGCGCGATCGGCGGCAAGTCGGCGCAGGCCGGTGAAAATGCGGTGCTCGGCCCTTGGGTCGAGGGCGGCGGTCGGTTCGTCCAGAACGAGGAGGCCGGCCGGCCGATGGAATGCGCGGGCGAGTGCGATCCTCTGCCACTGTCCGCCGGACAGTTCCTGCCCGCCCCACCATTCCTTGGCCAGCAGGGTGTTCAGGCCGCTGCGCAGCCCGTCGATGACCTCGTCGGCGCCCGCGGCATGCGCCGCGGCGAGCACCGCGGCGTCCCCTCCCTCGGTGGCCTGACCGAGGGTGATGTTCTCCCGCGCGGACAGAGGCCAGTTCGCGATCTTGGTCCAACCAGGCGTCCATCGCGGCCAGGCCGCGATGACCAGCGCCGGGCATGAAGTGAGCGTAGTGGTCGAGCGTGACCTTCGGGGCGGAGTGCCCGAGCCACTTGGACAGGCTCACGACCGACTCGCCGGCCTCCGCAGCTTGGCGATCATGCAGGGCAACGTCTCACGACACCTGATCACGATCTACAGCTGGAGTACCACCCGGAGCGAACCGCGAAACTGCCCAGGTAGCGGGCCCGCCCTGAGCCCGATACCGCAGCTGAAACCCGTGGCGGTGTGGCAGTGGGTCCGGCATCATCCCCGTGTGATTGTGATGCAACCCGTTCTGGAGGTCCTCGCTGTCGACGACTTTGCGCTCTGGCCGGTTGGCGAGCACGAGTCGTACGGCTACCTCGTTCTGGACGGGGAGCTGACTCCGGCGGAGGTCGGCACGGCGGTCATGCGGATCGCCGACTGCAACGACTTCGAGCCGGAGGAAGAGCACGGGCCGTGCCCGACCGACCCGCTCGGCACATTCCTGCACGGGCTGCTCACCATGCCGGATCTGTTCGCCGCCGGAGGGTTCCGGGTGACCGACAACGTCACCGGCACCGCCTTCGTCGAGCCGGGCTGCTGCAGCGGCCTGGAGACCTGGCGGGACTGGCTGGAGGTGCTCGACGGCACCGGCTACGCCGATTTCGGCCACGACCCGTCCTCGGTTGCCGAACGCGTCGGCGGCACCGTCCGGCTGACTCTCGACGCCTACGGGGAGGAGAGCAGCCCGGTGATCGAGCTGCCAGTAGACCAGGTACGCACGCTCGTCACCCGTGCCCAGCGGGACTTGCAGGACTTTCGCAGCCTCGCCGGAACCTGGGCCGAACAACACCTGCCGGCACACGCCGCCGCCGTCACCGCCGCCTTGGCACGGGCACTGGACCTGGAGCCCACACAATGACCAGCTTCCTGACCCACCGAGCACGCGTGCACGACGCCCGCCTCTCCCTCCGCCGCCGGCACAGCGCGCTGCGGACCTGCATCACTCTCTTCGCGCCATACGGTTTCCGGGCGACCTACCACCACCTCACGCTCAGCGCCGCGATCCCCCGGCGGCTGGAGGCGGATCCGGACGCGCTGGTGCGGGCGGTGGAGGAACTGTATGAGGCGAGGGTGCTGTGGCTCGCGCGGGCGGAGGAGTACGTCGCGCAGCGCCGGGTGGAGAAGTGGGCCGGGCGGAGGGCTGTAGCGAACCCGCGACCGTGGTGGCTGCGGATCAGATGGGAGGGCCCGGACCGCGCCTGGTACGAAGACCCGTTTCGCCACCCGTCGCTGCGTCTGTCCGAGTACGTCCGGCGACAGAACGCGATTCTGGACGGCGCCGATCCCCCCGGCTGCCCGGCCTGCGGGGACGAGGGACCGCTGGAGCCGCACTCGACCGGGCACGCATGGGTCGAGCTGTGCCGTGGGTGCGCGTGGGCGCCGGTGACATGTCCGTGCGGGCAGCGGCATCGGATCGTGCCGGAGATCCCGTACGGCTGGAACGAGATCTGGCAGCGGGCGCACATGAGCGATGACGGCATGCCGAACCCACACTGGCCC
This sequence comes from Streptomyces sp. NPDC031474, assembly GCF_055581185.1. Classification (NCBI taxonomy): domain Bacteria; kingdom Bacillati; phylum Actinomycetota; class Actinomycetes; order Kitasatosporales; family Streptomycetaceae; genus Streptomyces; species Streptomyces sp. NPDC031474. Next base: position 104,273 of record NZ_JBVIJX010000011.1, read on the forward strand.
GCAGGCTAACGAACTCGTGCATGGTTGGCTGTCGCTCATGTGCTCGCGTCGCCCAAGGTCAGAGCCCGCCAGTTTTTCAGGTGTGCGATGCCGTGCTCGACGCGGATGCGTCGTGAGGAGTGAGCCTTGCGCTGCTGCTCGTGTCGTTCCTCGTACCAGGCGGGAGCGTTCTTCTTGAACTTGCGATGGGTCGGTGTCACCACCCGTCCGCCGGTCTGCGCTCCCATGCCCTGGTAGCCGGCATCCGCGAGGATCTCCATGCATGCCGCCTCTGGCCTGGGCATTCACGGAACTGCGGCCAGAACCAATGTCAAAGAGCGCCAACAACGAGCCGTATACGGCCCTGTCCTCTCGTGTCTTGGAGAGCCTGCGGGCCTCCGTGCAGCACCCGCAGCCCCCGCCTGGTGTACCGAGGACGGTCTCAGGCGGTATCGCGCACACTCGTCTCCTCTGGAGGTGGAGGGGCGCCGCTCCGGACCCGCCGTCTGGAATCGACACAGCAGACCGAGACATCATCGTATGTCGGGCTATACGGCACGAAGGCCGAGTTATCTACGCGAGTAGCGAGGATCCCCCAATAACCTCCGTCACCTCCTCTCTTTGTGATTGAAAAATTCGCGCCAATGTGGCTCGTTGTCATGCCGCAGTGCGCTCAGTCGTCAGTTTCAGGCTGCTCTGGAATGGTGCAGGTTTCCGCCAGGCATGAGCGGGGCGCTTCTCGGGGCGCCGTCGCCAGAGTTCCCTGATCAAGCGGTCTGCAGGGGGGTCGGCCTGCTGTGAAAAATACTAGCCATGCAAACTTCTCACGCCTTAAGCGGAGTGCAGTACTCCGAAGTTCCCGGCGGGTCATGTGATGTACGTCACGCGCGCCCGGGTTGATCTCGGTAGGTAAAGAGTTCCTATAGTTGGTGGTGCAACGGGGAGCAACCAATGATCACCGCGCTGAAGCAGTGACGTAATGACACGGGGGCTACGTGCAGAAACTCTCCTGTTTTTGAAGGAGATTCTGCCCGGTTGTCCGCATTGCATTTTCAGCCGGCGTGCTCGCAGATACTCATCGGAGTCTTTTGTGCGGCACTCACCCTCCGAATATTTCGGCAACCGCATCACGGGGGATCTGTTTTTCGTTGCGGAAGATCCGACCATGGATTCAAACAGAATGGAGAGTGTCGTGGCTGAGATAGCAGCCTTCATGAACAGACAGGAGATGTCTCCTCTCAAGGAGGGCATGGCCAAGACCGACGGCGCGCCGATCATGGCGACCCCGGCGGCCGTCGCCGTTCCGGCCGGCGCCAAGATCGCGGCGGCTGCGGTGGCGTTCACCATCCCCGTCGGCGCGTACGTCACCGGGCGCGTCTTCGGCTGAGGTGGGGAGATCTCGATGAACCAGATCACAGAGAGCGCGCGCACGGCCGCGTCGCCGACCTTGTCCGAGGTGGCAAGCGACAAGGTCGTGCGCATGATGCCGGTGGCCTTCACCCCGAGTGTCGTGGCGCTGTGCCCCTACGCGGCCGGCGGGCTGGCTGCGGGTGCCGCGGTGGTCGGCGCCTATGAGGCCGGGCGCGCGGCCGGCTGAGTCTCACCCCCGCCGCCCGCGCTCTGAGCGCGGGTTCGTAACGGCACCTCTGGAGTGACATCCGCGGGTGCGACGAAGCTGTCGGGCCGCGCTCCAATCGCGGCCCGACAGCTTTCCGATGTTAGCCGACCCGCTGACGAGTCAGGAGGAATCATTTCTTGAGATACCTGAAGAAGATCAGCTCGGCAGTTTTCGGCGCTGTGCCGATTTCCCGAGACAGGGCGTTAGGGGTATCGGAGAGGCTGGCGGCACTCACAACGCTGTCCTCTTCTCTGGAGTACCTGGCCCAGCACAGACACATGGATCCCGGTGGGCTGAATGACTGGGAGATCATGAAGAGGACCCCGGAGGCCAAGAGCGTAACCCTCCGCAAGGTTGCGGATATGGTGAGCGGGAAGAAGGTGACGCTGGCGCTGCATGCGACCCGGGCGGCTGTCAGCATCGGCATGCTACTACGGGGACAGTCACGGTGGCGCGGTGCTGGGAGCCTCTTCCTCAGCGGTACCAACTGTCTGATGCAGGCTCGCCACCGTTATGGAACGGATGGATCGGACCAGGTGGCGAATCTGGTGCAGAGCGTGACCGGTGTGGCTCGGCTGGCAAAGAAGTCGGAAACTCAGGACGCACTTCTCTGGTATATCGGAATACAGGCCAGTATGTCCTACGCCGTCTCCGGCTGGGTCAAGCTGGTGGGTGACAAATGGCGAGACGGGACGGCTCTTCCGGGAGTGATGCGGACGCGGACCTACGGTTCTGAACCGGTCTACCGCCTGACGCAGCGTTACCCGAAGACCTCCAACGTCGTTCAGCACGCCACCTTGGCGATGGAATGCCTCTTCCCGCTTGTCTATGTCGCCGGCGGCCGATTCACCCGCCCGTTCCTGGCTGCTGCCGGAAGTTTTCACGTAGCCAACGGCTTCATCATGGGGCTTGGGCGTTTCATGACCGCATTCCCCGCGATGCACCCCATGGTCGCGTACACCACGGTCCCCAGGACCCATCCCGCGGTCACAGGACGCGATGACCGGGCGGCCAAGGCGGCGGCGCTGCTGCTCGCTGGGGGAGTCGTTGCCAGTGCCGTGGTCGCGGCTCAGCGCCGGGCTGTGGTTCTCGAAGGCTGGCCGACCTCCCGGAAAGTCGTGACCCGGCACGGCAATGAACTGATGTACGAAGCGGCCGGGCCGGAGTCGGATGCGCCGGTCTTGGTGTTCTGCGCGGGACTGGCCTCCACCTCAGAGCACTTTGCGTGGATCACCGAGTGGTTCGCGCACGGCTCGGATCACGCCGTCGTGTCGTACGCGCGGGCGGGCTACGCGGGCAGCCGCCGCCACAACAAGGCAGCCTACGAGCTGACGGAGTCGGTCGATGACTTGGAAGACCTGGTGCGTGCGCTTGTACCGGAGAACCGCAAGGTGGTGCTGGTAGGGCATTCCTTGGGCGGCGAGCTGATCCGGCGAGTCGCCGAGCGTATGCCGGAGCGGCTGGCCGGTCTCGTCTATCTCGATCCGTCGCATCCGGCAGAACTGCAGCGCTCTGACCGACAGAGTGCCGGGGCGAAGGACCTTCGTGTCACCCTCACTCACGTGGCCCGTTACGTTCAGATGGGCACGGGGATCCTGATGAGCCGGCCCGGCTGGGTCGACAGACTGCCCCCGGCGTACCGCGAGAAGGTGTTCGCGCAGTACACGGACGCCCGGCTGTGGACAGCGGGCAAGCGGGAATGGCTGGCCGTCGAGAAGGAATTCACCGAATTCACGGGGGCCATCGACCCGGTCGCCACACCCGCGTTGATCATCGCCGCGCAGCAGACCGTGGATCAGGATCCGGAGCAGTTCCTGCTGTACAACGAGCTGGCGCGGGTCCACCAGGGCCACGGCGAGCGGGGTGCGGTCGAAGTCATCGCGGGAGCTGATCACGACTCCATGCTCACCGAGGCGCGCTATGCCCACCAGGCTGCCCGGCTCATGGCCGAGTTCCTGGCTGCAGAGCGCCAGCGCGACAGAGCCGACGCGATCGCCGCTCACGAGGGAGGTGCTGAACGATGAGACCTGCCGCCCTCTTCAAGGACGCGTTCACAGGGCCGGGCTCCCTCGCGAGATGGGTGGGAGCGGGCATGCTGGTGACGACACTGGCCGCGCAACATCCGCATCTCGTGTTCGACCGTGCTCGCACCAAGGATCTCTTTTCCATGGTGCCGAACTGGAAGTTCTTCGCCCCGAACCCGGCGGTCCACGACTTCCACTACACCTACCGGACCCTTGATCCGGACGGTGAGACCAGCGAGTGGCGCGAGATCGAGATGATCGCGTCGCGAAGGCTGTATCAGGCGTTCTGGTTCGCGTCCCGCCGTCCGGAGAAGGCGGTCTTCGACATCTGCACCGCCATCCTGCAGGAGGCGCAGAAAGGCGGAGTCCGGCAGGCTCAGACGCTGTCCTCCTATCAGCTGCTGGTCGAGTTCATCCGCCGCACCGTCAGCGAGGAGCAGGGCGAGGAAGCAGTGAAGGGATTCCAGTTCGCGGTCGTCCGTGCCGCAGGGCACGACGGCAGCGAACAGCCGGAGACCCTCTTCGTCTCGCCCTACACGTCGATGAAGATGCCGACGCCGCGGTACCTGGCCGCCGCCTAGGCGACAGGGCCTGCACTGCCATGACGGCGTCACGCGGCGCCCTGCCACCGCGCAGGGCGCCGCACACCAAGGTCACCCGGACTCGGTGTGGCCGCCGCCCGGAGCCCGGTAAGGAACAGACACGTAGATGAACGGTCACGTAGACGACATCGGCTACGGCAAGCAGTTCGCCGCCTGGTACGACCGCCTTTTCCCCAAGGACGCCAACGCCGTCGCCACTGCGGAGACACTCGCCCGTCTCCATCCCGACCCTGGGAAGGGCACCCTGGAGTTTGGTGTGGGCACCGGCCGCATCGCCATCCCGCTCTCCGGGAAGGTCGGCCACATCATCGGCATCGACACCTCACCGGAGATGTTGGCACAGCTCGGCGACGATCCCGAAAGCGTGGACGTCACAGGAGTCCACGCAGACATCCGCTCCTACAGCGACGACCGCGCCTACGCACTCGTGTACGCGGTCTGCGGGGTCCTGTCCATGCTCTTGACACCAGAGGACCAGCAGAAGGCCGTACAGCGGGCGGCAGAGCTCCTGGCGCCGGAGGGCCGCCTGGTGATCGAGAGCGGCAACCGGCCGGCCGTCGAGGCAATGCACGAGGGCCTTGCGCGGACAACTCTGTTCACCCCGTATCCGGAACCTGGCACGGGGCTTCAGACGCACTCGACCCTTCCCCCTGGATCTGATCTCTGGCAGTGCTCGCACGTCTGGTACGAAGCCGACGGAACCACTCGCGTGGGAAGTGAACTCGCCCGTCTGACCACCCCGGACGAGGTCGACGCCTACGCCGTCGCGGCCGGGCTTACTCCCGAAGCCCGGTACGCCGACTGGCACTTGTCTCCCTACACGTCTCAGTACCCGATGTTCCTCACCACTTATCGGAAGGGTGTATGAGCCGGAGCTGAAGCGCCTGTCTGCATGCCACGACCAGGGAAAGGAATCATGGTGACAACCAATCGTGTGGTGTCGTTCGTCGTAGCCTTCATCGTCGCCGTGCCAGTCATGCTGACCGTTTTTCGCGATAGCGGCGAAATCACAAGGGCGAGTTGGGCCAAGAGTCTCATCTTCGGCGGCAGCATCGCCGCGATCGCCGCGATCGCCTTCGGCAGGAGCAGGCAGTGAATATATCTGCCGTCGTCCGCCGCCATCGGCTGCTGCTCGGCGCGGGCATCCTGCTGGGCCTGCTGGGAACGGCTGCGACGCTTCTGCAGCCACTGCTCATCGGCGACTTGATCGAAGCGGTAGCCGTGGATGAGCCAACCATGCGGCCGATCCTGCTCCTTGCGGGGCTCTTCGTCGCAGACGCGCTGCTTGCCGCCACCCACTTCTATCTCATCGGGCGAGCCGGAGAGAACATCGTCTTCGACATGCGGGGCACCCTCACCGGGCGTCTCCTGCACTCCCGTATCCGCGCCTTCAACCGCCTCGAACACGGCGACGTCTTCACCCGCACCGTCGCCGACACCTCCTTGGCACGCGTCGCGCTCTCCTCTTCCGTATCCCAGATGATCACCTCCGGATTCGCGGTCGCCGGCTGCGTCGGCGTCATGGCCTGGCTCGACTGGCGGATGCTGCTGGCCACCGCCGGCTGCCTTGGAGCAGCCTCGGTGATCGGGCTCGGTCTGGCGCGAGCCGTGCGTAAGGCCGCGGTGACGAACCGCGAGGACACCAGCAATTACGGATCGGCGCTCCTACGGGTGCTGGGCGCCCTCACCACGGTGAAAGCGTCCCGCGCCGAAGAGCGCGAAGCCGAACGCATCGGAGAACTGGCTGATGACGCGCGGGCCAGTGGCATCCACGTCACCCGCCTGTCGGCGATGCTGATGCCCGCCATGAACGTCGGTACTCAGGTGTCCCTTGCCGTGGTCATCGCCTGGGGCATGTCCCGTACAGCCACGGGCGCTCTGCCCATCGAGGACCTCACCGCGTTCATCATGTACCTCTTCTACCTGGTGTCCCCACTGGTGATGCTGTTCATGTCGCTCGGGGAGATCCAGCAGGGCCGGGCGGCCATCGACCGGGTCAAGGACCTGGCCCGCATCGAGACCGAGTCCACCGAAGGCACTCCTGCCTCAACACCCGTTGCGGGGACGCCCGCCGTCGAGTTCAAAGACGTCACGTTCTCCTATGGCGACACCACCGCGCCCGCCCTGACCGGTGTGTCGTTCTCGCTGCCGCCCACCGGCGTAACCGCGATCGTGGGCCCTTCCGGAGCAGGCAAGACCACCCTGTTCCAGCTCATCGAGCGCTTCCAGGCGCCCGACGCAGGTACGGTCCGCTTGGGCGGCACGGACATAGGTGCTCTGCGCCTGGACGAACTACGGTCCCGAATCGGCCTTGTCGAGCAGGACGCTCCCCTGATGCGCGGGACTGTCAGGGAGAACCTCACCTACGCTCGCCCTGACGCCACTGCCGCGGACATCGACGAAGTCATCGCCGCGGCTCACCTCGCTGACGTCGTCAGCGCTCTGCCGGACGGCCTGGACACCCGCCTGGGTGAGGCCGGAATCGGTCTCTCCGGCGGGCAGCGGCAGCGCCTCGCTATCGCCCGCGCCCTTCTCACCCGCCCAGACGTACTGCTGCTGGACGAAGCCACCGCCCACCTCGACTCCGACTCCGAGACAGCGCTGCGCGAGGCCATCTCCGCCATCGGTACGCGGTGCCTCGTCCTCACCATCGCCCACCGTCTCTCCACCACCATCGGCGCGGACCGCATCCTCGTGATCGAGGACGGAAAGCTGCGTGCCACCGGAACCCACACCGAGCTGATGGAAGGCGACACAACGTACCAACGCCTCGCCAGCAGGCAGATGACACCTGTCGGGACAGGCACCCGGTGACCGATGCCGCGATCGTGGGCACGGGTCCCAACGGGCTCGCCGCCGCTGTGACCCTCGCCAGAGCCGGGCTCAAAGTTGCCCTGCACGAACAGGCCGACACGCCTGGCGGTGGTCTGCGCTCGACGTCGCTGTTCGATAGCGCCGTCGTCCACGACATCTGCTCGGCAGTTCACCCGATGGCCGCCGCCTCCGCGTTCTTCCGGGCATTCGACCTGCCTTCTCGCGGCGTCCGCCTGCTCCAGCCCGACATCCCCTACGCCCACCCCCTGCCTGGCGGCCACGTAGCGGCAGCCTGGCGCAGCATGGCCCGCACCGCTGAGCACCTTGGTGCAGATGGGCGCCGTTGGACACGTTTGCTGGGCCCGCTTGTGGAACGGTCCACCACTGTGGTCGACCTGTTTCTCTCCGACCAGCGCTCCTTGCCCCGCGACCTCCTCACGCCCGCGCTCCTGGTCCCTCGGGTTCTGGCACACGCCACGAAGCGCACACCGTTCACGACATTGGAGGCCAGAGCCCTGCTGACAGGCGTGGCAGCCCATGCCGTCGGAAGACTGCCTTCGCCGGCGTCGGCAGCGGTAGCCCTGCTATTGGCCCATACCGCCCACGCCAGTGGCTGGCCACTGCCGGAAGGCGGAAGCATGCGCATCGCCGACGCACTCGTCGCCGACATCACCGCCCACGGCGGCACCATTCACACCGGCCACCACGTCAAGGACCTGGCGGAGCTGGGCAATGCACCCCTTGTCCTCTTGGACGTGAGCCCCAAGGAATTCCTCGCCATCGCCGGCGACCGACTCCCCGCGGCGTATCGCCAGGCTCTGCGCCGCTACCGCTACGGCCCGGGCGCGGCCAAGGCCGACTTCCTTGTCAGCGAGCCCATCCCGTGGACCAACCCCCTCTTGTGGCAGGCCGGCACGGTGCACCTCGGTGGCACTCACGCTGACATCGTCAGGCAGGAGAACGCCACCGCCGCAGGTCGGAAGATCCCGGACCCGTTCATGCTCGTTGTCGACCCGGCCGTCACCGACCCGACACGAGCATCCGGCCGCAAACGCCCGGTGTGGGCATACGCTCACGTGCCCAACGGAGACACTCGTGATCCAGTCGAGATGATCCGTACACGCATCGAGGAGTACGCCCCCGGATTCACGGACACGATCATCGCCTCACGCGGCCTGTCGGCAGCCCAGTACGCGAGGTACAACCCGAATTACGTCGGCGGGGACATCGCGTCTGGTGCTCTGACCCTGCGCCAGACCCTGGTACGCCCGACCTTGCGCCGGGATCCGTACACCACGCCCCTGCCAGGCGTGTACCTGTGCTCGGCCTCGACTCCGCCGGGCCCATCTGTCCACGGCATGTGCGGCCACTACGCCGCGCTCTCTGCGCTCCGGCGCCACCACGGCGTACGGACATCGCCTGAGCTGTCCCTGAAGTAGAAGAAGGAGTTCTTCTTGTGCGCACACACGTCTTGGTAGCCCGCGCAGTCACCGTCGCCGGCCTGGCGTTAGCCACCGCCGCCCCGGCCTTTGCGAGTGAAGACACGTCAGCCCGTTCCGTCGAGTGGTCGACGGAGTTCGGAACGGCCGCCGCAGCATGACAGCGGTGGACCGAGCCGGGGAGCTCCGGTTTGACACGCGATCTGGTACTCAGCGGAACGCTCTCCACCACCGGCGACGGCTGCTACTCCCCGTGGACAAGGTTCGTGTTCGACCGAAACGATCGAGGCCACTTCAACGCTGCGCATCTGAGGTGAGGTTCGAGCACCCGCCAATCAGCAGTGAATTGTGGCAACATCCAATGAACGAGGTGCACTCTTGCTGACGTCCCTGTGGAAACGCCACGGCCTGTTCATCGCTGTCGGGGCGCTCTGCATCGCGGTGAACAGCCAGGGTCTGGGGCCGCTGTGGTACACGGGGGTCGTCCTTCTGGTGCTCGGTGGGTCGATGCGCTGGGGTCTGTGGCGCAATCAACGTCCTCCGCAAGGACAGACACCGATTCCGGTCGGCGTACCCGTCACCGGACGCTGGCGGGCCGTCAACGGCCCTGGCACGAAGGTCCCCAGTCACACGCACAGCCATGCGCAGACCTACGCCATCGACTTGACGTACCACCCGGCTGCAGAGCTCACACCGGCATTCCGCTGGCTCTGGCCGCTCGGCAGCCGCCCGCACCGTTACCCCGCCTTCGGCAGCCCTGTTCTGGCGCCCGGCGACGGCGTGGTCGTAGCGAGCGCCCACCGTCAGCGCGATCACTTGTCCCGCACTTCGCTGCCTGGCTTCCTCTACCTCTACCTGGAGGGCTTCGTACGCAGCCTGGGCCGGCCCCGCCATCTATGGGGCAACCACATCATTCTCGATCTCGGCGAAGGCGTGTACGCGGGTTTCGCGCATCTCAAGCGCGGTTCCCTTCGTGTCGTGGTGGGCGATCGGGTCACCGCAGGTCAGCAGCTCGCCGAGTGCGGCAACTCCGGCAACTCCTCCGAGCCCCACCTGCATTTCCAACTCATGAGCGGTCCGGACTCCGAGACGGCCTACGGACTGCCCTTCGAGTGGCGCTACCGCGATGACGACGGCGCCGAACACAACGGAGTGCCCAAGGACGCCGTCCACTTCACCTCGCTCGAGTCCCAGTCCCATGAGCGGTAGTGCTGCCGCCCGTGCAGGACGGTACGTACGGCGGCGATGCATGTCTGGGGCCGCCATCTGTACTGATCGTGCAAGCCCTCGTAATGCGTAGGTCTCGGGTTCGAATCCCGAGGGCTTGGTCGGCTCGGCCAGGTCTGGCTCATGACCAGGTGAGGGTCGCTGCTCTCCATGCGAGGGTGACGGCGTCGCTAGCGAGAAGTTCAGGGCGATGCCGCGGTGCGCGGCGGTGACGGTCAGTGCCGTGGTGAGTTCTCGGTCGTCGAGGGCGAGCAGGCGGTGGAGCTCGTGGGGCGGCGTGAACCGCGCGGCACGGCGATGTGTCCGGCTGCGGGGATGTCGTCGATCAGCTGATGCAGGGCCGGGGCGGATTCACCGCACACGACGGCGCGAGTGGCCCGTGCCACACGGCCAGCAGATCTGCGTACGTCGTCTCCGGGGCGTCTGCCCGCTGATACGGGGAGCCACTGCTCCAAGCGCGAGTTCTCCCCAGCGCTCATGTATCGAATGGGTACCTCTCCAGGAGGTCCAGGGGACCGATTTGATGCATCCCTTGGCCGCACTGGTCGTCAACAGCGCTGAAAGACACGAACGCGCCGGTCAGGGCCTTTTCCCCTAGCACTCGATGATGTTCACCGCCAGCCCGCCGCGGGCCGTCTCCTTGTACTTGACGCTCATGTCCGCGCCCGTGTCCTTCATGGTCTTGATGACCTTGTCCAGGGACACCTTGTGCGAGCCGTCGCCGCGCATGGCCATGCGGGCTGCCGTGACCGCCTTCACCGCGGCCATGCCGTTGCGCTCGATGCACGGGATCTGGACGAGGCCGCCGACGGGGTCGCAGGTCAGGCCGAGGTTGTGCTCCATGCCGATCTCGGCCGCGTTCTCGACCTGTTCGGGGGAGCCGCCCAGCACCTCCGCGAGGGCGCCCGCCGCCATGGAGCAGGCCGAGCCGACCTCGCCCTGGCAGCCGACCTCGGCGCCGGAGATGGAGGCGTTCTCCTTGAAGAGCATGCCGATCGCCCCGGCGGCGAGCAGGAAGCGGACGACGCCGTCCTCGTCGGCGCCCGGCACGAAGTTGACGTAGTAGTGCAGGACCGCCGGGATGATGCCGGCCGCTCCGTTCGTGGGCGCCGTGACCACCCGTCCGCCGGCCGCGTTCTCCTCGTTCACCGCCATCGCGTACAGCGTGATCCACTCCATGGCGTGGGCCAACGGATCGCCCTCGGCGCGGAGTTGACGGGACGTCATCGCGGCTCGGCGGCGCACGCGCAGGCCGCCCGGCAGGATGCCCTCGCGGGACATGCCCCGGGACACGCAGCCCTGCATCACGCGCCAGATCTCCAGCAGCCCGGTCCGGATCTCGTCCTCGGTGCGCCAGGCGCGCTCGTTCTCCAGCATGAGCGACGAGATCGACAGGCCGGTTTCCTTCGCCAGGCGCAGCAGCTCGTCGCCGGTACGGAAGGGATACTTCAAAACCGTGTCGTCGAGTTTGATGCGGTCCTGCCCGACCGCCTCCTCGTCCACGACGAACCCGCCGCCGACCGAGTAGTACGTCTTGGTGAGCAGTTCCGCGCCCGAGGCGTCGTACGCCCACAGCGTCATGCCGTTCGCGTGGTACGGCAGGGCCTTGCGGCGGTGCAGGACCAGGTCGTCGTCGAAGGAGAACGGGATCTCGTGCGAGCCCAGCAGGCGCAGCCGGCCGGACTCCTTGATCTGCTCCACCCTGTCGTCCGCCCCCTCGACGTCCACCGTGCGCGGCGAGGAGCCCTCCAGGCCGAGCAGGACCGCCTTCGGGGTGCCGTGGCCGTGGCCGGTCGCGCCGAGCGAGCCGTACAGCTCGCCGCGGACCGACGCGACGGCGTCCAGCAGGGACTCGTTGCGCAGCCGCCGCGCGAACATGCGGGCCGCGCGCATCGGGCCGACCGTGTGGGAGCTGGACGGGCCGATGCCGATCGAGAACAGGTCGAAGACCGAGATGGCCACGGGGACTCCTCAATGCAAGGGGTGGTGCAGAAGGTTTTCGCCGGGTGCCCCGCCCACCCGTCTACGAGTGTGCGGGGCTGCCGGGCAAACAGGAACTACTTGTTCAGAACGGGGTACAGAGGGTGCTTTTCGGCCAGGGCGACCACTCGGGCCTTGAGCGCCCGCGCGTCGTAGGACGGCTTGAGCGCCTGCGCGATGACGTCCGCGACCTCCGCGAAGTCCTCGGCGGTGAAGCCGCGGGTGGCGAGGGCCGGGGTGCCGATCCGCAGCCCCGACGTCACCATCGGAGGCCGCGGGTCGTTCGGGACGGCGTTGCGGTTGACGGTGATGCCGACCTCGTGGAGACGGTCCTCGGCCTGCTGCCCGTCCAGCTCGGACTCGCGCAGGTCGACCAGGATCAGGTGCACATCGGTGCCGCCGGACAGGACGTTCACGCCGGCCTCGCGGGCGTCCGGCGCCGTCAGCCGCTCGGCGAGGATCCGCGCGCCCTCGACCGTACGGCGCTGACGCTCCTTGAACTCCTCCGAGGCCGCCACCTTGAAGGAGACCGCCTTCGCCGCGATCACATGCTCCAGCGGACCGCCCTGGAAGCCCGGGAACACGGACGAGTTCAGCTTCTTGGCGAACGCCTGCTTCGCCAGGATGATCCCGCCGCGCGGGCCGCCCAGCGTCTTGTGCGTGGTGGACGTGACGACGTCCGCGAACTCCACCGGGTTGGGGTGCAGCCCGGCCGCGACCAGGCCCGCGAAGTGCGCCATGTCGACCCACAGATACGCCTCGACCTCGTCGGCGATCCGGCGGAACTCCGCGAAGTCCAGCTGCCGCGGGTACGCCGACCACCCGGCGATGATCACCTTCGGCCGGTGCTCCTTGGCGAGACGCTCGACCTCGGCCATGTCGACCAGACCGGCGTCGTCCACGTGGTACGCGACCACGTTGAACTGCTTGCCGGAGAAGTTGAGCCGCATCCCGTGGGTGAGGTGGCCGCCGTGGGCGAGGTCCAGGCCGAGGATGGTGTCACCGGGCTGGGCGAGGGCGAACAGGGCGGCCTGGTTGGCGGAGGCGCCCGAGTGCGGCTGGACGTTGGCGTACTCGGCGCCGAACAGGTCCTTGATCCGGTCGATGGCGATCTGCTCGGCGACGTCGACGTGCTCGCAGCCGCCGTAGTAGCGCCGGCCCGGATAGCCCTCGGCGTACTTGTTGGTCAGGACCGAGCCCTGCGCCTCCATGACCGCGAGCGGAGCGAAGTTCTCCGAGGCGATCATCTCGAGGGTGGACTGCTGGCGGCCCAGCTCGGCGTCGACGGCGGCGGCGATCTCCGGGTCGAGCTCGTGCAGGGGCGTGTTCAGGACGGACATGCGTCTACGACTCCTCAGCCGGTGGTGAAGGCGGTGTACTCGTCGGCGGACAGCAGCTCCTGCTGCTCGCCCGCGACGCGTACCTTGAACAGCCACCCGCCCTCGAAGGGGGCGGAGTTCACCAGCGACGGGTCGTCGGCGACATCCTGGTTGACCTCGACGACCTCACCGTCGACCGGCGAGTACAACTCGCTGACCGACTTGGTCGACTCCAGCTCACCGCAGGACTCGCCCGCGGTCACCGTGGCACCGACCTCCGGGAGCTGGACGAACACCACGTCGCCGAGCGCGTTGGCCGCGTGCTCCGTGATGCCGACCGTCGAGACGCCGTTCTCGGCGCCCGACAGCCACTCGTGCTCCTTGCTGTAGCGCAGCTGCTGGGGGTTGCTCATGGCCTGAATTCTCCTGTACGCGGGTGGGTGCTGATGAAGGGGGGACTGCTGGAACCGTGCGTGAGCAGCGGGAATGTGTGCAGCGTCACGCGCCCGGACTGGTCTCAGTCTCTACTTGTGGCGCTTGTAGAAGGGCAGCGCCACGACCTCGTACGGCTCGTGGGCGCCCCGGATGTCCACGCCGACGCCCGGGGTCCCCGGCGCCGCGTGGGCCGCGTCGACGTACGCCATCGCGATGGGCCTGCCGAGGGTGGGGGAGGGGGCGCCGGAGGTGACCTCGCCGATCACGGCGCCGCCCGCGACGACCGCGTACCCGGCGCGCGGGACGCGACGGCCCTCGGCGACCAGGCCGACGAGGACGCGCGGGGGCTGTTCCTGCGCCCGCGAGGCCGCCGCGGCGAGCGCCTCGCGCCCCACGAAGTCGCCCTCCTTGCCGAACTTGACCACCCGGCCCAGCCCGGCGTCGAACGGGGTGAGGGCGGTGCTCAGCTCGTGCCCGTACAGCGGCATGCCCGCCTCCAGGCGCAGCGTGTCCCGGCAGGACAGGCCGCACGGGACCAGCCCGACGCCCTCGCCGGCCTTGGTCAGCGCCTGCCACAGCTCGACGGCGTGCTCCGGCTTCACGAACAGCTCGAAGCCGTCCTCGCCGGTGTAGCCGGTGCGCGCGATGAGCGCGGGGACGCCGGCGACGGTGCCGGGCAGACCGGCGTAGTACTTCAGGCCGTCGAGGTCGGCGATGGGGGCACCTCCCGGATCGAGCGAAGTCGAGCCTCTGGGGGAGAGCGAGGCCAGGATGCCGGGGGACTCCGGTCCCTGGACGGCGATCAGGGCGTAGGCGTCCCGGTCGTCACGGACCTCGGCGTCGAAGCCGGCGGAACGCTCCACCAGGGCGTCCAACACGACCTGCGCGTTGGAGGCGTTGGCGACGACCATGAACTCCGCGTCGGCGAGCCGGTACACGATCAGGTCGTCGAGGATGCCGCCGTCCGCGCCGCAGATCATGGTGTAGCGGGCGCGGCCCACGCCCACGGCCGCGAGGTCGCCGACGAGCGCGAAGTTCAGCAGGGCGCCCGCCTGCGGACCGGTGACGGTGATCTCGCCCATGTGGGAGAGGTCGAACAGCCCGGCCTTCGTGCGGACGGCGTTGTGCTCGTCGCGCTCGGAGCCGTAGCGCAGGGGCATGTCCCAGCCGGCGAAGTCGGTCATGGTCGCACCGAGCGAACGATGCAGCGCATCGAGCGCGGTGTGACGGAGTTCTTCGGTACTGCTCATCGGACGGTCGTCTCCCAAGGCATGACGGGCGAGGTGGTTCCTCCCCACTCCTCCCCATCTGTCATCGGAACCTGAGAGGTTCGCCATGACGGCCCGTTACGACGGGTCGGACATGGCTTGCACCTTGGGTGGGGCCGACCTCGTCGAGACAAGGGGCGGCCCGCTTTTCAGATGTGCCTCGCCCGCGCGGTAACGGGGACCTGAGAGATTCAAGGGAGGGACTTGCTCCTTCGGCGCCCCAGCGAAACTGCTGCTGAGGACTCTCCCGCGCGGATTCGAACGGCCGGTATGCAGTTGGCGCGGCCATCATTGCACGGCCCGCCCCGTTCGCGGCAGGCCGCATCTGTAACCGGCCTGTGTCGGTACGCGCACGAAATCGCGAGGCGCCGCGCATTACCTTCTCTTTACGCTTGGCGGGGATGAGGACTACCTGACCCCAGGGGAGGACGATCACGGTGAACGAGGCGACCACGGCGAGGACCACGGCATTCGCGACCATCTCGGGGATCGCGCTGCCCGCGCAGCCCGGCGCCCAGGCGCGCAACGCGTGCGGCCCACAGCCCGAGCCCGTCGTCCGCGACCTGCGCGAGCGGGCCGGCCGCAGCCCGCACGGCCTGCTCTTCGGCCCCCGGGACCTGGTCGTGGTCACCGGACTGCCAGGCAGCGGCAAGTCCACGCTCATGAAGCGGGCCGTGAGCGGCGTCCGCATCGACTCCCAGGACACCCGCGACCGCTGGGACGCCCGCGCGCCCCGCCTCCTGCCCTACGCCCTCTACCGCCCCCTCGTCCGCCTCGCCCACTACGCCGGACTGCGCCGGGCGCTGCGCGGCGGCAAGGGCGTCGTCGTGCACGACTGCGGCACGCAGGCCTGGGTGCGTGACTGGCTGGCCCGCGAGGCCCGCCGCCGCGGCGGCACCCTCCACCTGCTCCTGCTCGACGTCGGCGCGGACACGGCCCTGGAGGGCCAGCGCGAGCGCGGCCGAGGCGTCTCGCGGTACGCGTTCCTGCGCCACCGGCACGCCGCCGCCCGGCTGCTGCGCTCGGTGGAGAAGGGCCGGCTGCCCGAGGGCTGCGGCTCGGCGGTCCTGCTCGACCGCGACGCGGCCGACACGCTGCGCCGGATCGGATTCACGGGCTGAGGGCTCGGGCGGAACGCCCGGTACCCGCTAGCCTTTCAGCCACAGCAGAGTGAGCGGTTCTTAGCAGGCGGTAGGCAGATGGACTTCCCCCCGGCGGACTTCCCCACGGACTTCCCGGCGCAGGCGCACCCCCATTCGCACGGCGGATGGCCCGGCAACGAGCTGGAGGAGGTGCTCTCCGTCTCCCTCGGCGTGCCGGGAGCCGGCGGCCGCA
The DNA here is from genome assembly GCF_055581185.1 of Streptomyces sp. NPDC031474. Taxonomy (NCBI): domain Bacteria; kingdom Bacillati; phylum Actinomycetota; class Actinomycetes; order Kitasatosporales; family Streptomycetaceae; genus Streptomyces; species Streptomyces sp. NPDC031474. Next base: position 120,313 of record NZ_JBVIJX010000011.1, read on the forward strand.
TCGTGGAGGTGCTCGGCCGCAGCTTCGTCTGGGTGCCGCTCCCCAGCGGCGGCGGCCCGCACAGCGGCCCCCTCGACCTGCCCACCCTGGAGCTCGACGGCCAGGTGTACGTGCCGGTCTTCAGCTCCGAGGAGCAGTTCCGCCAGGTCGTCGGCTCGCACATGTCGTTCACGATCGCGCCCGCCGTGGAGTTCGCCCGCGGGCTGCCCCCGCAGGTCGGCATCATGGTGAACCCCGAGGGCGTGGTCGGCGTCCCGCTGCCGCCACCGGCCGTCGCCGAGCTGTGCCGGGCGGGCCGCACCCCGCTGGATGGCCCCGCGAGCGGCGGCCGCGTCCGCCTCTACGAGCCCGACTGGCAGGACGACCCGGTGGACTTCCTGGCCGCGGCCTCGGCGGAGTTCGAGTCCATAGGCGTGGTCCGCACGGCCCGCCGCTGCCTGGCCGCGATCGAGACGGCGGACCCGGTGATGTTCGTCGGCGTCGAACTCTCCCAGTGGGAGGGCGACCTGCGCGCACTTCCCCTGGAGGCCCTCGGCAGGGCCCTGGGCCGCACCTCGTCGCCCTGGCCGGTCAACCTGGTCCTCCTGGACGTCGCCCAGGACCCGGTGGGCGATTGGCTGAGGACCCGAGTCCGCCCCTTCTACACCAGGGGTCACTGACAACTCCCCCAGGTGCAGCCGACTTGGGGGCGCGGGGAACCGCGCGCCCAGCCACGCACGAGGGGCAGCCCGAGGATCACAGCACGCCCCGAGCTCTCAACGGCCCGACCAGGAGAGCGCCTAAGCTGGACTCCAACGCGGGGCAACAAAAAAGAAGGGGCGGTACAGGTGAGCGCCAGCGGCATCGCGACCGGTCAGGTCGAGCACATGCTGCGCCAGGTCACGCCCGGGCGCTACGACGCATACGAGGCGCTTCTGCGCGCGCTCGCGACCCCCTCCTCCGGCCAGGTCTGGATGCTCCTGTGGCACGGCCAGGCCGGCTCCCCGGACGCCCAGTACGGAAACATGGAGGTCGAGGGGTACGGCTACGCGCCGTGCGTGACCTCCGCCCAGGAGCTCAGCGCGAGCGGCTGGAACAGGTCGTACGAGGTGGTCGACGGACTGGACGTGGCCCGCACCCTCTACCCCGACCACTACGGTCTCTGGCTGAATCCGCACGCTCCCGGCGGCGGCGTCGGCATCCCCTGGCTGGACCTGCGCCGGATCGCGACCGGCCTGGAGCGTCAGCCCGCAGGCCCGCTGCGGCTGTCCGAGCCCGGCATCGAGGTCCCGCAGTTCTACGCCCTGCTCGCGCAGAACGCCCACCGTACCCCGGTGGTCCGGGCATTGCGCCGGGCCTGGGTACAGCCGGCGCTGGGCGCGCCCTACCTGGCCATCGGGCTCGACGTGTACGAGTCCTCGCCGCCGGCCGTGGACGCCGTACGGGCGATGATGCAGCAGTCCATCGGCGCGGTGCCGGAGGGGCTGCCGGTGTCGACGGTCGCCATGACCGACGAGTACGACCCCGTCGTGATGTGGATGCGCGCCAACGCCCGGCCGTTCTACGACCGTGAGGCCCACGCGCCCGCCCCGGCCCAGGCGCCCGCGGGCGGTTACGGCTATCCGCCCACCGGACGCTACTGACCGCCGCCGCCACTCGTCCGCCGTCACTCGTGTCGCCTTCACCCTTCCTTCCACTCCTGTCACGGGGTGGACACCGAGCGTCTCCGCGCGTAGATAGCGGCGATTAGTCCCATTTGAGTCCGATATGCCCCAACAAGTCACCGTCCGGGGGGCGTTACCCGCCGTCCGGATAACGGAACCCCTCTACCCGCATCACGTTTACGCATCCATTCACTGCCAAGTCTGGCAACAGATCGCCAAAGCGTTGAAGACTCCCGCTCCAGGGGACTTATCCCCTGCGTATTACGGACTGATCACGCCGCCACCGCGGCAAAGTGCGGGCCGGCTACCGCCGGTTGAGAGGGGTCCCTGCCAGATGACGGCACCATTGCACGAGCCGACCGCGGAAGCGGCCCCGAGCGCGGCCGAGGAAGCGGCGGTCGCCACCAGCGGCGCCAAGGCCGTTCAGGGCCGCTCCCTGGGCCGGATCGCCTGGGAGCGCCTCAAGCGGGACAAGCTGGCCCTCACGGGCGGCATCGTGGTGCTCTTCCTCGTCGTGATCGCGCTGCTCGCGCCGGTCATCACCGGGCTCCTGGACCAGGACCCGAACGAGTACCACGAGAACCTCATCGACCCGCTGTTCGGCACGCCCACGGGCTCCCTGGGCGGTGTCAGCGGCGACCACCTGCTCGGTGTCGAGCCGGTCAACGGCCGCGACATCTTCGCCCGCATCCTCTACGGCGCCCGGATCTCGCTGCTGGTCGGCTTCCTGTCCGCCGTGGTCGCCGTGATCCTCGGAACGGTGCTGGGCATCCTCGCCGGCTTCTTCGGCGGCTGGATCGACTCCCTGATCAGCCGGGTGATGGACGGTCTGCTGGCCTTCCCGCAGCTGCTGTTCATCATCGCGCTGGTCTCCGTCATGCCGAACCACATGCTGGGCCTCACCGGCTCCAGCGTGCGCGTCTTCGTGATGATCCTGGTCATCGGGTTCTTCGGCTGGCCCTACATCGGACGCGTGGTGCGCGGCCAGACGCTCTCGCTGCGTGAGCGCGAGTACGTCGAGGCCGCCCGGTCGCTGGGCGCGGGGCGGGTGTACATCCTGTTCAAGGAGCTGCTGCCCAACCTGGTCGCCCCGATCGTCGTGTACACGACGATGATGATCCCCACCAACATCCTCACCGAGGCGGCCCTCAGCTTCCTGGGCGTCGGCGTCAAGCCGCCCACCGCCTCGTGGGGACAGATGCTCTCCAGCGCGATCGACTACTACGAGTCCGACCCCATGTACATGGTGGTCCCCGGTGTGGCGATCTTCATCACCGTGCTGGCCTTCAACCTCTTCGGCGACGGCGTCCGGGACGCGCTGGACCCGAAGGCATCCCGCTGAACCGCTGACGCGCCGACGCACAGCACCTCAACCGTCCCGTGGCCTTCACACGGGGTCTCTCATCAATCCGGAGGATCCGAGATCGTGACTACCCAACGCACCTCAGGGCGGCGGAAGCAGGCATTTGCCGCTGCCGCCGCGGTCGCCGCGCTGCTGACCACGGCGGCGTGCGGCGGTGGCGGAGACGACGACAAGGGCTCGAGCACCGGCGCCGCCGGCTTCGACGCCGCGAACAACAAGGTCGCTCAGGCTTCGCTGGCCAAGAAGGGCGGCACGCTGAAGTTCGGCAGCGCCCAGGACGCCGACTCGTGGGACACCACGCGCGGTTACTACGGCATGATGTGGAACTTCTCCCGCTACTACAGCCGCCAGCTCGTCACCAACAAGACGGAGCCGGGCAAGGCGGGCGCGGAGCTCACCCCGGACCTCGCCACGGGCCTCGCCAAGGTCACCGACGACGGCAAGACCTACACGTACACGCTGCGCGACGGCAGCACGTGGGAGGACGGCAAGCCGATCACGTCCAAGGACGTCAAGTACGGCATCGAGCGCGTGTGGGCGCAGGACGTGCTGTCCGGCGGCCCGACGTACCTGAAGGACGTGCTGGACCCCAAGGGCGAGTACAAGGGCCCCTACAAGGACACGTCCGCGGACAAGCTGGGTCTGAAGTCGATTCTGACGCCGGACGACAAGACCATCGTCTTCAAGCTGCCGGAGGCCAACTCGGACTTCGAGGAGATGCTGGGGCTGACCTCGGCCTCGCCGGTCCGCCAGGACCAGGACACGAAGGCCAAGTACCAGCTGCACCCGTTCTCCTCGGGCCCGTACAAGTTCCAGTCGTACAGCCCCGGCAAGGAGCTGACGCTGGTCCGCAACACGTCCTGGAAGCAGGCTTCGGACCCGGTCCGCAAGGCCTACCCGGACAAGATCACGATCCAGTTCTTCTCGGACGCCAACCAGCTCGACCAGCGTCTGCTCAGCGGTGACCTGGACCTCGACCTGACCCAGACCGGCATGTCGCCGCAGGGCCGCACCACCGCCCTGAAGCAGCACAAGGCCAACCTGGACAACCCGGTCTCCGGCTACATCCGCTACGCGGTCTTCCCGCAGAGCGTCGCGCCGTTCAACAACATCGAGTGCCGCAAGGCCGTCATCTACGGCGCCGACCACGTGTCGCTGCAGACCGCCCGTGGCGGCCCGGTCGCCGGTGGCGACATCGGCACCAACATGCTGCCGCCGTCCGTCGCGGGCTCCGAGGGCCAGAAGTACGACCCGTACGAGATCTCCGGCGCCAACAAGAGCGGCAACGAGGCCAAGGCCAAGGAGGCCCTGAAGGCCTGCGGTCAGCCGAACGGCTTCAAGACCACCATCGCGGTCCGCAACAACAAGCCGGTCGAGGTGGCCACCGCCCAGTCCCTGCAGGCGTCGCTGAAGAAGATCGGCATCAACGCCGAGATCGACCAGTTCGACGGTTCGCAGACCACCGGCATCATCGGCAGCCCCTCGAACGTGAAGAAGAAGGGCTACGGCATCATCATCATGGGCTGGGGTCCGGACTTCCCGTCCGTCCAGGGCTTCGGTCTGCCGCTGTGGGACAGCAAGTACATCCAGCAGAGCGGTAACAACAACTACGCGCTGATCAACGACAAGGCGATCGACGGGCTGTTCAACTCGTACGTCACCACCCTGGACGACGCGGGCAAGACCAAGATCGCCACGGAGATCAACCACAAGGTGATGGAGGGCGCGTACTACCTGCCCTTCGTCTTCGAGAAGTTCATCAACTGGCGCGGGGACAACCTTGCGAACGTCTACACGACCGACGCCTACAGCGGTCAGTACGACTTCGTGAACCTCGGTCTGAAGAACCCGCAGAAGTAAACCCGGCACACCCGCCGAACGGCACGAAAGGCAGGTGAAGGCCGGCGCGGCGGACACGCGGGCCACCGGAAGACCTCCGGTGGCCCGCGGTCCGCGGCGGGCCGAGAGCTGTGCTCGCTTACCTCATCAGGCGGTTGTTCGCCGCCGCAGTGATGCTCGTGGCCATCATCATGGTGGTCTTCGGCATCTTCTTCCTCGTCCCCAAGTGGGCGGGCGTGGACATCGCATTGAGCTTCGTGGGCAAGCAGGCCGACCCTGCCGCCGTCGAGGGCGTGCGCCAGAAGCTGGGCCTGGGCGACCCGATCTACGCCCAGGTCTGGGAGTTCTTCAAGGGCATCTTCGCCGGCCGCACCTACACGGGCGGCGGAGACTCCATCCACTGCGCCGCGCCCTGCTTCGGCTACTCCTTCCGCAGCGAGCAGGCCGTCTGGCCGGTGCTCACCGACCGCTTCCCGGTGACCCTGGGGCTCGCGCTCGGCGCCGCCGTGCTGTGGCTGATCTTCGGCGTCGCCGCCGGCGTGCTCTCCGCGCTCAAGCGGGGCACCCTGTGGGACCGCGGCGCGATGGTCGTCGCCCTGGCGGGTGTGTCGCTGCCCATCTACTTCACCGGCATGCTGAGCCTGGCGATCTTCGCCTTCGGGCTCAACTGGATCGACGCGCAGTACGTGCCGTTGGCCGACAGCTTCACCGGCTGGCTCGGCGGCATGATCCTGCCGTGGATCACCCTCGCCTTCCTGTACGCGGCGATGTACGCCCGGATCACCCGCGCCACCATGCTGGAGATCCTCGGCGAGGACTACATCCGCACCGCCCGGGCGAAGGGCCTCAAGGAGCAGACCGTCATCGGCAAGCACGCCATGCGCTCGACGATGACGCCCATCCTCACCATGCTCGGCATGGACCTCGGCGCCCTCATCGGCGGCGCGATCCTGACCGAGTCCACGTTCAACCTGCCCGGTCTCGGCCGGGCCGTGCTGGACGCCATCCGCAACCAGGACCTGCCCATCATCGTGGGCGTGACCCTGATCACTTCCCTCGCGGTGCTCGTCGCCAACCTCGTGGTGGACATCCTGTACGCCGTGATCGACCCCCGAGTGAGGCTCACGTGACCGAACTCAGCAAGAGCGGAGCGGCCGTGGGCGAGCCCACCCCCGCGACGCCCGCGCCGACGTCCTTCCTCGAAGTGCGCGACCTCAAGGTGCACTTCCCGACCGATGACGGCCTGGTCAAGTCCGTCGACGGGCTCAGCTTCCAGCTGGAGAAGGGCAAGACCCTCGGCATCGTGGGCGAGTCCGGCTCCGGCAAGTCGGTGACGTCGCTCGGCATCATGGGCCTGCACACCGCCGGCCAGTACGGCAAGCGCAAGGCCCAGATCTCCGGCGAGATCTGGCTGGACGGCACCGAGCTGCTGTCCGCCGACCCGGACCACGTGCGCAAGCTGCGCGGCCGTCAGATGGCGATGATCTTCCAGGACCCGCTGTCGGCGCTGCACCCGTACTACACGATCGGTCAGCAGATCGTGGAGGCGTACCGGATCCACCACAACGTCGACAAGAAGACCGCCAAGCGCCGTGCGGTCGAGATGCTCGACCGGGTGGGCATCCCGCAGCCGGACAAGCGGGTGGACAGCTACCCGCACGAGTTCTCCGGCGGTATGCGCCAGCGCGCCATGATCGCGATGTCGCTGGTCAACAACCCCGAACTGCTGATCGCGGACGAGCCGACGACCGCCCTGGACGTGACCGTCCAGGCGCAGATCCTCGACCTCATCCGCGACCTGCAGAAGGAGTTCGGCTCCGCCGTCATCGTCATCACCCACGACCTGGGCGTCGTCGCCGAACTCGCCGACGACATCCTGGTGATGTACGGCGGCCGCTGTGTCGAGCGGGGCCCGGCCGAGAAGGTGTTCTACGAGCCCCGGCACCCCTACACCTGGGGTCTGCTCGGCTCGATGCCGCGCCTGGACCGTGAGCAGCAGGAGCGCCTGATCCCGGTAAAGGGCTCCCCGCCCTCGCTGATCAACATCCCGTCCGGCTGCGCCTTCAACCCGCGCTGTCCGTACGCGGACCTCCCGAAGGACAACGTCACCCGCACGGTCCGTCCGGAGCTGGCCGAGGTCGGCAGCCGGCACTGGGCCGCCTGCCACCTGGGCAAGGAGCAGCGGGAGCGTATCTGGACCGAAGAGATTGCGCCGAAGCTGTGAGTGACGACGAGAAAGCGGTGACCATTCCCGCACAGGCCGACGGCTCCACGGAGCAGGGCGCGACCCTCACCAAGGACGCCGCCCCCGGCGAGGTGCTGCTGAAGGTCAGTGGACTGCAGAAGCACTTCCCGATCAAGAAGGGCCTGCTCCAGCGGCAGGTCGGGGCGGTGCACGCGGTCGACGGCATCGACTTCGAGGTCCGCTCCGGCGAGACGCTCGGCGTCGTGGGCGAGTCCGGCTGCGGCAAGTCGACGATGGGCCGGCTGATCACCCGGCTGCTCGAACCGACCGGCGGCACGGTCGAGTTCCAGGGCAAGGACATCACCCACCTCGGCGTGAACGGCATGCGTCCGCTGCGCCGCGACGTGCAGATGATCTTCCAGGATCCGTACTCGTCGCTGAACCCGCGCCACACCATCGGCACGATCGTCGGCGCTCCCTTCAAGCTGCAGGGCGTGACGCCCGAGGGCGGCGTCAAGAAGGAAGTGCAGCGGCTGCTGTCGGTCGTCGGTCTCAACCCCGAGCACTACAACCGCTACCCGCACGAGTTCTCCGGCGGTCAGCGCCAGCGCATCGGCATCGCCCGCGCGCTCGCGCTGAACCCGAAGCTGGTCGTGGCGGACGAGCCGGTCTCGGCCCTGGACGTGTCGATCCAGGCCCAGGTCGTGAACCTGCTGGACGACCTCCAGGAGGAGCTCGGCCTCACGTACGTGATCATCGCGCACGACCTCTCGGTGGTCCGGCACGTCTCGGACCGCATCGCGGTGATGTACCTCGGCAAGATCGTGGAGCTGGCCGACCGCGACCTGCTCTACAAGTCGCCGATGCACCCGTACACCAAGGCGCTGATGTCCGCGGTGCCGATCCCGGACCCCAGGCGCAAGAACGCCAAGAGCGAGCGGATCCTGCTCAAGGGCGATGTGCCCTCGCCGATCTCGCCGCCGAGCGGCTGCCGCTTCCACACCCGGTGCTGGAAGGCGACGGAGGTCTGCAAGACCAAGGAGCCGGTGCTCGTCGAGCTGCGGCCCGGCCAGCAGGTGGCCTGCCACCACCCGGAGAACTTCGCGGACCAGGCTCCGCAGGACACCGTCCTGCTGACGGTCGCGAAGGAGGCGGCGGAGCTGGTGGCCGACGAGGTGCTGGCGGAGTCGGCGGAGACCTCGGCTGCCGTGGCGGCGGAGGTCGCCGAAGCCGGGACTCCGGCGGAGGCCCGGAGCCAGGAGTCGGCGGAGGCCGAGACCGCGGAGACCGCGGAGACCGCGGAGACCGCGGAGACCGCCGAGACCGAGGGTCAGGAGAGCCAGGAGCCGACCGACAAGCAGAATTGATCGCTTGTCGAAGTGGGACGCGGAAGGACCGGCAGGGGGCCACCCCCTGCCGGTCCTTTCTTTTTCACGCCTGGTGGGCGACGCCTGCGCTACCCCCAGACCAACAGCCGCCATGTCACGGAAGGTTTCACCGCGAGCCGCATCACCCGGTCGCTCTTCACGCCGGTGAATCCCGTGGTGTACGCCGCTGTGGCGTTGCAACCGGCCACGTCCAAGACGGCACCGCCGGATCCGTCGGTCACCTTCGCATCACCGGGCCCCAGGCAGATCAGCCGCACCGTGATCTGGGAGGCCGTCTTCGCCAGGGGCACCTCGAACTGCTTGGGGCCCTGCCCGCTCTGCGCCACCAGAAGCTTCCCGGACGGAGCCGGGGACTTGAGCGATTCCAGCAGCGGCAACTGCATTTTCGCAGCCGGCGAGGCGTGTGCCGCCGTCGGCGACGGCGATTTCTGCGCCGAGGAATTCGCATCACTGCAGCCCGCCACGGCCAGTAAAGCAGCGGACAGCACAGCCACGCGTGCCGCGTATTGCGAGAAACGAGCTCCGGCGGCGGAAATCATCCCTTGGTGCTCCAGAATGCCGGAATGTGGTACGGGAGCTTCGCGGTTCCCTTACGCACGATTACCCACTTGCAACCCGCGCCGTAGTGTCCGTAATTCCAACTCACCGTGTCCCGGTCGGCACCGGCGTGGAGGTACCCCTTCCGCCAGGAGCTCGGCACCTTCCAGCTGTCCGAGTACGTGATGGACGCCGTCATCGTGAGTGCGATCGAGGCAGTCACGGTCTGCTTGGCGCTGGCGACGATGGCGCTCTCCTCGGTCTGGAGGGAGCCGCTGATCGTGCCGGTGATCGACGTGCCGGCAGTAAGGCTGATGCCGAGCGTGTGTCCGCCCGGCGCGCTGGACGGGGGAACCATCCCGATCCGCGAGGATTTGGGGGAACCGAATTCGTACGACGACTCCGTGCCGCAATTCATCGGATGCACCGTTTCGGGCGCAGCCGCCTGAGCCGACGTCGTGCCCAGGGCGACCAGAGCAAGCATCGCCGCACCGATGGTCGTTGTTCTCGCGTAGTGCGTCAAGATTTTGTCCCTCATTGAGGAATGGGGGAGACCCGTCAACCACCCCGTGTGGTGACTCCCCCGTGAGCGTGAACTTAGGGCACAAGGCAGTTGACGCAATAGGGGCTTTGCGATCTTCTTGCCATCGCTTTATCGGTAACCTCAATTAAACCTCAGATGGAATTCGCGCGACTGCCGATTCAGTGCCCGGTGCCGGGAGGCGGCGTGGATCGCGAGAGCTGGGAGTCGACCGGCAAGCGGCGCATGACAGATTGGCAAAGTCATGTACATGTCCAAGCGGGAGGGTTCAGAGTCGTCGGTGTCCGACTTATCGGCACACGCTCGAAGGGACGACTCATGAAACTCTCCCGATCGGCACGTTTAGGGGCCCTCGCGACAGCGGCGGCCTCTTTCCTTGTCATCGCCGCCTCTCCCGCCCCCACCCAGGGCGCCCCCGGTATCGGCGACTCCTACTTCCCCGACCTCGGCAACGGCGGCTTCGACGCCCGCCACTACGCCCTCGACGTGGCGTACAACCCGGACACCGACCGCCTCGACGGCCGTACGACGATCACCGCGCGGGCCGGCCAGAACCTCTCGTCCTTCGATCTGGACCTGCAGAAACTGGAGGTCACCCGGGTCGAAGTGGACGGCAAGCGGGCCCAGTTCACCCGCGACGGCGACGAGATCCGCATCACCCCGCGCGCAGCGATCCACAAGGGGCGGATGTTCGAGGTGGCCGTCACCTACGGCGGCGTCCCCGAACCGCTCGGCGGCCCCATCGTCTTCGGCTCCGACTACGGCTGGATGAAGACCGCCGACGGCGTCTTCGTCGCCTGCGAGCCCAACGCCGCCTCCACCTGGTTCCCGTCCAGCGACCACCCCTCCGACAAGGCCACCTACGACATCCGCATCAAGGCGCCGAAGGGCCTGACCGGCGTCTCCAACGGCCGGCTGGTCTCGACGTACGACAAGGGCGGCTCGACGTACACGCACTGGCGCGAGACCAAGCCGATGGCGAGCTACCTGGCGACCGCCACGATCGGGAAGTTCGACGTGAAGACCGGGACGACGCCCGGCGGCACCCCGATCTACGTCGCGATCGACCCCGTGCTCGCGAACAGCAACAACGTCGACGTGTACGGCGTCACCGCGGCCGCCACCGACTACTGGTCGCAGGTCTTCGGCCCGTACCCCTTCGAGGAGACCGGCGCGATCGTCGACGACATGCCGCAGGCCGGGTTCTCGCTGGAGGTGCAGTCCAAGCCGGTGTACTCGGCCGTCCGCAACGAGTCGACGATCGTGCACGAGCTGGCCCACCAGTGGTTCGGCGACTCGGTCTCGGTGGCGCACTGGAAGGACATCTGGCTCAACGAGGGCTTCGCCACCTACGCCCAGTGGCTGTGGGCCGAGCACCAGGGCACCCGCTCGGCGCACGACTCCTTCCTGGCCGGCTACAACTCCCGCCCCGCCGACAACGCCTTCTGGCAGATCACCGTCGGCGACCCGCAGCGCGACACCATGTTCGCCTCCGCCGTCTACCAGCGCGGCGCGATGACCCTCCAGGTGCTCCGCGAGCGCATCGGCGACGCCGCCTTCTTCAAGCTGCTCCCCGCCTGGACCGGGCTGCACCGCTACGGCAACGCGGACACGGACGACTTCGTCCGCCTCGCCGAGCGGATCTCCGGGCAGCAGCTCGACGACCTCTTCCAGACCTGGCTCTTCACCACAGGGAAACCCACCCTGTGAGCCCGCGTGGCCTGGGTTTGTAAGGTCCACAGTCGCTGCTGGGTGACAATGTAAGGGTGATTCAGCAGATCTTCAGTCCCTCCGTCCAGCACACGCTCGACCTCGCCGGCATCTTCGTGTTCGCCATCTCCGGCGCGCTGCTGGCCGTCCGCAAGAACTTCGACGTGTTCGGCATAGCCATGCTCGCCGAGGTCACCGCGCTGGGCGGAGGGCTGTTCCGGGACCTGGTCATCGGGGCCGTGCCCCCGGCGGCCTTCACCGACCTGGGGTACTTCCTCACGCCGTTGTTCGCCGCCCTGCTGGTCGTCTTCCTCCACCCGCAGGTGGAGCGCATCCAGACCGGCGTGAACGTCTTCGACGCGGCAGGACTCGGCCTGTTCTGCGTCACCGGCACGACGAAGGCGTACGCCCACGGGCTCGGCCTCACCGCCTCGGCCACCCTGGGGCTCGCGACCGCCGTCGGCGGCGGCGTGCTGCGCGACGTGCTGGCCAACGAGGTGCCGTCACTGCTGCGCTGGGACCGCGATCTCTACGCGGTCCCGGCGATCGTCGGCGCCACCATGGTGGTGCTCTGCATCCGTTACGACGTGCTCACCCCGCTGGCCAGCGGTCTGGCCGCCGTCACCGCTTTCGTCCTGCGGCTTCTCGCGATGCGTCACCACTGGCGAGCGCCTCGCGCTTGGAATCGGCGTTCGACGGTGCGTGAGGAGTAGCCCCGGCGGCGAGCCCGTGCTGGTTGAGCTGCGTCGTCAGCCACTTGAACGCCGGCACCACCTGCGGCCGCCACAGCGCCATGGTGTGGCCGCCCGCGTTCTTCGGGATGTAGATCACCTTCACGGTGGTCGGCGCCTTCGCCACGTGCTGCAGGGCCAGGCCCGCCTGGTAGCCGTCGTTCGGCTCGCCCGAGATGTAGAGCGCCACCGCCGGCGGGGCGGTCGCCTTGCGGAGCATCAGGTACGGGTTGGTGGACTTGCGCAGCGCCGGGTCCTGGGCGGTGAGCGAGTTGGGCTCGCCGATGGGGTCGTTGTAGCCGGACAGGCTGACCGCGGCCCGGTAGCGGTTGGGGTGGGCGATGGCCAGTTTGACCGCGCAGTGCGCGCCGGCCGAGTAGCCGGCGACCGCCCAGCCCTTGGGCGCCGGCTGGGCCCGGAAGTTGTCCGTGACCATCTTCGGCACGTCGATGCTCAGCCAGCTGTCGGCGTTGACGGTGCCCGCCACGTTGGCGCAGCCGGTGTCGACGCCGGGCAGCAGCGTGGTGCGCGGCGCGATCAGGATGAACGGCGCGACCTTGCCCTTGCGCATCAGCGGCTCCAGCTGCGCGGCCACGTGCATCGACCCGAACCAGGACTTCGCCGAGCCCGGGTAGCCCGGCAGCAGCTCCACGACGGGGAAGGCCTTCTTCGCGTACGCGGGCTGGTTGTACTGCGGGGGCAGCCAGACGTAGACCTCGGCGTTGATGCCGGAGACGCGGCCCTTGAGCTGGGTGACGCGCACCCCGTGCAGGCCCGGACCCTGGGCCTCGCTGAATTTCTGCGCGACCTTGGGCAGCTTGTCCAGCGCGATGCCGCCGGTGCCGTCGGCACCCAGGTCGGCGGCCTGCGCCACATGGTTGCCCGTGCCCAGGAGGTCGTCCCAGGTGTCGTACAGGTTGTTGCTGTTGTTGACGAGCACGAAGACCAGGGCGACGGCCGTGCCCTGAGCGAACATCAGCATCAGCACCCGGGCGAAGGCCCGCAGGACCAGCGGTCCGCGTAGCCGCGACCACAGCAGCAGTGGCACTGCGACGGCGACGACGGACAGCGCGATCAAGGTGAAGAGGAACGGAGTCCCGGTGAGGCTCATGTCCTTGCAGAGGGAAAAAACGCCGTCGAGGTTACGGACGAGTTCGGACACTTACCAAGAAATTGCAGAACTCTCAAGAGGGTCTCATCTTGGGGTGCCTGCGCGATGCAGCCTGTGGAGCCTCACCACCTGGGAAAGCTACCGCTTAGTAATCACCTGTTGTACCGTTCAGCCATGCCAGAAGCAGCTACCGCGGCCGCCCGGCGGGCCGTCATCGGCGACAGTGAGTTCGACCGCGACACCGCGCTCACCCGGCGTGCGCCGGGCGTCTACGACGCCGACCTCTCGGCCGGCTGGACGATCATCAGCGCCGTCAACGGCGGCTACCTCCTCGCCGTCCTCGGCCGCGCCCTCGCGGACGCCCTGCCGCACCGCGACCCGTTCACGATCTCGGCGCACTACCTCACCGCCTCCCAGCCCGGCCCCGCGGTCGTCCGCACGGACGTCGTCCGCGCCGGCCGCACCCTGTCCACCGGCCAGGCCTCGCTCTTCCAGTACGACGAGGACGGCGCCGAGGTCGAGCGGATCCGCGTCCTCGCCTCCTACGGCGACCTGGACTCCCTCCCGGACGACGTCCGCACGACGGCGAAGCCGCCCGTGATCCCGCCGATGGAGCAGTGCTTCGGCCCCGAGGACGGACCGGCCCCCGTCGACGGCAGCTCCGCCATCGCCGACCGGCTGATGCTCAAGCTCGACCCGTCCACCCTCGGCTGGGCGCTCGGATCGCCCTCCGGCAACGGCGAGATGCGGGCCTGGTTCGGCCTCAAGGACGGCCGCGACCCCGACCCGCTCTCCCTCCTCCTCGCCGTGGACGCCCTGCCGCCCACCGCCTTCGAGATCGGCCTGCGCGGCTGGGTCCCCACGGTCGAGCTGACGGTCCACGTCCGCTGCCGTCCGGCCCCCGGCCCGCTGCGCGTCTCCATCACCACCCGCAACCTCGCGGGCGGCTTCCTGGAGGAGGACGCCGAGGTCTGGGACAGCGCGGACCGACTGGTCGCGCAGTCCCGGCAGTTGGCGCGCGTCAGGCTGGGCTGAGGGCCGAGGGCCGCCTCTGTTGGTTACTTGAGGGGTGCTTTACCTGATTGACAGGCAGGGGACATAGGGGGCCCAAGGAAGCCCTAAGCGCCGTTGGTTGAGTTCCCGCCTCAGGTTCTCCTCATCTTCCTGGAGCTGTCTCTCATGAAGCGTGCGCTGATGCCCGTCCGTCTCGTCCCCGCGGTGGCGCTGCTGGCGCTCTCGCCCCTCGCGCTGGTGGCCTGCGGCTCGGGCGACTCCTCCTCGAACAGCGGCACGTCCGGCGGGCAGTCCTGCCAGGCGCCGTCCGGCAACCCCTCGGGCATGCCGAGCGGCGCCCCCTCGGGAGCTCCTTCGGGCGCGCCGAGCCGTACGGCCGGCGGCGCTCCTTCGGCGCAGCCGACCGGCACCCCGACCGGCACCCCGACCGGTGTCCCGTCCGGCGCTCCGAGCGGCGGCCCCGGCGGGGGCGGTCAGGGGGGTCCGGGTGGCGGCGGGTGCGGTGGGCCGGGCGGCGGCGGCCAGGGACAGCAGGCCCAGCAGGCCCAGCAGCAGGGCTGATCGGCGGTTCGCCAACAGGGGTGGCGCACTCGGGAACTACGCGAACGAGTGCGCCGCCTCTGTGTCTGTCGGGGCTGTCGGGGCTGTCGGAGTGACTGTCGGACGTCAGTCCAGCCAGTGGTGGCGGCCGATGCTGATGAGCCGCATCTGACGGGTCGCGAGCCGGCTGACCCGCTCCCGGTCCTCCGGCGAGGCCTCCAGTGCCTCCAGGAACAGCGAGGCCGTGATGAGCATCTGGTCGACGTAGAGGTGCGAGAGCATCAGCAGGTCGTCGTCGCTCCAGCCCTCGGCCTCGGCGTCCTTGGCCAGCTCGGCCCTCACCTCCTCGGCGAACCGGCCCAGTTGCTCCCGTATCGCCTCCCGCACCGGCTGGACCCCGCCGTGCCGCTCACGGGCGATGAAACGGACGTGCGCGGGGTACGCGCTCACATGGCCCGCGATCAACTCGACGGCGCGTGTGATGCGTTCCTCGCTGCTGTCGGCCGAGGTCACCGTGGTCCGGATCATCGGGTGCAGGCTGCCCAGCGCCTCGTCGACGAGCGCGACGCCCAGGTCCTCGGTGGAGCGGAAGTGCCGGTAGAAGGCGGTGGGGGCGACACCGACGGCACGGGTGACCTCACGCAGGCCCAGGCTGCTCAGGCTCTGCTCCTCCAGCAGCGCCAAGGCCGCGTCCAGGAGCGACTGCCGGGTCTTCTGCTTCTGGGCCTGCCTGATGCCGAGGGTGTGACTCATGTCATCCAGTTAACAACTGTTCTCCGGAATTGAAAAGTCGTGAGACGCGCTAGAATCTAAGTCAGTGAACAACTGTTACTACAACTGTTCACCCAAAATTTACGGAGGGGGATCCGATCCCATGCTGTTCCTGGTTGCCGCACTGCTGCTGTTCGGCGTCGTCATGGGCGCCATCGCCCACGCGCCGTTCGCCTTCACGCTCGTCGCCGCCACCGTGATCGCCGCCTGGCTGGGCATCTTCGCCCTCCGCGAGCGCCACGGCCGCCGCCGGCAGACCTCGACCCACTGACCCACAGGAGCTCTGAACAACCATGCAACTCACCGCCCCGGCCACGAGCCGCACCGATGTCCGGGACGCCGACGGAATGGCCGTCGCGTCCTTCATCCTGGGCCTGCTGGGCCTGCTCGTCCTCAACGTCTTCCTCGGCCCGATCGCCATCGTCCTGGCGGCCGTCGCCCTCTGGCGGGGCACGGCCCGCCCGGGCCGCGCCTACCTCGGCCTGACCCTGGGCATCGCCGACCTCGTGGTCCTGGTGGCCTTCATGCAGGCGGACTCGACGATCTCCTGGAGCTTCTGACCGCTGCCGGCTGCCGCTGTCTGCTTCCCTCCGCTTCCGACTGCTCCCGACTGCTTCCGCCGTGGGCAGCCGTTCCACCGGGGCGACGGGGGAGGGCGGGCACAGCCGACAGCGCCGGGTGTCTCGGTGCACCTGGCAGCGAGGCCGACGGTCCGGGCCCGTAGAATCGGGGCCACCATGGCATACCTCGACCACGCCGCGACCACCCCGATGCTCCCCGAGGCGGTCGAGGCACTCACCGCGCACCTGAGCATCACCGGCAACGCCTCCTCCCTCCACGCGGCCGGCCGACAAGCCCGCCGTACGGTCGAGGAAGCCCGTGAGACCCTCGCGGAAGCGCTCGGCGCCCGCCCCAGCGAGGTCGTCCTCACCTCCGGCGGCACCGAGGCCGACAACCTCGCGGTCAAGGGCCTGTACTGGTCCCGCCGCGACGCCGACCCGGCCCGCACCCGAGTCCTGGCCAGCCCCGTCGAGCACCACGCGGTCCTCGACGCCGTGCACTGGCTCGGTGAACACGAGGGCGCCACGGTCGAGTACCTGCCGGTCGACTCCTACGGCCGGGTCCACCCCGAAGCGCTCCGCGAAGCGATCGCCCGCAACCCCGCCGACGTCGCCCTCGCCACCGTCATGTGGGCGAACAACGAGATCGGCACGGTCATGCCGGTCCGCGAACTCGCGGACGTGGCAGCCGAGTTCGACGTCCCGTTGCACGCCGACGCCGTCCAGGCCTTCGGCCAGGTCCCCGTCTCCTTCGCCGACTCCGGCCTCGCCGCGATGACGGTCTCCGGTCACAAGATCGGCGGCCCGTACGGCATCGGCGCCCTCCTCCTGGGCCGCGAGTACACCCCCGTCCCCGTCCTGCACGGCGGCGGCCAGGAGCGCCACGTCCGCTCCGGCACCCTCGACGTCCCCGCGATCGCCTCCTTCTCGGTCGCCGGACGCCTCGCCGCCGAACAGCGCGAGTGGTTCGCCGGCGAGATCGGCGCCCTGCGCGACGCCCTGATCGAAGCGGTCCGTACGGCCGTCCCGGACGCGATCCTCGGCGGCGACCCGGTCGACCGCCTCCCGGCCAACGCCCACTTCACCTTCCCCGGCTGCGAGGGCGACTCCCTGCTGCTGCTGCTCGACGCCCAGGGCATCGAGTGCTCCACCGGCTCCGCCTGCACCGCCGGCGTCGCCCAGCCCAGTCACGTCCTGCTCGCCACCGGCACCGATCCCGACCTGGCCCGCGGCACCCTGCGCTTCTCCCTCGGCCACACCTCCACCGAGGCCGACGTCGAGGCCGTCGCCAAGGCCATCGGCCCGGCGGTGGAACGGGCCCGCGCGGCGGGACTGACGTAACTCGCGCCCCTGGCGAGCGGGCCGCTGCCCCCGTGCGGCTCCGCCGCGCGACGCGCCCAGCCGGACACGCCCTGGCTGCGCCCTAGCTGTCCGTCACCATCAGGGCCGCCATCATGCCCTCGTCCTCGTGCTGGAGCAGATGGCAGTGGAGCATGTACATGTAGGTGTCGTCGGTGAAGTCGGTGAACTTCATCGCGATCTTGATGGAGCCGCCGCCGACCACCTCGAACGTGTCGAACCAGCCGAGGTCGACGCCCGTCGGTGCCTCGCCGTTGATCTCGATCAGCTGGTACGGCACGTCGTGCAGATGGAACGAGTGCTCCAGCTGCGTGCCGTTCTTGATCGTCCAGACCTCCTCGGCGTCCAGGGTGGTGCTGATCATCGCCATCCCGGCCATGGTGGTGCCCGCCGAGCCGTTGATCGTCATGGTCCCGCCGCTGCCCTGGCCGAGGGTGATCGTCCGCGCGGTGAAGCCGCTCGTGTCGTACCGGGTGATCGTGTTGAGCGCGCTCGGCAGGTCGGCGGGCGTGTCGGTGGCATCCGGAGTGACGGTCAGGAAGTCGTACGTGCCGCTTCCGCCGCGGATCCAGCCGGTCGTGACGACGGCCTGGAGCGTGACCGCGTCCTCGAGGTCGAGGACGAACTCGGCGCGGGCGCCGGCCACCAGCCGGATCGACGTCACCTCGGTGGGCGCGGCGAGATAGCCCTGGTCGGTGGCGATCTGGGTGAGCGTGCCGCCGTCCCCGCGCTGGACGGTCATGATGTCGGCCGGTGAGGCGTTCAGCACCCGGAAGCGTGTGCGCTTCCTGGTGGCCGTGAACCCGAGGGTGGTCGAGTCGACGTTGGCGCCGTTGACCAGCACCGGGTAGCTGAGGCCGGAGCTGAGGTAGCCGGTGGCGTTGTACTTGATGTCGCCCGAGCTGTCGGCGGCCAGGCACTGCAGGACGATCGGGATGTCGTCGACGCCGTACTCGCTCGGCAGCGCGGCCGAGGCGGTCGAGTCGTCCTCGACGATGATCATGCCCGCCAGTCCGTGGACGACCTGCTGGGCCGTGGTGCCCAGGGCGTGCGGGTGGTACCAGAGGGTCTTGGCCTCGTCCTTGACCTCGAAGGTGGGCGACCAGGTCACGCCGTCCGCGAAGGCGTTCTGCGGGCCGCCGTCCATCTTGGGCGGGATGTGGGCGCCATGGAAGTGGACGGACGTGTCGGCGCCCAGGGTGTTGGTGATGTTCAGCAGGACCGTGTCGCCGGTGGTCCACTTCATGGTCGGGCCGAGGTACGCCCCGTTGTAGCCGGCGGTGGTGCTGCTGACGCCGCTGATCACCTCGCTCGTGCCGGTCTGCGCGGTGAGGGTGTAGGTGGTGGTGCCGTCGGTCGTGGTGCCCTCCAGCAGGTCGGGGATGGCGAGCGTGCCGGTGGCGTCGGCGGCGGCCGCCTTGTCGCTGTTGCCGCCGGTCAGCAGGGAGAAGGTCGCCCCGGCGGCCCCGACGGCGGCCAGCCCGGCCGCCCCGGCCATCCCGCCCAGGAACTTCCTCCGGTGCAGGCCCTTGCCGCGCCCGCCCTCGGCCGAGCCGCTCTTGGTGTGTCGCTCGTCCTTGGCGCCCCGGTCGCTTCTCGCGTGGGCGCCCTTGCTCTGCCGTCCCGCGCCGGAGGCGGGATCCGTGGTGTGGGTCATGGCCGTGGAGCTTCGACCTCAGGGCTATGTGAGGACTGAGGCGAAATCAGGAGCGAGCCGAGGACGCTGTGCGACCGCCCTGCGCGCCAACTCCCCTGAAAAAAGGCCAAGTTGGCGAGGCGCAGGTCATCTTCGGGGTGCGGGACACATCGGACGGCTGACGCGGGGCAGCCGTTCACGAATATTGGGTGCCTGTGATCTGTGTCACGCTGTCGCCGCGGGGTGGGCGGCAGCGGTGCGCGCCGCCCGCACGAGCCGCAGATACCGGTCCCAGTCCCAGTGCTCGCCGGGGTCGGTGTGGTCCGTGCCCGGCACCTCCACGTGCCCGATGATGTGCTCGCGGTCGACGGGTATGCCGTAGCGCCGGCAGATCGCGGCCGTCAGCCGCGCGGAGGCGGCGTACATCGCGTCGGTGAAGTCCTCCGGCCGGTCCACGAAGCCCTCGTGTTCGATGCCGACACTGCGCTCGTTGTACGCGCGGTTGCCCGCGTGGTACGCCACGTCCAGCTCGCGGACCATCTGCGTGACGTGCCCGTCCTGGGCGACGATGTAGTGCGCGGCCGCCTTGTGCCCCGGGTCCTCGAACGCCTTCACCGCGCTCGCGAGATCGCCCTGCGTGACATGGACGACGACCATGTCGATCCCGTAGTCGTCCGGCCGGTCCGCCCAGCGGAAGTTCGCCTCCGACGCCGCCACCCACCGCGCGCCCACGAAGTCGACGGCCCCCTCCACCCGCTTCCTGCGCACACCCGGCAGCCGCCAGTACAGCCGCGCCAGCTCCTCACGCGCCAACACCCCGGTGCCGACGGCCGCCACCGCGCCGCCGATCAGCAGCGCGCGCCGCCCGATCCGCCGGTCGGAGTCGCCGTTCTTCTCCCCCATGTCCGCGCCCTTCCTCGCCCCTCGTGATCGTCAACGGATATGCGCGGGATCCGGTTCCCGCCGACCCGTACCCTGGAAGGGTTATGACTGAGACCTCGCAGCGTCCCCGCCCCCTTCGCGTACTCGCCGCCATGTCCGGCGGAGTCGACTCCGCCGTCGCCGCCGCCCGCGCCGCGGAAGCCGGCCATGACGTCACCGGCGTCCACCTCGCGCTCTCCGCGAACCCGCAGTCGTTCCGCACGGGCGCGCGAGGCTGTTGCACCATCGAGGACTCCCGGGACGCCCGCCGCGCCGCCGACGTCATCGGCATCCCGTTCTACGTCTGGGACCTCGCCGACCGCTTCCGCGAGGACGTCGTCGACGACTTCGTCGCCGAGTACGAGGCCGGCCGCACCCCCAACCCCTGCCTGCGCTGCAACGAGAAGATCAAGTTCGCCGCCCTGCTCGACAAGGCGCTCGCGCTGGGCTTCGACGCGGTCTGCACCGGGCACTACGCGCAGGTCGTCGTCCGCGAGGACGGCACCCGGGAACTCCACCGCGCCTCCGACATGGCCAAGGACCAGTCGTACGTCCTCGGCGTCCTGGACGACCGGCAGCTCGCCCACGCGCTGTTCCCCCTCGGCGACACGGTGACCACGAAGGACGAGATCCGCGCGGAGGCCGAGCGCCGGGGCCTGGCCGTCGCCAAGAAGCCCGACTCGCACGACATCTGCTTCATCGCCGACGGCGACACCCAGGGCTTCCTGGCGGGGCGCCTCGGCAAGGCGGAGGGCGCCATCGTCGACGAGTCCGGCACGAAGATCGGCACCCACGAGGGCGCGTACGGCTTCACCATCGGCCAGCGCAAGGGCCTGCGCATCGGCACCCCGGCCGCCGACGGCAAGCCGCGCTACGTCCTGGACATCTCCCCGGTCGACAACACGGTGACGGTCGGCCCGGCCGCCGCCCTGGACGTGACCGCCCTGACCGCGATCAAGCCCCGCTGGTGCGGCGCCGCCCCCACCGGCCCCGGCGCCTACACCGCCCAACTGCGCGCCCACGGCGGTGAGACCGAGGTGACCGCCGAACTGATCGACGGCCGCCTGGAGGTCACGTTCACCGAGCCCGTCCGAGGCGTGGCCCCCGGCCAGGCGATCGTCCTGTACGACGACACCCGCGTGGTGGGCTCGGCGACGATCGCGTCCACGGTGCGGGCGACGGCCGGCGTGTCCTGACCTACCGGCCGAAGAACTCCGCCAGCACCGGCGCCAGGACGTTCGGGTCCACCATGTGGGTCTGCCCTTCCAGGGTCAGGTAGGTGCCGTCGGGCACCCCGTCCGCGACGGCACGTACGGCCTCGCGCAGCCACGGCAGGCTCTCCTCGCCCGCCACGGCCAGCACGGGGACGCCGATCGAGGCCAGCCGCTCCCGGGGCACCAGCCCGCCGCCCATGACCGAGTCGTCGTACGCGAGGGTCGGCGCGATGGCCTCCATCCCCTCCCACATCGGTGACTGACGGGCGCCCCGGATCATCTCGTCGGCCAGCCCCGTCAGCCGCAGGAACAGCTCGACGGCGTCGCCGCGCCGCCCCTGCGCGAGTGCCTCGGTGAGGTTCGCCGTGTACGCGGCGCGCGCGTCGGCCTCCTCCTCGTCGAGGGCGAACGGCGTCTCGTACACCGCGACCCGGCGCACCGGCAGCCCGGCGGCCGCCGCGTGAAGCACCAGCGCGCCGCCCGACGAGATGCCGTACAGCGCCGCCTCGCCGCCCGCCGCGTCGATGAGCGCCGCCAGGTCCTCGACCTCGCGCTGCACCGCGTACGGCGCCGTGTCGCCGCTCTCGCCGCGGCCCCGGCGGTCGTACCAGAAGACCGTGAAGCGGCTCGCGAGCAGCCCGGCCAGGGGCGCCATGGTGCCGCCCGTGGACATCGCCCCGCTGACGAGGACGACCGCGGGACCCTGTCCCTTCCGTTCGTACGCGATGGCGGTGCCGTCGCGCGAAAGCGTCTTCTTGTCCATGTCTGTCGAGACTGTCAGACGGGACGGAACTTGTCGGGGTGGCGGGGCCGGGAGGCCGACGACCGTCAGTCCGCGCGGATGAGGAACCGCTGGTCGGCCGCGCCGGTGCAGCGCTCCTCGACAGCCTCGGCGCCCTCGGTGCCGCCGTCGCCGGTCAGGCCGATGCAGGTGGTGCCGTGGGCCGGACGAAGCCGGAAGCCCTCGGCGGCGTCGGCGGCGGCCTCCAAGCGGAACAGGGTGCCCTGGTCGCAGTCGTCCCGGGGCTCGAGCATGCCCTTCACCGGACCGGTGCCCATGACCGTCAGGCACCCCTTCCCGAGCTGGGGGTGATGCCACTGGATGCGGTAGAAGCCCTCGCCGAACGGTTCGAGGTAGGTGCGGGGCACGGTCGCCCGGGCACAGGGCAGCTGGACGGCGACGGCGCTCCCGTAGGCGCCGCGGCGATCGCGGCCGTCCGTCAGACAGAGGTCCGGTGTGCGGAGCGGGCGCACGGTGACCCAGCCGTCGACCGGGGCCCGGGAAGCGGTGCCCGGGACGGCCGAGGCCCCGGCCCCGGAACCGCCGGCGTCTGCGGAGCCCTCGGAGGTCTCCGGGAGCAGTCCCCAGGCGGCCAGGGCGAGCAGCGGAACGGCGAGAGAGGCCGCGAGCAGGACGGTGCGGCCGTTGGCCCGGCGGGGCCGCGCGCCCGACGCCTCCTCGGTCCGCGGCGCGGGCTCGCCGTCGGCCTCCCGGCCGGCCTCGGACACCGCGGCGTCCTGCTCGGCGATCCGCTCTCTGGCGTCCAGCCAGGCGTCGACCCGCTCCCCGTCCCCACAGGCGCGGACGAACGCCGCCAGCACATCGGGGCGGGGGAGGCTCGTGCGCCGCAGGATGTCGGCCAGCGTGCTGCGGGCCAGCACGTCACCGTGGTGGGCGGCCCGCTCCTCCAGTTCGCGGTACGTCAGCCCGGCGCGCTCCTTGAGCCGCCGCATCGACGCGACGAAGCCGGCAGCGTCCCGGGCCTCGTACGGCGACAGCTCCTCCAGATTCCCCATGCCTGCATCGTGTTGCAGCCATGAGGCACGGGACAACCGTGGATTCGGTCATGCCCCGTTGTCCGGAACAGAATCCGGACAACGCCCTGACCAGCCCGGACAGCTCCCTGTCTGTCCGGGACAGCCGTGGGCCGTTGCTCACGCTCCTCGACGGTCGGCAGTCTCGGTGGTGCCCGGCCGGCTCTCGGCACAACGGGCTCCACCCGAGGCGCACCGCGCCACAATCCGCAATGAGGAGTGTCATGAAGGTCCGTCATGTGATGACCGGTATCGCAGGTGCCGCGCTCGCGATCGGCATCGCGGGTTCCCCCGCCCAGGCCGACGGGGGCGTCCGGCTCACCAGCCCCAACAATTCCAACGAGGCGGGGGTCGTCTACCGCAGCTACGGCGACATCTTCGAGATCTGGGACAACGTGCACGACGGCAAGGCGGTCCACGTGAAGTGGGCCTACAACTCCGCCCTCAACGGCGCGGCGACGCTCCGCGTGCCCGTGGACTACGACACCGGCTACACCCACAACCTGGAGCTCGACGAGTCGCGCGGCACGGTCTTCTTCAAGGTCTGCCAGGGCACCCGGTGTTCCGCCCTGGGAAGCAGCAACATCTGAGCGACAGCCGGCCCTGAGGAACCCGCGCGAGGGTGCGACCGGTGCAGGAGGCGGGCACCGGTCGCACCCCGCACCCGCCGCGGGCTCAGGCCGGCGAGACGGTCACTTCGTAGAAGCAGAGATGGTCCTTGATCTCGGCGACGTCGGGCTTGGGATCGGGATACGCCCAGACGAGGTCCGCCGCGTCCGGCAGCGACCAGTAGGACGCCGTTCCCTTGAAGGGGCAGTACGTGTGGGTGTCGGAGGGGGTCAGGAGGTCGAGCCGTACGTCCTCGGCGGGGATGTAGTACCGCACCGGACAGCCGGTCTCGCGCAGCACGAGCGCCCGCTCCGTCTCGGCCAGCACATGGTCTCCGTGGACGACCCTGAGGTGCTGCTCGCCCCGCTCGATCGTGATCGTGTGTCCTTCGCTCATACCTGGGAAGCACCAGCCGGCCGCCGGTTCTTCCCGCGTACGGTGGCCGCATGCGTATCTGTGTCTTCCTCTCCGCCGCCGACCTCGACGACCGTTACACGCGCCCCGCGCGCGAGTTCGCCGAACTGCTGGGCAAGGGCGGTCACACGCTCGTCTGGGGCGGTTCCGACGTCGGCCTGATGAAGGTGGTCGCCGACGGTGTGCAGGAGGCGGGCGGCCGGCTGTGCGGGGTGTCGGTGGACTTCCTCGCGGCCAAGGCGCGGCCCGGAGCCGATGAGATGGTGATCGCGAAGGATCTCGCGGAGCGCAAGCGGCTGCTCCTGGAGAAGGCCGACGCGGTGGTGATCATGGTCGGTGGCACGGGCACGCTCGACGAGGCCACCGAGATCCTGGAGCTGAAGAAGCACGGCCACACCGACAAGCCGGTCGTCCTGCTGAACACCGCGGGCTTCTACGACGGCCTCAAGCAGCAGTTCCGGCGCATGGAGGACGAGGGGTTCCTGCCCCGCCCGCTCACCGACCTGGTGTTCTTCGCGGAGGAGCCGGTGGGCGCGCTGGCCTACCTGGAGGAGAGTGAGGGGATCGCGTAGCCCCTCGCCGATGCGAGCATGGCGGACATGGCTACTCATGTGATCACCGGAGCGGGCTCCGGCATCGGCGCGGCCGTCGCCCGCGCTCTGCACGCGCGCGGGGACGAACTCGTGCTGCACGCGCGCGACGCGGGCCGCGCGAAGGAACTCGCGGCGGAGTTCCCCGGCGCGCGGACCCTCGTCGGCGACCTGGCCGATCCCGACAAGCTGAGCTGGGCCTTCTCCCACCAGTCGCTCCCGGACCGGGTCGACTCCTTGCTGCACATCGCGGGGGTGGTCGACCTCGGCCCGGTCGGCGACCTCACCCCCAAGTCCTGGCGCCACCAGCTCAACGTCAACCTGATCGCCCCGGCCGAGCTGACCCGGCACTTCCTGCCCCAACTCCGGGCCGCACACGGCCATGTGGTGTTCGTGAACTCGGGCGCGGGCCTCAACGCCCACGCCGACTGGTCCGCGTACGCGGCGTCCAAGCACGGCCTGAAGGCCCTCGCCGACGCGCTCCGTCACGAGGAGCACGGCAACGGCGTCCGGGTCACCTCCGTCTACCCGGGCCGCACCGCCAGCCCGATGCAGGCCAAGGTCCACCAGCAGGAGGGCAAGGAGTACGACGCGTCGAAGTGGATCGATCCGCAGTCGGTGGCGACGACGATCCTGATGGCCCTCGACCTGCCCCGGGACGCGGAGGTCAACGACCTGACGGTACGACCGGGAACGTGACGGCGCCTCCCCGCGGATGTGTACGTAGGCTTCCGGGGTGAGCAACAGCACTCAGTTCAGCTTCGGCGCAGCCACCGGCATCGGCTCGATGCCCGGCGGCGACGCCCGTGAGACCGCCAAGACCGTCACGGGGTCCGTCGAGGACTTCCCGTTCCTCGCCGAACTGCCCGCCCGAGGACCCGGCGCCGACATGATCGGCCGCACCGCGGGCCTGCTCGTCGAGCTGTACGCGCGCGTGGAGCCCAGCGGCTGGCGGCTCGGCGACCGGCCGGGACGGGACACCAGGCGGGCCGTGTCCTGGCTGGGGGAGGACCTCGACGCGCTGGAGGAGTTCACCCAGGGCTACGAGGGACAGGTGAAGGTGCAGGCGGTCGGCCCCTGGACGCTCGCCGCCGCGCTGGAGCTGAAGAACGGCGAGGCCGTGCTCGGCGACCCCGGCGCGTGCCGCGACCTGGCCGGCTCCCTCGCCGAGGGCCTGCGCGACCACCTCGCCGAGGTCCGTCGCCGCGTACCCGGCGCTCAGCTTGTGCTCCAGCTCGACGAGCCGTCCCTCACCGCCGTGCTCCGCGGCCACGTCAGGACCGCCAGCGGCTACCGCACCCACCGCGCCGTCGACCGGCAGATCGTGGAGGCCACGCTCCGGGACCTCGTCGGGGTGCACGGCGACGGCCCCGTCGTGGTCCACTCGTGCGCCCCCGACGTCCCGTTCGCGCTCCTGCGCCGGGCCGGTGCGGCGGCGGTCTCCTTCGATTTCTCGCTGCTCACCGAACGTGACGACGACGCGATCGGCGAGGCGGTGGAAGCGGGCACCCGGCTGTTCGCCGGTGTCGTGCCCGGCACGGACGCCGCATTGTCAGACCCTGCCGGTAGCGTCATGGGTGTCAGGACGCTGTGGCGCAGGCTGGGGCTGCAACCGGGGCTTCTCACGGAGGCGGTCACGCTCACGCCGACGTGCGGCCTCGCGGGGGCTTCCCCCGCGTATGCCCGCCAGGCCCTCGCCCACTGCGTCCGGGCGGCGAGATCCCTCGCGGACAACCCAGAGTAACGGGAGGACAACACGGTGGCCGGCGACAGGCAAGCGGAGACGACGGTGCCCACCGAGGCACGGGAGCAGCACGCGCAGCTCGCTGAGCAGATCGAGGAGCACCGCTTCCGGTACTACGTGAAGGACGCTCCCGTCGTCAGCGACGCGGAGTTCGACAGGCTCCTGCGCGCCCTGGAGGCGCTGGAGGAGGAGTATCCCGAGCTGCGCACGCCCGACTCGCCGACCCAGAAGGTCGCGGGCGCGTACGCCACGGAGTTCACGGCCGTCCAGCACCGCGAGCGCATGCTGTCGCTCGACAACGCCTTCGACGACCTGGAGCTCGCCGCCTGGGCCGAGCGCGTCCACAAGGACGTCGGCGCCTCCGTGTACCACTTCCTGTGCGAGCTGAAGGTCGACGGTCTCGCCGTCAACCTCACGTATGAGAACGGCCGCCTCACGCGCGCGGCGACCCGCGGCGACGGCCGCACGGGCGAGGACATCACACCCAACGTGCGCACCATCGCGGAGATCCCGGACCGCCTCGAGGGCGACGGCGTCCCCTCCCTCGTGGAGATCCGCGGCGAGGTCTACTTCCCGATGGAGAAGTTCGAGGAGCTCAACGCCCGTCTGGTCGAGGCCGGCGACAAGCCCTTCGCCAACCCGCGCAACGCGGCGGCCGGTTCACTGCGCCAGAAGGACCCGCGCGTCACCGCCTCCCGCCCGCTGCACATGGTCGTCCACGGCATCGGCGCCCTGGAGGGCTACGAGGGCATGACCCGCCTGTCCGAGGCCTACGACCTCCTCAAGACCTGGGGCCTGCCCACCTCCCGGCACAACAAGGTGGTCGGCGACCTCGACGGCGTACGGCAGTTCATCGCGTACTACGGCGAGAACCGGCACTCGGTGGAGCACGAGATCGACGGCGTGGTCGTCAAGCTCGACGAGATCCGCCTCCAGGGGCGGCTCGGCTCCACCGCGCGTGCGCCGCGCTGGGCGATCGCGTACAAGTACGCGCCGGAGGAGGTCAACACCCGGCTCGTCAACATCCGGGTGGGTGTGGGCCGTACGGGCCGGGTGACGCCGTACGCCCAGGTCGAGCCGGTGACCGTGGCCGGGTCCGAGGTCGAGTTCGCCACCCTGCACAACCAGGACGTCGTCAAGGCCAAGGGCGTCCTCATCGGCGACACGGTGGTGCTGCGCAAGGCCGGTGATGTGATCCCGGAGATCCTCGGTCCGGTCGTCGACCTGCGCGACGGCAGCGAGCGCGAGTTCGTGATGCCGTCCGAGTGCCCCGAGTGCGAGACGCCGCTGCGGCCGATGAAGGAGGGCGACGTCGACCTGCGCTGCCCCAACGCCCGTACCTGCCCGGCCCAGTTGCGTGAGCGCCTGTTCTACCTGGCGGGCCGCAAGGCACTGGACATCGAGCACTTCGGGTATGTCGCCGCGGCCGCCCTCACCAAGCCGCTGGAGCCCGGGGACCCGCCGCTGGCCGACGAGGGCGATCTCTTCGACCTCACCATCGACCGGCTGCTGCCCATCAAGGCGTACGTCCTCGACCAGGACAGCGGGTTGCCCAAGCGGGACCCGAAGACCGGCGAGGAGAAGATCGCCACGGTCTTCGCCAACCAGCAGGGCGAGCCGAAGAAGAACGCGCTCGCCATGCTGGAGAACATCGCGGCGGCCAAGGAGCGCCCGCTGGCGCGCATCCTCACCGGCCTGTCGATCCGTCATGTCGGGCCGGTCGCGGCCGAGGCGCTGGCCCGCGAGTTCCGCTCGATCGAGCGCATCGAGCAGGCCACGGAGGAGGAGCTGGCCGGCACCGACGGCGTGGGCGCCATCATCGCGGCCTCCCTCAAGGAGTGGTTCGCCGAGGAGTGGCACCAGGAGATCCTGCGCAAGTGGAAGGCCGCGGGCGTCCGCATGGAGGAGGAGAGCTCCGGTGAGGACGAAGGCCCGCGCCCCCTCGAGGGGCTGACGGTCGTCGTCACCGGCACCCTCGAACACTTCACCCGTGACGGCGCCAAGGACGCCCTGCAGAGCCGTGGGGCGAAAGTGACCGGCTCTGTTTCGAAGAAGACGTCGTTCGTCGTTGTGGGTGACAATCCTGGATCGAAGTACGACAAGGCGATGCAGCTGAAGGTGCCGGTTCTGAACGAGGACGGCTTCACCGTCCTGCTGGAACAGGGGCCCGAGGCGGCGGCCGAAGTCGCCCTTCCGACCGAGGAGTAGCGAACAGTGGCGGTTGAAGGCCACCCGATTGGCGCATACCAGATGCATACGGGTGGCCGGGGCGCATTCGGGCAACCGTCGACGACCGCTGCCCGTGGAAGCCTTCTGCGGCCTACTGTTGATATGTGCGCCTGCCGTGCCCAGCTGCGGTCGGGGCATCCCCTTTGTTCTGATGGGCCCCAGAAGAACGAAGGGGAAGGGTTTTCCAACGCGGCGCCGCCCGGGATCGTCGGGCAACGGGCCGCGTGGCGTGGGCACCGCCGGCTGTGAGAGGGACGGGAATGGAACCGACCGAGAGCGCCGCCCCGGACTCACGGCTGCGCAGACGCCGCGTCGCCGGCGTCTGGTGGGAGAGGTGGACGGCGCGCTCCGGGCGACATCCGGGCGCGCAGGAGTACGTACCGCATACCGCACCGCAGCGCGCGCCCCTCAACGCAACGCCGCGCCCCACCCTGAACTACCGCGCCTCCGCCGCCCCGCACCCCGGGCTGCCCGACGCCGAGTCCGACCGGCAGCTGTCCTGGCCCGCGCTGCCCGCCGCCGTCGTCGCGGCGGCCGGCTTCGCCCTCGGCGCCGGCTTCTACCGCGCCTTCACCGACAACCACGCCCTCTTCCCGTCCGGCACGGTCGGCTGGGCACTGGCCGTGCTGGCCGGCGTGATCGTCGGCCACCTGGTCCTGCTCGGCCGCGCCCGCTGGGGAGGCGGCACCGGCTCCGGCGCCGCCCTCACCCTCGCCGTCCTGCTGCTGTACGGCTGGGTGCCCGCCGGCATGGTCAGCCTCACCGTCGTCGTCCTGGTCGGCATAGCCCGGCGCCACCGCTGGCGGCAGGGGGTTCTGCACGGCGCGGTGGACATCCTCGGCATCGGTGTGGGCGCGCTGCTGCTGGCGGCCTGCGGGCGGATACCGTCCGTGGAGCGCCCCTGGACCCCCGACAGCTGGACGGTCTACACCGGCCCCCAGGTGGTCCTGGTGGCCGTCGCCTACCTCGCCGTCACCCGTGTCCTGCTCTGGTATCTGCACGCCCCGCGCTCCGGCGGGCTGCCCACCGTCGCCCGGACGGCCCTGGTCAGACAGGGCCTGGTCGCGGTCGCCTTGCTGGGCATCGCCCCGCTGATCTGTGTGGTGGCCGTGGCCAAGCCGATCCTGCTGCCGCTGTTCGCCATCCCCCTCTTCGCCCTCGACTCCACCTTGTGGATAGCCCGCGCCCGCGCCGAGGAGCAACTGCGCGACCCGCTCACCGGGCTGCCCAACCGTCAGTGGCTCCTGGAGCGCATCTGGACCGCCCTGGACGACGCCGAGCGCATCGGCGCCCGGGCCGCCCTGATGCTGATCGACCTCGACCGTTTCCGTTCGGTCAACGACACCCTCGGGCATCTCGCCGGTGACCGGCTGCTGCTCCAGATAGCCGAGCGGCTGCGGGTCGCTCTGCCGCGCGGGGCGGAGGTCGCGCGGCTCGGCGGGGACGAGTTCGCCGTCTTACTGCCCGTCGCCGACTCCACGACCTCGGCGGCGCGGATCGCCCGCGCCCTGGTCTCCGACCTCAGCTCGCCCCTCGACCTCGACGGGCTCACCCTCGTCCTGGAGGCCAGCGCCGGCGTCGCCGTCTTCCCCGACCACGCACTCGACGCGGAGGGCCTGCTGCGCCGGGCCGACGTGGCGATGTACCAGGCCAAGCGGGACCGCACGGCCGTGGAGGTGTACGAGTCCAAGCGCGACTCCAACACCCCTGACCGGCTCGGTCTGCTGGGCGACCTGCGGCGCGCGCTCGACGCGCACGAGGTGCAGCTGCACTACCAGCCGAAGGTCCGCTTCGACGGGCAGGTGGCGGGGCTGGAGGCCCTGGTGCGGTGGGTGCACCCGGAGCGGGGGAAGGTGCCGCCGGACGAGTTCATAGCGATCGCCGAGTCGTCGGGCCTGATGCCGCATCTGACGGAGTACGTGCTGGAGACGGCGCTCGCGCAGGTCGCGCAGTGGCGGGCCCAGGGGCTGTTCGTGCCGGTCGCGGTGAACGTCTCCCCGCGCGACGTCCACACACCCGGCTTCGCCGGGTCGGTCGCCGCCCGGCTGGCCCGGCACGGAGTGCCCGCGGGAGCGCTCCAACTGGAGATAACGGAACACGTCCTGCTGGAGGACCCGCAGCGCGCCGCCGCCACCCTCAACGGGCTGACCGGGCACGGCGTGAAGATGTCCCTCGACGACTTCGGCACCGGCTACTCCTCACTGGTGCACCTGCGCCGGCTGCCCGTCAGCGAGCTGAAGATCGACCGCTCCTTCGTGGCCCGGCTGGCCGTCGACACCGAGGACGCGGAGATCGTGCGCTGCACGGTCGACCTCGCGCATTCCCTGGGGCTGCTGGTGGTCGCCGAGGGCGTCGAGGACGACGAGACCTGGGAACGCCTGCGCGACCTGGGCTGCGACGCCGTGCAGGGCTGGCTGGTGGCCGCGGCGATGCCTCCCGAGGAGACGACGGCGTGGCTGCGGGCCCGCGGCTCACGCGGCTGGCAACGCCCCGCGGCGGCCCTCCCGGCAGCGGCCACCGAGGACTGACCGCTTCCTGCCCGCCCCGGTCCGGCCTGGGCGGACAGCGGTCTCACCTCGCCTGCGCCACGAAGTGGCCGATCAGCAGGTGCAGGTGCAGGTGCAGGTGCAGTTGCGGGCGCCGCGCGCGGCTCCGGGAGGTGGCCGCTGCGCATCAGGGCGCCTTGGCTTCCGCTGCCCCGGACCCGCCTGCTCGATCTCCGCCGCCAGGCGCCGCGTCGGCACCACCGCCGCTCGTTCACGCTCCTGGCGCGCCCGAATCGGCGTGGCCTGAATTCTAGCAGTGCTAGCCATTCTTTCCGTGCTCTGCTACCTTCGCTACAGTTGCTAGCGGCGCTAGGGCGGCTAGCGAGCAAACGAGGGGGATTTCGCCATGACCGTCACCGCCTACACCCTGGCCGTCGTGCTCAACCTGTTCTGCCTGTTCCTCGGGTACCGGTTCCTGTTCCAGCCCGCCTCCTCCGCCGCCGGTTACGGCGTCCCGGCCCGGCCGGACGGCGACGCCGGCGCCTATCTCTCGATCAAGGGCCTCAGGGACGGCGCCTTCGGCGTCCTCGGACTGGCCCTGCTCGCCTTCGCCGGCGCCACCGCCGCGGCCTGGTTCATGGTCTGCGTGGCGATCGTGCCGCTCGGCGACACCCTGATAGTCCTGCGCCACGGCGGAACCAAGGCCGTCGCCTACGGAATCCACTTCGCCACGGCCGTCGTCGTGCTCATCAGCGGCGCACTCCTCTTCGCCGTCTGAACCCGCATCCGCGTCCGAACCCGCATCCGCGTCCGAACCCGCGTCCGCGTCCCAATCCGCGTCCGCATCCGAGAACGCCCACCAAGGAAGCCGGGGAAACGTCATGTCCTTGTTCGTGCCCGAGTTCGACGAGACCGTCATCGTCCGCGACGCCGAAGCCGAGGTCATCGGCGGCGCACCCGTAGGCGTCAAACTGCTCGCCGACAGCAGCGCGTCCGGCGGCGCGCTGTCCACCGTCCGCGTCACCCTCGGGGAAGGCGCCGACGGTGCCCGCCCCCACCTGCACCGCAACTCCGCCGAGATGTTCTTCCTGCTCGACGGCGAGGCGGAGGTCCTCTCCGGCGACGACGTCGTCACCGCCGAACGCGGCGATCTCGTCATCGTCCCGCCGAACCGTCCGCATGCCTTCGCCGCCGCGCCGGGCAGCACCGCCGACCTCCTGATCGTGATCGCCCCGGGTGTGGAACGCTTCGCCTACTTCCGCCACCTCCAGCGCATCCGCCTCGGCGAGGCCACCCCCGAAAGCCTCCTCGCGGTGCAGGAGCTCTACGACACCCACTTCCTGCGCAGCGACGCCTGGGAAGGCCGCCAAAGCTGACGGAAGCCGACGAGCGGGGGAAACCGTTTCACGGGCATGCCGCACCGCCCCCTAGGATTAGGGCCAAACCACACACTCACTCCACCCCAGAGGAACGCTGCATGCCTGGCATCACGCGCGAGGAGGTCGCCCACCTCGCCCGGCTGGCGCGTCTGGAGCTGAAGCCCGAAGAGCTCGAACACTTCGCGGGACAGCTTGACGACATCATCGGCGCGGTCGCCCGCGTCAGTGAGGTCGCCGACCAAGACGTACCGCCGACCTCGCACCCGCTCCCGCTGACGAACGTCATGCGGGCGGACGAGGTCCGTCCGTCGCTCACCCCCGAGCAGGCGCTCTCCGGCGCCCCGGCCCAGGAGCAGCAGCGTTTCAAGGTGCCGCAGATCCTGGGGGAGGACTAACAGCCATGACGGACAACGTCACCATCATCAAGCTCACGGCCGCCGAGACCGCCGCGAAGATCGCCTCCGGCGAGCTCACGGCCGTCCAGGTAGCCGAGGCCCACCTGGCGCGCATCGAGGCCGTCGACGAGAAGGTCCACGCCTTCCTGCACGTCGACCGCGAGGGCGCGCTCGCCCAGGCCCGCGCCGTCGACGAGAAGCGCGAGCGCGGCGAGAAGCTCGGACCTCTCGCCGGCGTTCCCCTCGCGCTCAAGGACATCTTCACCACCGAGGGCATCCCGACGACCGTCGGCTCGAAGATCCTCGAGGGCTGGATCCCGCCGTACGACGCGACGCTCACCAAGCGGCTGAAGGCCGCCGACGTGGTCATCCTCGGCAAGACCAACATGGACGAGTTCGCCATGGGGTCCTCCACCGAGAACAGCGCCTACGGCCCGACCGGCAACCCGTGGGACCTCACCAAGATCCCCGGCGGCTCCGGCGGCGGCTCCTCCGCCGCCCTCGCCTCCTACCAGGCGCCCCTCGCCATCGGCACCGACACCGGCGGCTCCATCCGCCAGCCGGCCGCCGTCACCGGCACGGTCGGCGTGAAGCCGACGTACGGGGCGGTCTCGCGCTACGGCATGGTCGCCTTCTCCTCCTCCCTCGACCAGGGCGGGCCCTGCGCCCGTACGGTCCTGGACGCGGCACTGCTGCACGAGGTCATCGCCGGGCACGACCCGCTGGACTCCACCTCCATCGACGCGCCCGTCCCGCCGGTCGTCGAGGCGGCCCGCAACGGCAGCGTCGAGGGCATGCGCGTCGGCGTGGTCAAGCAGTTCCGCGGCGAGGGCTACCAGGCCGGCGTCATCCAGCGGTTCGACGAGTCCGTCGCGCTGCTGAAGGAACTGGGCGCCGAGATCGTCGAGCTGGACTGTCCGTCCTTCGACCTCGCCCTGTCGGCGTACTACCTGATCGCGCCGTCCGAGTGCTCGTCCAACCTGGCCCGCTTCGACGGCCTGCGCTACGGCCTGCGCACCGGCGACGACGGCAGCCACTCGGCCGAGGCCGTCACCTCCCTCACCCGTGAGGCGGGCTTCGGCCCCGAGGTGAAGCGCCGCATCATGCTCGGCACGTACGCGCTCAGCTCGGGCTACTACGACGCCTACTACGGCTCCGCCCAGAAGGTCCGCACGCTCATCACGCGGGACTTCGAGAAGGCCTTCGAGCAGGTGGACGTCATCGTCTCGCCGACGACCCCCACCACCGCCTTCGCGATCGGCGAGCGTGCCGACGACCCGATGGCGATGTACCTGGCCGACCTGTGCACCATCCCGACCAACCTGGCGGGCAACGCGGCCATGTCGCTGCCCTGCGGTCTCGCCCCGGAGGACAACCTCCCGGTGGGCCTGCAGATCATCGCCCCGGCGCTGAAGGACGACCGGCTTTACAAGGTCGGCGCCGCCGTCGAGGCCGCCTTCGTGGAAAGGTGGGGTCACCCGCTCCTCGAGGAGGCACCGTCGCTGTGAGTGCACTGAACAAGGCCAAGGGCTTCAAGAAGTCCAAGTCCGGCACGTACCTGTCCATGGCCGGCACGGCCTTCGGCGCGTTCGGCGTGGCCAAGCAGATCAAGAAGGCCCGCGCCGAGAACGACACGCTGCGGCTGATCGACGCCACCGTGACCGGGGTCGCGATCATCACCGGCCTGGCCATCCTGTACCGCGAGCTGAAGCGGCTGGGCGACGACGACGTCCTGCTGGGCTGAGAGGGAAGTTTCACCGTGACCACCACGACCGACCTGGTGTCGTACGAGGACGCGCTGGCGTCGTACGACCCCGTCATGGGCCTTGAGGTCCATGTCGAACTCGGCACCAAGACGAAGATGTTCTGCGGCTGCTCGACCGAACTCGGTAGGGACGCCAACACGCAGACCTGCCCCACCTGCCTCGGCCTGCCCGGCGCGCTCCCGGTCGTCAACGCGATCGGCGTCGAGTCGGCGATCAAGATCGGTCTCGCGCTGAACTGCGAGATCGCCGAGTGGTGCCGTTTCGCCCGGAAGAACTACTTCTATCCGGACATGCCGAAGAACTTCCAGACCTCCCAGTACGACGAGCCGATCGCCTTCAACGGCTACCTCGACGTCCAGCTGGAGGACGGCGAGACCTTCCGCGTGGACATCGAGCGCGCCCACATGGAGGAGGACACCGGCAAGTCGACGCACGTCGGCGGCGCCACCGGCCGTATCCACGGCGCGTCCCACTCCCTGCTGGACTACAACCGCGCCGGCATCCCGCTCATCGAGATCGTCACCAAGCCGATCGAGGGCGCGGGCGAGCGCGCTCCCGAGGTCGCCAAGGCCTACGTCCGTGAGCTGCGCGAGCTCATCAAGGCGCTCGGCGTCTCCGAGGCCCGCATGGAGATGGGCCAGATGCGCTGCGACGTGAACCTGTCGCTGCGCCCGCACGGCACCGAGAAGTTCGGTACGCGCTCGGAGACGAAGAACGTCAACTCGCTGCGGTCCGTGGAGCGTGCGGCGCGCTTCGAGATCCAGCGGCACGCGGCCGTGCTGTCCTCCGGCGGCACGATCATCCAGGAGACCCGCCACTTCCACGAGGACACCGGGTCGACGACCTCGGGCCGCGTGAAGGAGGAGGCCGAGGACTACCGGTACTTCCCGGAGCCCGACCTCGTCCCGGTCGCCCCGTCCCGCGAGTGGGTCGAGGAGATCCGCGCCGGGCTGCCGGAGCTGCCGCTGGTCCGCCGTGGCCGGCTGCTCGCCGAGTGGGGCATCTCCGCCACCGACATGCAGTCGATCCTCAACGCCGGTGCGCTGGACCTGATCGTCGCCACGATCGACGCCGGCGCCGACTCGGCCTCCGCCCGCAAGTGGTGGATGGGCGAACTGGCGCGCAGCGCCAACGAGTCCGCGACGTCCCTGGACGAACTGGCCATCACGCCCGAGCAGGTCGCGCGGGTCACCGAGCTCGTCTCGTCCGGCGACCTGAACGACAAGCTGGCCCGTCAGGTCATCGAGGGCGTCCTCGCGGGCGAGGGCACCCCGGACGAGGTCGTCGAGAAGCGCGGTCTGAAGGTCGTCTCCGACGAGGGCGCGCTCACCACCGCCGTCGAGGAGGCCATCGCCGGCAACCCGGGCATCGCCGACAAGATCCGCGGCGGCAAGGTGGCCGCGGCCGGCGCCCTGGTCGGCGCCGTGATGAAGGCCACGCGCGGTCAGGCCGACGCGGCCCGCGTCAAGGAGCTGATCCTGCAGAAGCTGGGCGTCAGCGAGGGCTGAGTCCCGCCGGCTCCCGCCTCGAGTCGCGCGAGATCCACCCAGGGGTGCACCGTGAACCGGTGCACCCCTGCTCGCGTTCCCGGCCCGACGCGCTACGCTCGCCCGCCATGAGTGCACGAACCGACTCCGAACCCCACAGCGACATAGAGGACCCGGACGAGGAGTACGGCACCGAGGACGCCCGCCGGGCCCGCTGGACGGCGACCGGCGCCGGAGCGCTGCTCACCCTCGCCGGCCTCGCCGCGTCCCTCCTGCGCCTCACCGGCTCCGCCCCGGCCCTCGTCCCGGCGTCCTACGCCCTCGGCGCCGCCGTCTGCGCCCTCGCCGCCCTTCTCGGCTCCCGCGGCCGTACCCGGCGCGCGCTGTGGCTGCTGATCCTCGGGGTGATGGTGATGGCGTTCGGCGACCAGTCGGACTGACCCGCCCGGCACCGGCCCGCCCGACGGTGACACGTGCCCGACGTGCCCTGACAACACGGCCGTTATTGTCCTGTGATCTGCCTCCCACTCCGGTGAAACGACCCGCGAACGCGTCAAACGATCTTCGGTGCCTGCGAGAGTGTCCTGGCATTGCTCATACGTTCTTTGCGGGCTGTTCAGGTCAAGCACGACTGTTCACGACTGTTCCCGGTCAAAGATCCACAATTCACCCCCGGGAGCGCGTCGGTGGCAGCCCTTGCACGTTGGTGTGTACGCAACCGCCTCGTCACGTTCCTGCTCTGGCTCCTCGTCCTCGGCGGGACGGCCGCCGCCGCCGTCGTCACCGGCTCCGCCTACTCCAACGACTACGAGGTCCCCGGCACCGAGTCCGGCCGCGCCACCCAGCTGCTCACGGAGGGCTTCCCGGATCTCGGCGGGGACAGCGACACCGTCGTCTGGCACACCGACTCGGGCACCGTCCGCGCCGCCGACGTCGAGCAGAGCATGACCCGCACGCTGGAGAAGATCGCCGACCTGCCCGGCGTGGCCTCCGTCGCCGGCCCCTACGACGACCAGGGCAGGGCACAGATCAGCAAGGACGGCCACACGGCGTACGCCACCGTCGTCTTCGAGGACCGCGCCGAGGACATCGACCGCGGCGAGGCGCAGGCCGTCGTCGACACCGCCAGGGCTGCCGCGGGCGACGGGCTCCAGGTCGAGCTGGGCGGCGGCGCGATCGCGCTGACCGAGTCCTCCGGCGGGCATCTCGCCGAGGTCGTCGGCGTGGTCGTCGCCGCGGCCGTGCTCTTCCTGGCCTTCGGCTCGCTCGCCGCCTCGCTGCTGCCCATCGCCACCGCCCTGGTCGGCGTCGGCACCGCGTACGCCGGGATCGTGCTCCTCGGACACGCCATGACCGTCGCCGACTTCGCGCCCATGCTCGCCATGCTCATCGGGCTCGGCGTCGGCATCGACTACGCGCTGTTCATCGTGACCCGGCACCGGCGCGGGCTGAAGCGGGGGCTCACGGTCGCCGAGGCCGCCGTCAACGCCGTGACGACGACCGGGCGCGCCGTCGTCTTCGCGGGCGCCACCGTGTGCATCGCCCTGCTCGGCATGCTGATCCTGCGGCTGAACTTCCTCAACGGCGTGGCGATCGCCGCCTCCCTCACCGTCGTGCTCACCGTCGCCGCCTCCGTGACGCTGCTGCCCGCCCTGCTGTCCTGGATCGGCATGCGCGCCCTCAGCCGCCGCGAACGCCGCCGCCTCGCCGAGCACGGGCCGCAACCGGAGCTGCCGACCGGCCTCGCCGCCCGCTGGTCGGCGTTCGTGGAGCGCCACCCCGAACTGCTCGGCGCGCTCGCCCTCGTCGTCATCGCCGTCCTCGCCCTGCCCACCTTCGCCCTGCGCCTGGGCACCTCCGACCAGGGGAACGCCCCGACGTCGGCCACCACCCGCCAGGCCTACGACCTCCTCGCCGACGGCTTCGGTGCGGGCGTCAACGGCCCGCTGACCCTGGTGACCCGCGTCGACGGCGCCGAGGACCGGCTCGCCCTGGACAACCTCGACGCCGCTCTGCGCACCACCGAGGGCGTCGCGTCGGTGACGCCGGTGACCTACGACTCAAGCGGACACACCGCCTGCCTCACGGTCGTACCGGAGTCCTCCCCGCAGTCGCAGCACACCAGCGAGCTCGTGGACCGGCTGCGTGCCGAGGTGTTGCCCCGGGCCGAGGCCGGCACCTCTCTCGACGTGCAGGTGGGGGGTGTGACGGCGGGCTACGACGACTTCGCCGACGTCATCGTCGGCAAACTGCCGCTGTTCGTGGGCGTCGTCATAGGCCTGGGCTGTCTGCTGCTTCTGCTGGCGTTCCGGTCCGTCGGCATCCCGCTGAAGGCCGCCGCGATGAACGTCGCCGCCGTCGCCGCCGCGTTCGGGATCGTCGTGGCCGTGTTCCAGTGGGGCTGGGGGAGCGAGCTGCTGGGTCTCGGCCGCGCGGGGCCGATCGAGCCCTTCCTCCCGGTCATCATGGTCTCGGTCCTCTTCGGCCTCTCCATGGACTACCAGGTCTTCCTGGTCAGCCGGATGTACGAGGAGTGGCTGGAGACCGGCGACAACCGGCGCGCCGTCCGCGTGGGCCTCGCCGAGACCAGCCGGGTGATCAACTCCGCCGCGGTCATCATGATCTCGGTCTTCCTTGCCTTCGTCCTCAGCGGCGACCGGGTGATCGCCATGTTCGGCATCGCGCTCGCCGCCGCTGTCGCCCTCGACGCCTTCGTCCTGCGCACGCTGCTCGTGCCCGCCCTCATGCACCTGCTCGGCGGCGCCAACTGGTGGCTGCCCCGCGGGCTCGACAAGCGGCTGCCGCGGATCAGCATCGAACCGCCCGAGTGCCGCGCGGCCCATGAGAGGCTCGCGGAGGTAGTGGAGGCACTGGAGAAGGAGCCGCGGCCGGATGTACGCGATATCGCTGGGTGACGACGGAGCCGAACTGCGCCCCCTGGAGCTCTGGCACGCCGAGGAGTTCCTGGCGCACCTGGAACGCGGCCGGGAGTTCATCAACCAGTACGTCCCCTTCGGCTCGAAGGCCGAGGACGTGGCCGGCGCGCGCGAGGTGCTCCAGCGGTACGCCGACATGCGCGCCGCCGACACCGGCTCCCTGCACGGCATCTGGCTGGACGGCACGCTCGTCGGCGGGGTGCTCTTCCTGAACTTCGACGCCGAGGCCGCGAACTGCGAGGTCGGCTGCTGGCTGGAGCCCGCCGCCACCGGGCGCGGCCTGATCACCCGCGGCATCCGGGTACTGATCGACTTCGCCGTGGACCAGCGTGGCATCGAGCGGATCGAGTGGGTCGCGTCCGCCGGGAACACGCCCAGCCTGAACGTCGCCCGGCGGCTGGGGATGACCCGCGACGGCGTGCGCCGGCAGGCCTACCCCTATCGTGGGGTGCGGCACGACCTCGAAGTGTGGTCCGTGCTGGCCCAGGAGTGGCGCGACGCACGCGCGCGCGGCGCTCACAACGATCATTAAGGGACCTCTCAGAGAGCGTCCGTACGGTGCGAGGTATGGGAACCAAGACTGCTGACGAGGCCGGCGCCGAGACCGGCACCGAGACGAAGACCGACGAGGAGAAGGTGGACGTCACCAAGACCGACGCCACGGACGAGGTGACCGAGGAGGCACCGGGCGCCGAGGAGGACGCCGACGGCGCCGACGAGTTCCTCGCCGAGGACGGTGCGGCAGTCGCGGACGCCTCCGTCGGCGTCGGCCAGGGCGCGGGCGCCGTCGTCTCCGCCGCGCTCGGCTTCGTCTCCCTCACCGGCAGCTGGATCGGCACCGTCGCCGGCGCCCGCCAGACCCTCGTGGGCCAGCTGCACAGTTCCGCGTCGTCGAACACGAGCCTCGCCAAGCAGCTGGAGGCGACCTACGGCGACGCCTGGCAGGCCACCGCGTTGTGGGCCGGCCTGTTCGCGCTGACCGCGCTGGTCGTCGGCGTCGTCGTACTGGCCCGGCCGGCCTTCGGCAACCAGGCCCGTCCGCAGGCGACCTGGATCAAGTCGGTCTCCTGGGCAGGCGTCGCGCTCGGCGTCATCGGACTGCTCCTGGCCGTCCTGAAGTACACCGACGCGCTGCTCGGCCTGCCCTCCGCAGGCTGAGTCCCCGCACGTCACGAGGGGTCTTAGGCCGACCGTAAGCACCTTAGGTCCGGCCTGAGGCCCCTCAGGCGCGTCTAAGGCACCCCCCGCCGCCGAAGATGCGGAACTCTCCCGATGTGGCGCACCCCTCTGGGAGACGAAGGTGGAGGCATCGCAACGAGCGAAGCCGAGAAACCACCTTCCAAGGGGACTTCCACCATGTACGAGCACGACTTCCACCAGGTCCGTTCCGCCGAACTGCTCCGCCGGGCCGCACACGAGCGGCTGGCCCGCGAGGCCGTCCGCGGCCGTCGCGCCGCCCGCCGGGAAGCCGCCGAACGCGCCGCCGTCGAACGGTCGGAAGGCGGCGCCGAGAGCGAGTCGCATACCCACCTCCTGCGCAGGCTCCGGTTCGCCCGACCGGCGTGACCGCCAAGACGCGGGAGGGCGACCGCACGGGGGTCGGCCGCCCACCCACCAAAACACCCCCAAGCCCGCCGGGCGTTGCGCCGAGCCCGCCGGGCGTTGCGCCGGGTCCGCCGGGTGTTGCGCCGAGCCCGCCGGGCGTTGCGCCGGGTCCGCCGGGTGTTGCGCCGAGCCCGCCGGGCGTTGCGCCGGGTCCGCCGGGTGTTGCGCCGGGTCCGTCCGGTGTTCCGCTGAGCCTGCCGGGTGTTGCGCCGGGTCCGTCCGGTGTTCCGCTGAGCCTGCCTGGTGTTGCGCCGGGTCCGTCCGGTGTTGCGCCGAGCCCGCCCGGTGTTCCACCAAGCCCCACCGGGATGCCGGTGTCGTCTGCCGGGTCTCCGGTGCCGCCTGTCGGGGCTGCGGTGCGGTCCGGTGGGGCTGCGGTGCAGTCTGTCGGGGCTCCGGTGTTGGCCGGTGGTTCTGGGGTGTCGTCTGCTAGGTCTGCGGTGCGGGCCGGCGGGGCTGCGGTGTTGTCTGCCGGGGCTGCGGCGCAGGCTGCCGGGGTTGCGGGGCTGTGCGCCGAGGGTCCGGCGGTGGTCGCCGACGCTGCGGCGGGAGCTGCCGGGGCGTCGGTGATATCCGCTGGGCCGCCGTCGCGCCCGCGTGCGATGCTCGGCCCCGTGGAGACCAGGTCCGTCAGTCCCGTCTTCGTCGGTCGCGCCGACGAGTTGGACACCCTGAACGCCGCGCTCTCCCGCGCCGCAGCGGGAGAGCCGCAGGCGCTGCTCATCGGCGGCGAGGCCGGAGTCGGCAAGACCAGGCTCGTCGAGGAGTTCGCCACGGCCGCCCGCGGCCGGGGCGCCGTCGTCGTACTCGGCGGCTGCGTCGAGATCGGCGCCGACGGGCTGCCCTTCGCCCCGTTCTCCACCGCCCTGCGCGCCCTGCGCCGCGCCCTGCCCGACGAACTCGCCGCCGCCGCGGCCGGCCAGGAGGAGGAACTCGCCCGGCTGCTGCCCGAACTGGGCGTGGCGGCCGCCGCACGCCACGACGAGGAGGGCATGGCCCGCCTCTTCGAACTCACCGCCCGCCTCCTGGAACGCGTCGCCGCCGACCGCACCCTCGTCCTCGCCCTGGAGGACCTGCACTGGGCCGACGCCTCCACCCGCCACCTGCTGTCCTACCTGCTGCGCACCCTGCGCACCGGCCGACTCGTCGTCCTCGCCACCTACCGCGCCGACGACATCCACCGCCGCCACCCGCTGCGCCCCCTGCTCGCCGAACTCGACCGGCTGCGCACCGTCCAACGCCTCGAACTGGCCCGTTTCACCCGCGACGAGGTCTGCCGCCAGATCGCCGGCATCCTGGCGTACGAACCCGACGCCGGCCAGGTCGACGACATCTTCGAACGCTCCGACGGCAACGCCTTCTTCGTCGAGGAACTGGCCGTCGCCGCCCACGAGGGCTGCTGCACCGGCCTCACCGACTCCCTGCGCGACCTGCTGCTCGTCCGCGTCGAGGCCCTCCCCGAGAGCGCGCAGAGCGTCGCGCGGGTCGTCGCCGAGGGCGGCTCCACCGTCGAGTACCGGCTGCTCCATGCCGTCGCCCGGCTCGCCGAGGACGACCTGCTCGACGCGCTGCGCGCCGCCGTGGGCGCCAACATCCTGCTCGCCACCCCCGACGGCGACGGCTACCGCTTCCGGCACTCCCTGGTCCGCGAGGCCGTCGGCGACGACCTGCTGCCCGGCGAACGCGCCCGCCTCAACCGCCGCTACGCCGAGGCCCTCGAAGCCGACCCGACGCTCGTGCCCGCAGACGAACGCGTCATGCGGCTGGCCAGCTACTGGTACCACGCCCACGACCCCGCCAAGGCCCTCCCCGCCGTCCTCGACGCCTCCGTCGAGGCCCGCTCCCGGCGTGCCTACAGCGAACAACTACGGCTCCTGGAACGGGCGATGGAACTCTGGGAGGCGGTGCCGCAGGACGTACGGGCCGCCCTGCGCCCCGTCGACTACACCGAGGCCTACCCTCCCCCACTGCCCGAAAGGCGTGGGGGGACCCCCAGCGGCTGCGCCCCTGCCACCACCCCGCT
Organism: Streptomyces sp. NPDC031474; assembly: GCF_055581185.1. Taxonomy (NCBI): domain Bacteria; kingdom Bacillati; phylum Actinomycetota; class Actinomycetes; order Kitasatosporales; family Streptomycetaceae; genus Streptomyces; species Streptomyces sp. NPDC031474. The sequence continues at coordinate 162,854 of NZ_JBVIJX010000011.1, forward strand.
GCGCTACCTCGACCTCATGGCCGAGGCCGCCGTCGCCGGCCGCTACTGCGGGGAACGCGAACGCGCCCTGAAGATCACCAAGCGGGCGCTGCGCCTCCTTCAGGACGAGGACGATCCCCTGCGCGCCGCCTGGTTCTGGGTGCAGCGCTCCCGGCTGGTGCACTCCCTGGGCCGGGGCAGCGGCCGCGAGGAACTGTCCACGGCGCAGGACCTGGTGCGCGGCCTGCCGCCCAGCGAGGTGCACGCCGAGGTGCTCACCCACATCGCCAACTGGTCCATGGTCCACGCCCCCGGCCCCGACGCCTACCAGGCCGCCGAACGGGCCGTGGAGTACGCCCGCATGATCGGCTCCCGGGAGATCGAGCTCAACGCCCGCCAGGTCCTCGGCGTTCTCATGGTCCACGCCGGGCACATCGAGTCCGGCCTCGCGGAGCTGGAGGAGGTCAGAGAGCGGGCCCTCGCCGAGGACGCCCCCTCCGTCGCCCTGAACGCCTATGTCAACCTCCCCTCCGAACTGGAGGCGGTCGGCCGCTCCCGGGAGGCCGTCCCGATCCTGGAGAAGGGCCTCGACTTCGCCCAACGGCACGGACAGCCCGACACCGAGGCCTGGGTGTGGGGCAACCTCGCCGAGTCCCTCCTCTCCCTGGGCCGCTGGGACGAGGCCGACCGCGCCTGTGCCGCCGCCGGCCGGGTGGGCCAGGGCGTGGCGGTCCGAGGCGTCCACGCCACGCTGCGCGCCGAACTGGCCCTCGCCCGCGGCGACCTCGCCGAGGCAGGCCGTCAACTGGCCGCGGCGCAAGGCTTCTTCGGCTCCCACGAGCACGCCCCCCAGCACCACCTTCCCCTCACCCGCCTCGCCATCCGACTCGCCGCGGCCCAGGGCCGCCCGCTGGAGGCCCGCGCCCACCTCGCACCCGTCCTCGACCGCGGCTTCCCGCCCGGCGCCCAGCGCGACGCCTGGCCTCTGCTGCTCGCCGCCGCCTCCGCGGAGGGCGACGCCCGCGCCCTGCCCGCCGCCGATCCCGGCCGCGCCGAGTTCCTCGACCGCATCCGCACGGCCGCCAAGACGCTCGCCACGCTCGCCCCCGTCTGGCAGGCCCACGCATGCTGGGTCCGCGCGGAGCTCCTGCGGGCCGAGGGCCGCACGGACCCGGACGACTGGTCCGAGGTGGTCGCCGCCTTCGAACGGCTGGAACGCCCCTACGACCTCGCCCGCACCCGCCATCGTCTGGCCGAGGCTCTGCTCTTCGCCGGCGGCGACGACGAACGCGCTCGAGCCGCCGAACTCCTCCGCCTCGCCCACGCGGTCGCCGCCCACCTCGGTGCCGCGCCCCTCACCGAGGCCGTCACTCTCCTCGCCCAACGCGCCCGGCTGGCCCTTTCGTCCGGCCCTGCCCCGCGGCCGCCGGCCGCCGATCCCATCGAGTCCCTCGGCCTCACCAGCAGGGAACGCGACGTGCTGCGCCTGGTCTCCGCCGGCCGCACCAACCGCCAGATCGCCGAGGAACTCTTCATCTCCCCGAAGACGGCCAGCGTCCACGTGTCGAACATCCTGTCCAAACTCGCCGTCTCGGGCCGCGGAGAGGCAGCGGCGCTGGCACATCGGCTGGGCTTGTTTCCGCCGGGGGCGGGGGAGCGGGTGGCCGCGCGATGATGGAGAGCGGTGACATGCCGGCCCCCGGAAAGGGAGAACGATGTTCAACGCCTTCGAGGATCTCTTTGCGCCGGGCCGTAAGCACACCCGGGACGAGCAGAACCGGCTGGAGCTGACCCGGGAGGACGTCGGGGACGGTGATCCCGGGCGGGGGCCGATAGACCTCGCGTCCGGGAAGGTCGTCGTACGGCCGCCCGAGACGGAGGTGGGGGCCGAGACGGAGGCCGAGACGGAGGCTGAGACGGAGGTGGGGGACCGAGGGGAGGACGAGGTGGGGGGCCGGTCGGAGGACGAGGTGGGAGGCCGGTCGGAGGACGAGGTGGGGGACGGGGCGGAGGCCGAGGTGAGGGCGGAGGAACGGTGACGGGGCTCAGCTCACCTCCAGTTCCAGGATCCGGTCGTCCCCCGTCTTGGGGTCGCCCCGGCCGTCCGTGTTGCTGGTCGTGACCCACAGTTTGTCGCCGCCCGCCGATACCACCGTGCGCAGTCGGCCGTACTCGCCCTTGAGGAAGGCCTGCGGGTCCGCCGAGGCTGCCGTGCCCTTCAGCGGGATGCGCCACAGGCGCTGCCCCTTCAGCCCCGCCATCCAGATCGAGCCCTCGGCATGGGCGATGCCGCTGGGAGAGGCGTCGTCGGTGTGCCACTGGGCTATCGGGTTCCGGTACTTCGGGTCCTTGGACTTGCCCTCTGCCGCCGGCCAGCCGTAGTCGGCGCCCGGCTCGATCGCGTTCAGCTCGTCCCAGGTGTCCTGGCCGAACTCCGAGGCGAACAGCCGCTGTTTGGAGTCCCAGGCCAGCCCCTGCACATTGCGGTGGCCGTACGAGTACACCGGCGAGTCCGGGAACGGGTTGCCCGGGGCCGGTTCGCCCTCCGGCGTCAGCCGAAGGATCTTGCCGCCCAGCGACTTCTTGTCCTGGGCCAGGCCCCGGTCGCCGCTCTCGCCCGTGCCCGCGTACAGCATGCCGTCCGGGCCGAACGCGATCCGGCCACCGTTGTGGATCATGCCTTTGGGGATGCCCTTGAAGATCGTGTCGGGCGCCCCCAGCTGGTCCCCGGCCGGCCGCTTCGTGTCGTAGAGCATGCGGACGATCCGGTTGTCCGAGGCCGAGGTGAAGTACGCGTAGACCATGTGGTCGGACGCGTAGTCGGGGGAGAGGGCGAGGCCCAGCAGGCCGCCCTCGCCCGCGGCGGAGACGCCCGGCACCTCGCCCAGCTCGGTCTTCCGGCCCGTCTTCTCGTCCACCCGCGTGATCTTCCCCTCGTCGCGCGAGGCCACCAGGAGGCCGCCCTCGGGGAGCGGGGCGAGACCCCAGGGGGTGTTCAGGCCCTCGGCGACCGTGCGCACCACCTTGACCGTGCCCTTCGCGGGCGGGGTCTCCTCGGCGGGCGCGGAGGTCTGCGCGGCGGTGCGCCCCGGGGACGCGCTCGGCGAGGCGCTCGGCGGCCCTCCGGAGCCGGAGGAACAGCCGGCCGTCACCAGCAGAGCACTCGCGGCCAACACGGCCGACACAGCTCGACGTTGCACGATCATGGTCCCTTCGACACGGCGGTACCCCCGGCAGGCTCTACTTGTCCTACGCCGCTCGCGCCCCCCGGGTTCCCGATCCGGCCCGACCGGACCCGAAAGCGGCACTCACTCCCACGATCCCCGCGCCCCCGGCAGCTCCGCCACCTCCGTCAGATCCTGCGGCGTCAGGCGCAGAGCGCCCGCCGCCGCGTTCTCCGTCACCCAGCGCTCCTGCTTGGCGCCCGGGACGGGGACCACGTGCCGGCCCTGCGCCAGCACCCAGGCCAGCGCCACCTGCGCCGCCGTCACGGACGTGCCGTGCCGGGCGGCGACCCGGCGCAGACCGGCGACGATCGGCTGGTTCGCGGCCATCATCTCCGCGGTGAACCGGGGATGCCGGGCCCGCATGTCGTCCGGCTCGAAGCCCTCGCCCGGAGTCAGCGTGCCGGTGAGGAAGCCGTTGCCGAGCGGCATCGCCGCCAGGAAGCCGACCCCGCGCGCCTCGCACCACGGCAGCAGCGTCTCCAGCGCCTCCGGGGACCACACCGACAGCTCCGCCTCCACCGTGCTCACCGGGAAGACCTGCTGGACCCGCCGCAGCTGCCGAATCGTTCCGTCGTGCAGCCGCCCCCCGGCCCGGCGACCACCCCGCGCCCCCACCGCGCACAGCCCCAACGCCCGCACCTTGCCCGCCCGGACGAGCTCGGCCATCGCACCCCACGTCTCCTCGACCGGGACCTCGGGGTCCGCGCGGTGCAACTGGTAGAGGTCGATGACATCCGTCTGCAGACGCCGCAGGGAAGCGTCGCAGGCCCGTTTCACATACCCGGGGCGGCCGTTGGCCACGATGTGCTGCTCGCCGACCAGCAGCCCGACCTTCGTCGACACGAACGCGTCCCCGCGCCGCTCCTTCAGCACCCGCCCCAGCAACAGCTCATTGGTGAACGGCCCGTACATGTCGGCGGTGTCCAACAGGGACGAACCCGCGTCCAACGCCCGGTGCACCGCCCTCAGCGACTCGTCCCCCCGCTGCCGCGACCCGCTGTACGCCCAGCTCATCGGCATGCACCCGAGACCGACGGCCCCCACCTCGAGCGCCCCCGCGCCGATCGTCCTGCGCTCCACCTGCCCGAAACCCTCCCTCTCCCAGAACCCCCAACCTAACCTCTGCACACGCGCGTGCCTGACATAGCCTCCCGCCCATGAGCACTGACGTATGGCTTCCCATCCCTCCGGAGGAGATCGAGGGTCTCCCCGAGGGGCCGAACTACCGCTTCTGGAACGGAGAGGAGGACTTTCCGGCGGACCCGGCCGACTGCGCCTTCTACGTCGTTCCCTACATGAAGCCCCCCGCCGTCGGGCAGCGGCCCCTGCCGGCGATGAGCGCCCTGGAAGTCCTCCAGACGCTGTCCGCCGGCATCGACCACGTCGAACCGGCCCTCCCGTCCCTGCGCCCCGGGGTACGGCTGTGCAACGCGCGCGGGGTGCACGAGGCGAGCACCGCCGAGCTCACGCTCACCCTGGTCCTCGCGTCGCTGCGCGGGGTGCCCGACTTCGTGCGGGCCCAGGACCGGGGCGAATGGCTCGGCGGGTTCCGGCCCGCGCTCGCCGACAAGAACGTGCTCATCGTCGGGTACGGCTCCATCGGCTCCGCCATCGAGGACCGGCTCGCGCCCTTCGAGGTGGCGCGGGTGGCGCGCGTCGCGCGCTCCTGGCGCACGACGGCGCGCGGCCCTGTGCATCCGATCGCCGAACTGCCCGCCCTGCTGCCCGAGGCGGACGTCGTGATCGTGTGCACGCCGCTGAACGAGACCACGCTCGGCCTGGTGGACGCCGAGTTCCTGGCCCATATGAAGGACAGCGCCCTGCTGGTCAACGTGGCCCGCGGACCGGTCGTCGACACCAAGGCGCTGCTCGCCGAACTGGAGCGCGGTCGCCTCACCGCCGCCCTGGACGTCACCGACCCCGAACCCCTGCCCCCGGGGCATCCGTTGTGGAGTGCGCCGGGTGTCCTCGTCAGCCCGCATGTCGGCGGCCCCACCTCCGCCTTCCGGCCCCGCGCCGAGCGACTCCTGGTGGACCAGCTGGGCCGCTTCGTGAACCGGCGGCCACTGCGCAACGTGATCCTTACGACGGGCACGGCGAACGGATCATGACGGCCACGGCAGACCTGTAGTCCGGTTCGGGCACCCTCCGCAGTCCTGCGGACGCGGTCCGTACCCCATCCGGGCGCATATGCCGATGATCGTCACGCAGCGTAGAGGAACTATGTCCCTGAGTGACGAGACTGGTGTATCGTCCCGACAGGGGCGGCGCCGCGCACGTTCGGCGTCAGGGATGGACATTTCAGACTTGTGAGGGGGGCGACGGGCGATGCACGGCCTATGGACGAACGATCCGACGCGGCGGAGCCGCCGACGGCGACCCTGGCGCTCGGCCGCGCGCGGACACGGTCACGGCAGCCATCACGGCCATCACCACCGCAGCTGCGCCAGCCACCGGATGCATGCGCAGCCGGCTCCCCGGGACCCTAGGGATCCGGGAGTGACGCAGACCGGGAGGACCCGGTGAACTCGCCGCCGACCTCCACGCCCCTCCTCGACGGAGCCCCGCGGACGCAGGCTCCCACGGGGACGCCGCGCACCGCGCAGCCGCCCACCGGCGGCCCCCGCTCGAACCTGGTCCACCAACTCCTGCTGGCCGTCATGTGCGCGGGATACGCCGTCGGTTCCGCGCTCGGCTGGGGCTCCGACGAACTCGCGCTGATCATGGGCGACTTCGGACTGACCGCCGCGGCGGGCGCCGCCGCCGTGTCGTGCCTGCTCTACGCGCGCACCCGGCGTGTCCGCTTTCGATCCGCCTGGCTGCTGTTCTCGCTCTCCTCGGCGATGGCGGCCCTCGGCAATTTCGTCTGGGGGTGGTACGAGGTGGTCCTGGGGCGGCCCGTGCCCAGCCCCAGCTGCGCCGACCTGTTCTTCCTGTGCTTCGCGCCCCCGGCCATCGTGGGCCTGCTGGTGCTCGCCGCCCGGCCCATGACGAAGGCGGGCTGGGTCTGCCTGGCGCTGGACGCCTGGCTGATCGCCGGCTCGCTGCTCACCCTCTCCTGGAGCCTCGCGCTCGCCCAGGCTGCGAAGTTCGACGGACCGAGCGTGGCCCACGCGGCGCTGTCGCTGGCGTACCCGCTGCTCGACATCGCCCTGGTGAGCATGGTGCTCGTCCTCCACTTCAGGCGGTCACCCGTGAATCGCACGGCGGTGAACACGGCCGTCGGCGCACTCGCGCTGACCGTGATGTGCGACGCCCTGTTCACCTCGCCGCTGCTGCACAACAACTACCGCTCGGGCCAGCTCCTCGACGCAGGCTGGTTCGCGGGCTCGCTGCTCCTGGCGTACGCGCCCTGGGCCGCGTCCCGCCGGGGTGCGGCGGACGAGGGGCACACGCGTGTGGTGCACGAGCACGTACCCGGCCAGCAGCGCGGCGGAGGCCACCCGCACGGGCCGTCGCGCACGGCCCAGCACCCGTCCGCACCGGCGGCCGCCCCGCAGACAGCGGACCGGACGCCTTCCCCGGGAGGCGAGGCCGGCCGGTATCCGGTCACCCGGCCCATCACCGGCTCCCTGGCCGCGCTCACGCCGTATCTCGCGGCCGCCGTCTGCACCCTGGGGATCCTCTACAACGTGCTCAACGGCCACAGCGTCGACCGCGTGGTGCTGCTCACCGGCGGCGCGGTCGTGCTCGCCCTCGTCGTGCGGCAGGGGATCATGCTGCTCGACAACATCTCCCTCACCCAGGAACTGGCGCAGAAGGAGAACCACTTCCGCTCCCTGGTGCAGGGGTCGAGCGACGTCATCATGATCGCCGCCCCCAGCGGCATCCTGCGGTACGTCTCCCCGGCCGCCGCCGGGGTCTACGGACGGTCCGCCGAGGAACTGGTGGGCACCGAGCTGGCCCATCTCATCCACCCGGAGGACCTGGGCTGCGTGGTGCACGAGGTGCGCCGCTTCCTCGCCGCCAGCCCCCAGGAGGAACCCACCACACGCATCGAGTGCCGGTTCCGCTCCGGCGACGACGGCTGGCTCAACGTCGAGTCGACCGTCAACCGCCACCACGGCGGCCTGATCTTCAACAGCCGGGACGTGACGGAGCGCGTGCGGCTCCAGGCGCAGCTCCAGCACAACGCCGAGCACGACCCGCTCACCGACCTGCCCAACCGCGCGCTGTTCACCCGGCGCGTCCAGCAGGCCCTGTCCGGCCGCCGCAGCTCCGACCGGGGTCCCGCCCTGCGCAACACGGCGGTCCTCTTCATCGACCTTGACGGCTTCAAGGCCGTCAACGACACGATCGGCCACGCCGCCGGCGACGAACTGCTGGTCCAGGCCGCCCGCCGGCTCCAGGACGCGGTCCGGCACGGCGACACCGCCTCCCGGCTGGGCGGCGACGAGTTCGCGGCCCTGATCGTCGGCGACGGCACCCGCGACCGTGCCGCCCGGGAACGCCACATACTGGAACTCGCCGACCGCCTCCGGCTCACGCTCTCCCAGCCGTACCTCATCGACGGCAACGAAGTGCGCGTCGCCGCCTCCATCGGCGTCGCCTTCGCCGAGCCCGGTCTCGGCGCCGGTGAGCTGCTGCGCAACGCCGACCTCGCCATGTACCGCGCCAAGGCGGCCGGCAAGGACCGGGTCGAGCTGTACAAGCCACAGATGCAGCAGGACGTCGTACGCAAGGCGGAGCTGGCCACGCGGCTGCGTGCCGCGCTGCACGACGGCGAGTTCGCGCTGCTGCACCAGCCGCTGGTGCGCCTGGAGGACGGCCGGATCTCGTCGGTCGCCGCGCAGGCCCGTTGGCGCTCCTCCCAGGGGGTGCTCTTCACACCCGCCGAGTTCCTGCGGGTCGCGGAGGACAACGACAAGACCGCCGAGCTGGGCCGCTGGATGCTGCAAGAGGCCGTCGAACAGGCGGCCGACCGCGCCGCGAGCGGGCTGAACGTGCCGGTCGTCGTCCGGGTGAGCGCCCGCCGGCTGCTGGACCGGTCGATGCCGCTGGGCTCCGTCGAGGCGCTGCTGACACGGCACGGGCTGCCGTCCGGAGCGCTGGTGGTAGAACTGTCGGACACCGACTTCAGAGTGCCGCTGGACGAGCTGGAGCGCCGTCTCGGGGCCTTGAAGCGCCTCGGCGTCCGGATCGCCCTCGACGGCTTCGGCAGCGGCTACGCGACCCTCACGGCACTGCGCCGGCTCCCCGTCGACGTACTCAAACTCGACCGCGCGCTGGTCGAGGGGGTCGTCGAGTCCGCGCGGCTGCACAAGATCACCAGCGGGCTGCTACGGATCGCCGGCGACCTCGGGTTGCAGTCGGTCGCGGAGGGCGTGGATCTGCCCGAGCAGGTCGTGGCGCTGCGCGCGATGGGCTGCACGCACGGACAGGGCATGGCGTTCTCCGCTCCGCTCGACGAGTACCGGCTGCGCCGGGCCCTGGCGACCGGCCGCTACCCCGTGCCGCACGGCCCGGCCGAGCCCGCGTTCGCGGGCGGCGGCGCGGGGGTGTACACCAGTGGTGTCACCGCCGTCCTGGGGAGCGGAAGTGCCCTTCGCTCACATAATGAGACTCCCGTCCCACCCACTTGACAGTCGGTGCGCGCCAGGGGGAGGGTCAATGCCATGCGCACCCGAATTCTCGTACTTGGAAAGCGCGTCGGCTGAAGCTGGTGACGTCCGGGCGGTCCCGGAACTCACAGCGACCCACACCCGGCGCGCTCCCCTCGCTTGCCTTTTGGCACGAGGGGTTTTTTGTTGCACAAAACCCGCAGCACCCTCGCCGCACGACCCGCGGCGAACCCCAGTAAGACCCTCAGTAAAACCCTCAGCATCGAGAAGAGAATGCCGATGACCGAGCAGGCCACCGGGGCCCATCCGCAGCCGCGGCCCCGATCCGGAGGACAGCACTCCGCGTCCGTCGAGCACGTGACGGGTGCGCAGTCCCTCATCCGTTCTCTCGAGGAGGTCGGCGCCGACACGGTATTCGGCATTCCCGGGGGCACCATCCTGCCGGCGTACGACCCGATGATGGACTCCAAGCGGGTGCGTCACGTGCTGGTCCGTCACGAGCAGGGCGCCGGTCACGCGGCCACCGGCTACGCCCAGGCCACCGGCAAGGTCGGGGTGTGCATGGCGACGTCCGGGCCGGGCGCCACCAACCTGGTCACTCCCATCGCGGACGCGCACATGGACTCGGTGCCGCTGGTCGCGATCACCGGGCAGGTCGTGTCCAAGGCGATCGGTACGGACGCCTTCCAGGAGGCGGACATCGTCGGCATCACCATGCCGATCACCAAGCACAGTTTCCTGGTCACCAAGGCCGAGGACATCCCGCGGGTCATCGCGCAGGCCTTCCACATCGCCTCCACCGGCCGCCCCGGCCCGGTCCTGGTCGACATCCCCAAGGACCTCCTCCAGGCGAAGACCACGTTCTCCTGGCCGCCCACCATGGACCTGCCCGGCTACCGCCCGGTGACCAAGCCGCACGCCAAGCAGATCCGCGAGGCCGCCAAGCTGATCACCGCCGCCAAGCGGCCGATCCTCTACGTCGGCGGCGGCGTCCTCAAGGCCGGCGCGACCGCCGAGCTGAAGGTCCTCGCCGAGCTGACCGGCGCGCCCGTCACCACCACCCTGATGGCGCTGGGCGCGTTCCCCGACAGCCACCCGCAGCACCTGGGCATGCCCGGCATGCACGGCTCCGTCGCCGCCGTCACCGGTCTGCAGAAGGCCGACCTGATCGTCGCCCTCGGCGCCCGCTTCGACGACCGCGTCACCGGCAAGCTCGACAGCTTCGCGCCGTACGCCAAGATCGTCCACGCGGACATCGACCCGGCGGAGATCGGCAAGAACCGCGCCGCCGACGTCCCGATCGTCGGGGACGCGCGCGAGGTCATCGCCGACCTGGTCCAGGCCGTCCAGAAGGAGCACAGCGAGGGCCAGCAGGGCGACTACACCGCCTGGTGGAAGGACCTCAGCCGCTGGCGCGAGACCTACCCCCTCGGCTACGACCAGCCGTCCGACGGCTCGCTCTCCCCGCAGCAGGTCATCGAGCGCATCGGGCAGCTCGCGCCCGAGAACACGATCTTCGCCGCGGGCGTCGGCCAGCACCAGATGTGGGCCGCGCACTTCATCCAGTACGAGAAGCCCGCCACCTGGCTGAACTCCGGCGGCGCGGGCACGATGGGCTACGCGGTCCCGGCCGCGATGGGCGCCAAGGCCGGTGCGCCGGACCAGCCGGTCTGGGCGATCGACGGCGACGGCTGCTTCCAGATGACCAATCAGGAGCTCACCACCTGCGCCCTGAACAACATCCCGATCAAGGTCGCCATCATCAACAACGGCGCCCTCGGGATGGTCCGCCAGTGGCAGACGCTGTTCTACAACCAGCGCTACTCCAACACCGTGCTGCACTCCGGCCCGAACGACGTCAACCCCGAGGCCCGGGGCACCCGCGTCCCCGACTTCGTGAAGCTGTCGGAGGCCATGGGCTGCCACGCCATCCGCTGCGAGTCCCCCGACGACCTCGACAAGGTCATCGAGGAGGCGAACTCGATCAACGACCGCCCGGTCGTCGTCGACTTCATCGTCCACGAGGACGCCATGGTGTGGCCGATGGTCGCCGCCGGCACCTCCAACGACGAGATCATGGCCGCCCGGGACGTCCGCCCCGACTTCGGCGACAACGAAGACGACTGAGCGAGAGAGACGTAAAGAAGACATGTCCAAGCACACGCTCTCCGTCCTGGTGGAGAACAAGCCGGGCATCCTGGCCCGGATCGCCGCCCTGTTCTCCCGCCGAGGCTTCAACATCGATTCGCTCGCCGTCGGCGTCACCGAGCACGCCGACATCTCCCGCATCACGATCGTGGTGAGCGTCGACGCCCTGCCGCTGGAGCAGGTCACCAAGCAGCTCAACAAGCTCGTCGAGGTGCTGAAGATCGTCGAACTGGAGCCGGGACAGGCCGTTCACCGCGAACTCGTTCTGGTGAAGGTGCGCGCCGACAACGAGACGCGCTCGCAGATCGTCGAGATCGTCCAGCTGTTCCGCGCCAAGACCGTCGACGTCTCCCCGGAGGCCGTCACCATCGAGGCCACCGGCGGCAGCGACAAGCTCACGGCCATGCTCAAGATGCTGGAACCGTACGGAATCAAGGAGCTGGTCCAGTCCGGCTCGATCGCGATCGGCCGCGGCGCCCGTTCGATCACGGACCGCTCGCTGCGCGCTCTCGACCGGTCGGCGTAAGGATGGTTCCGGGCGGTCGGGACGACCCCGGCCGCCCGCGCACCGCCCGTATGCCGAGACCCCGAAACTTCCCTTCCGCCCGCCGTCATACGGTGGGACGCAACACCTGCACACAAGGAGAGAACCCAAAGTGGCCGAGCTGTTCTACGACGCCGACGCCGACCTGTCCATCATCCAGGGCCGCAAGGTCGCGGTCATCGGATACGGCAGCCAGGGCCACGCCCACGCGCTGTCGCTCCGCGACTCGGGTGTCGACGTCCGGGTCGGTCTGCACGAGGGCTCCAAGTCCAAGGCCAAGGCCGAGGAGCAGGGCCTGCGCGTGGTGACCCCGGCCGAGGCCGCCGCCGAGGCCGACGTCATCATGATCCTCATCCCGGACCCGATCCAGGCCCAGGTCTACGAGGAGTCCATCGCCCCGAACCTGAACGACGGCGACGCGCTGTTCTTCGCGCACGGCTTCAACGTCCGCTTCGGCTTCATCAAGGCCCCGGCCGGCGTCGACGTCGCGCTCGTCGCCCCCAAGGGCCCGGGCCACCTGGTCCGCCGCCAGTACGAGGAGGGCCGCGGCGTCCCCGCGATCGCCGCCGTCGAGCAGGACGCCACCGGCAACGCCTTCGCGCTCGCCCTGTCGTACGCCAAGGGCATCGGCGGCACCCGCGCCGGCGTCATCAAGACGACCTTCACCGAGGAGACCGAGACCGACCTGTTCGGTGAGCAGGCCGTGCTGTGCGGTGGCACCTCGGCGCTGGTCAAGGCGGGCTTCGAGACCCTGGTCGAGGCCGGCTACCAGCCGGAGATCGCCTACTTCGAGTGCCTGCACGAGCTGAAGCTGATCGTGGACCTCATGTACGAGGGCGGCCTGGAGAAGATGCGCTGGAGCGTCTCCGAGACCGCCGAGTGGGGCGACTACATCACCGGCCCGCGCATCATCACCGACGCCACCAAGGCCGAGATGAAGCAGGTCCTCGCCGAGATCCAGGACGGCACCTTCGCCCAGAACTGGATGGACGAGTACCACGGCGGCCTGAAGAAGTACAACGAGTACAAGACCGCGGACTCCGAGCACCTGCTGGAGACCACGGGCAAGCAGCTCCGCAAGCTGATGAGCTGGGTGAACGACGAGGCGTGAGCCTTGAGGGCAGGGGGCCGGAGCGAGCCGCTCCGGCCCCGTTGTCCATTCCGTCCGACCACGGACGGGTGATCCTTTCGCGGAGGCGTAAGGCGGCCTCCGGCGCAGCACTACACTGCTGCACTACATACGCGTTCAGGCCCACAGCGTCGTGCGTCTTCCACGCGGCTAGCCCCTCCTCCGCCTGCGGCCGTCGGGACGGCCGTCCGCACGCATTGGACTTGTGAGGACTCACGTGAGCTCGAAACCTGTCGTACTCATCGCTGAAGAGCTGTCGCCCGCGACCGTGGACGCGCTTGGCCCGGACTTCGAGATCCGGCACTGCAACGGAGCGGACCGAGCCGAACTGCTCCCGGCCATCGCCGACGTCGACGCGATCCTGATCCGCTCGGCCACCAAGGTCGACGCCGAGGCGATCGCCGCCGCGAACAAGCTGAAGGTCGTCGCACGAGCCGGCGTCGGCCTGGACAACGTCGACGTCTCCGCCGCCACCAAGGCCGGCGTGATGGTCGTCAACGCCCCCACCTCGAACATCGTGACCGCCGCCGAGCTGGCCTGCGGTCTGCTGCTCGCCACCGCCCGCCACATCCCGCAGGCCAACGCCGCGCTGAAGAACGGCGAGTGGAAGCGCAGCAAGTACACGGGCGTCGAGCTGGCCGAGAAGACCCTGGGCGTCGTGGGTCTGGGCCGGATCGGTGCGCTGGTCGCCCAGCGCATGTCCGCCTTCGGCATGAAGGTCGTGGCCTACGACCCCTACATCCAGCCCGCCCGGGCCGCCCAGATGGGCGTCAAGGTGCTGTCGCTGGACGAGCTGCTGGAGGTCTCCGACTTCATCACCGTGCATCTGCCGAAGACCCCCGAGACGGTCGGTCTGATCGGTGACGAGGCGCTGCGCAAGGTCAAGCCGAGCGTGCGGATCGTCAACGCGGCGCGCGGCGGGATCGTCGACGAGGAGGCGCTGTACTCGGCGCTGAAGGAGGGCCGGGTCGCCGGCGCCGGCCTCGACGTGTACGCGAAGGAGCCCTGCACGGACTCCCCGCTGTTCGAGTTCGACCAGGTCGTCTCCACCCCGCACCTCGGCGCCTCGACCGACGAGGCGCAGGAGAAGGCCGGTATCGCGGTCGCGCGTTCCGTGCGGCTCGCCCTCGCCGGTGAGCTCGTGCCGGACGCGGTGAACGTCCAGGGCGGTGTCATCGCCGAGGACGTCAAGCCCGGTCTGCCCCTCGCGGAGCGCCTCGGCCGGATCTTCACCGCGCTCGCCGGCGAGGTCGCGGTCCGCCTCGACGTCGAGGTGTACGGCGAGATCACCCAGCACGATGTGAAGGTGCTGGAGCTGTCCGCTCTGAAGGGTGTGTTCGAGGACGTCGTCGACGAGACGGTGTCGTACGTCAATGCCCCGCTGTTCGCGCAGGAGCGCGGCGTCGAGGTGCGGCTGACGACCAGCTCCGAGTCGGCCGACCACCGCAACGTCGTGACCGTGCGCGGCACGCTCTCGGACGGCGAGGAGGTGTCGGTCTCCGGCACGCTGGCCGGTCCGAAGCACCTCCAGAAGATCGTCGCGGTCGGCGAGTACGACGTCGACCTCGCGCTCGCCGACCACATGGTCGTCCTGAAGTACGAGGACCGTCCGGGCGTCGTCGGCACCGTCGGCCGGATCTTCGGCGAGGCGGGGATCAACATCGCCGGGATGCAGGTCGCTCGCGCGGTCGCCGGCGGCGAGGCGCTGGCCGTGCTCACGGTTGACGACGCGGTGCCCGTCGCGGTGCTGGCCGAGGTCGCCGAGGAAATCGGCGCGACGTCTGCCCGTGCGGTGAACCTCGTCTGAGGTTGCCGCACCGTCTGGGGGCTGCCGCCCCCAGGCCCCCGCTTCGGCCCTGAACGGCCTCGTCATCGATCGCCGGACGGGCTGACATGGCTGACCACAGCTGAAAAGGCGCCGGGGCTGGAGTGATCCAGTTCCCGGCGCCTTTTGCATGTGCTGGTGCTCTGCTTACTTCACTCGGATCCTTCGCAGGGTCGCCGACGCAACCACCGCCGCCCCCGTCAGCAGCACCGCTGCCGCGATCGCCGCGCCCTGCATGCCGTGGGTGAAGGCCTCCCGCGCTGCCGTCGCCAGGGCGTCTCCCGTGCGCCCCGGGAGGTGGCCGGCGACCGCAAGCGCGCCGCCGAGGGTCTCCCGGGCCGGGGCCGGTGCGGAGGCCGGGATGTCGTGGCGGTAGATCGCCGTGCCGATGGAGCCGAGGACCGCCATGCCCAGGGCGCCGCCGAACTCGCCGCCGGTCTCCAGCAGCGAGGAGGCCGAGCCGGCGCGCTCGACCGGGGCCGCGCCCATCGCCAGGTCCGTCATCTGGGAGACGACCACGACCATCCCGGAGGCGAGGACCCCGCAGGCGACCAGGACGAGCCACAGGGAGTCGGTGCCGGCGAAGAGCAGCAGGGCGTAGCCGGCCGCGGCGATCACGAAGCCCGCCGTCACGACGTAGGCCCGGTTGACGCCCTTCTGGACCAGCGAGGTGGCCAGCGGGGCGGTCATGCCGATGAGCACCGAGGGCAGCAGCGCCCACAGGGCCGCCTCCAGCGCGCTCTTGTCGAGGACCGACTGAAGGTACTGCGTGGTGAAGTACGCCGAGCCCATCATCCCGAACGAGGCGACGAGGTTGAGGACGACGGCGGGCGCGAAACCGTGGCCACGGAACAGCAGCGGGGAGATCATCGGTGAGTCCGCCGTGCGCTGGCGGTGGACGAAGAGGGCGGCGAAGAGCAGGCCGAAGGCGATCGAGACGACGTATGCGGGGTGCCACCCCTCGGCGGCGATCTCCTTGAGGCCGTAGATCACGGGGAGCACGGCGGCCATCGACAGCGGGACGCTCGGCCAGTCGAAGCGGCCGGGGGCGGGGTCGCGCGACTCGGGCAGCAGGATCGGGCCGAGGACCAGCAGCAACGCCATCGCGGGCAGGTTGACCAGGAACACCGAGCCCCACCAGAAGTACTCGACGAGCACCCCGCTCATCACCGAGCCGAGGGCGACGCCTGCCGTCATCACGCCGGACCACAGACCGATCGCCTTCGCGCGCTGGCCCGGGTCGGTGAACATCGTGCGGATCAGCGCCATCGTCGAGGGCATCAGGGTCGCGCCGCCGATGCCGAGGAGCGCGCGGGCCGCGATCAGGGTCTCGGCGCTGTTCGCGTAGGCCGCGATCAGGGAGGCGGTGCCGAAGGCGGCCGCGCCGATCAGGAGGAGCTTGCGGCGGCCTATCCGGTCGCCCAGCGAGCCCATCGTCATCAGCAGGCCGGCCAGGACGAAGGCGTAGATGTCGAAGATCCACAGCTGCTGCGTGCCGCTCGGCTCCAGGTCGGCGCTGATCGCCGGGATCGCGAAGTAGAGGACGGAGACGTCCATCGAGACCAGCAGCAGCGGGAGCATCAGCACGCCGAGGGCGGTCCATTCGCGGCGGCCGGCGCGGGGCGCCGGTGGTGTGGCGGTGCTCGTCGAGTTCGTCATGCCGAGGACTGTACGGGCGTCTTAAACGGTTGTCTAGAACGAATGTATAAGTCGTTCGTCTAGGACGGTTGTATGGATCCGGGGTAGGGTGGCGGGCATGGGACACCGTGAGGATCTGCTCGAAGGCGCCAAGCGCTGCCTGCTGGAGAAGGGGTTCGTGCGCACGACGGCGCGCGACATCGTGAAGGAGTCGGGGACCAACCTGGCGTCCATCGGCTACCACTACGGCTCGAAGGACGCCCTCCTCACCCAGGCGTTCGTGGAGCTGGTGCAGGAGTGGGGCGAGAAGTTCGCCCCGGCCGACCGGCGCGAAACCGAGGAGCCAGGTTCGCTGGAGCGGTTTCGCAGCGTGTGGACGCGGATGCTGGCCACCATGGACGAGTCCAAGCCCGTCTGGGCGGCCAGCCTGGAGATCGCCACGCAGCAAGACCGCGTCGGCGAGCTGCGGAAACTGATGGCCGAGGCCCAGATCGAGGGGCGCTCCGGGCTGGTCGCCATGTTCACCGGGCAGGAGGAGTCCACGCTCGACGAACGCACCGTCCAGACCGTCGGCGGCTTCTATCAGGCGCTGCTCAACGGCCTGATGGTGCAGTGGCTCTTCGACCCGGCGAGCGCGACGACGGCCGACGACCTGACGGAAGGGCTGCGCCGGGTCATCGAGGCGGCCGACGGGAAGTGACCCCGCCGATACGGTCGGCCGGGTCGACTCGGCCGTCCCGCATCTCGATCACCCGGTCCGCGAAGTGGCGGCAGAGACCCGCTTCACCCACCTCTACGGCCGCTTCCTCGGTGGCCTGCTGAACGCCGGCCAGCCCCTCATCCTCCACACCACCCCGCATCGGCCGACGAGGTGTACCTGCTCGTCAACCACCGCAGCTTCCTGGAGACCACGGACGATCGGGCCTGGGAGAAGCGCATCGAGCGGTGGCGCCGCGGCTGAAGCGGCGGGAAGCGAAGGCGAGCTCAAGCGGTCGACGCACGCGGTGGCGCACCTGCCGGCGTCGGCCGACGAACGGAGAGTCGTCGAAGCGGGCCGCGCCCGGGGGGCCTCTACGGGATGAGCGCCGCGCCTGCCGCTTCTCCGGCGCCATGACCTCGCCTCAACTGGTGCTGGGCTTCGGCGATGTGACGGAGCGTGGGATCGCGGACGGGCTCGCGGCCGTGGCAGGCCTCCTCGGAGCGCCGACGACGTGACGGACGGCGGCCGCGGCATCCGGCGCGACGTGCGTGGGGCCGTACGCCGTCTCGGTCCAGGGCCGGCCGCCGGACACCCACACGCTCCGCGCGCCGACGCCCGCCGCGCCGAGGACGTCGGCGTGGGGCGAGTCGCCGATCATCCAGGCGCCGTCGAGGGACATTCCGACGGTGTCCGCCGCGATGCGGAAGATCTCCGGCGCGGGCTTCTCGTGACCGACCGTCTCGGAGACCACCCAGCCGTGCACGAGTGTGTCCAGTCCCGTGCGCCGGATCTTCGTCTCCTGCTGTGCCGCGCGGCCGTTGGTGACGACGACGCAGGTCCAGCCGGCCGCGACGGCCTCGCCGAGGGCGCGGCGGACATCCTCGGCAAGGGTGACGCGCTCGGCGGCGCCGTGGTCGAGGAAGGCCCGGACGGCGGTCTCGGGACAGGACGACCCGTACCGCTGTGCCATCGCGCGGGCCACCTCCCGCCGTGGCGTGTAGCCGCTCGCGTCGACGGCCGTCAGCCAGGCCAGGTCGCCGGCGGGCAACCCGTGCTCGGCCAGCACGGCGGCCGCCGCCCCGCGGAACGCGGCGTCACGGTCGACGAGGGTGTTGTCGAGATCGATCATCAGCAGGGCCACGGCTACAACCGTGCCCCCTTCAACGCCATGTGCAGCAGCAGTCGGTCCTCGCCGTCGTCCAGGTCCAGGCCCGTGAGCTGTTCGACGCGGGAGAGGCGGTAGTACAGCGTCTGGCGGTGGATGCCCAACTCCGCTGCCGTGCGGCCTGCTTGGCCCGCGCAGTTGAGGTACACCTCGGCCGTGCGGGCGAGTTCGTGGTGGGCGGGGGACAACAGGGCTGCCACGGCCGGGTCCTGGGCGGTGTGCGGGGGCAGCGCGGTCAGCAGGCGGTACGGGCCGATGGACGCCCACCGCGCCACGGGGCCGAGGCGGGGCTCCGCCCGCGCCGCCCGTGCCGACGCCGACGCCTCCTCCCAGGCCGCGCCGAGTTCCGTCAGGCCGACGCGCCCGGCGGCGACCCCCGCCGCGGCCTCTCCCGTCGACGCCTGACGTGCCCGCTCCAGCAGCCGGGCCGCCGCTGACGTCGCCGGAGTGAGGGTGTCCGCCGCGCGCAGGCGGACCAGCAGGGCCAGCGACTGGGCATCCTCCACTGCATCGAGCGCGGGGGAGGCGCCACCCCACGGCACCGTGCACAGTGCCGTCGCCCCCGGCAGCGTACGCAGCGAGGGGGCGTCGTCCGGGTCGGCGGACGGCCACGGGGTCACGCACACCACCGTGTGCGGGCCGTCGGCGCGGGCGCCGAGCGCGGTGCGCAGCTCCGCCACCGCCATGTCCCGCGGCCAGCCGGGCTGCGCGGTCAGCACCGCCCGCAGCTCCCGGGTGAGGTCGGCGCCGTGCTGGGCCTCGTCGGCGAGCAGGTCCCCGATCCTGCCGGTCACCTCCATCGCGGCCGCCAGCTGGACGTCCGACGGCCCGGGATCGTCGTCGAGCAGCCAGACGTAACCGAGGACGACCCCCCGATGGCGTACGGGCAGGCACACCCGCCCGCGGTACACGCCGGCCTCCGGGGTCGGCGGGATCCGGACCGGACCGTCGGCGCGCGTGATGCCGAAGCCCTCGAACCATGAGCGGACGGCGGCCGTGGAGCGGCGGGTCAGGATCGAGCGGGTGCGCACCGGGTCCAGCGCGGACGCGTCCAGCTCGCCCTCGCTGTCGTACACGCCGAAGGCGAGCAGCTCGAAGTCCCGGTTCTCCAGGGTCGCGGGGGCGCCGAGCAGCTCCGAGATCTCGTCGACCAGCTCCTGGTAGTCACCTTTGTTGTCGGCCGTCACATGGGCATTCTCCCCCGGTGCGCCGCTCCTTCATACATCTGTCTGAGATCTGTGGCACGGATGCGTGACAGCTGTCGATGGCCCACGATCGGAGGGATCCTTAGGTTTCACGGTGGTTCTATCTGCTGGTTTGTGGAGGTGCCCCGTGCTGGGTCCCGTGATTCTCGCCGCGTCGCGCAGCGACCGGATGCGACGCCTGATCTCGGCGGCCCCGGTGACGAAACAGGTCGTCGACCGCTTCATCCCCGGTGAGCGGGTCGACGACGTCGTGCCGATCATCGAGGAGCTCACCGCGAAGGGTCTTCAGCTGACGATGGACGTCGTCGGCGAGGACATCACCACCCCCGAACAGGCCGCCGCGGCCAGGGACGCGTACCTGGAGCTGGTCGACCGGCTCAGGGAGCTGGAACTCGGCGAGCGGGTCGAGATGTCCGTCAAGCTGTCGATGTTCGGCCAGGCCCTCCCGTCGCCCACCACCGCCCTGTTCGAAGGGCCCTCCGGGCCCGCCCCTACATTCCACGGCGGCCACGAGCTGGCCCTCGCCAACGTCCGCCCGGTCGTCGAGGCCGCCGCCGCCATCGGCACCACCGTCACCCTCGACGCCGAGGACCACACCACCCTCGACTCGATGTTCGCCATCCACGAGGAGCTGCGGAAGGACTTCCCCCAGACCGGCTGCGTCATCCAGGCCTACCTCTTCCGCACCGAGGCCGACGCCCGCCGCCTCGCCGCGAGCGGCAGCCGCGTACGGCTGGTGAAGGGCGCGTACAAGGAGCCCGCCGAGGTCGCCCACCAGCACAGGCACGAGATCGACAAGGCGTACGTCCGGGTCCTGAGGACTCTGATGGAGGGCGAGGGGTACCCGATGATCGGTTCCCACGACCCGCGCCTCATCTCCATCGCGCAGGAACTCGCCCGCAGGGCCGGACGCAAGCTCGACGAGTACGAGTTCCAGATGCTGTACGGGATCAGGAGCGACGAGCACCTGCGGCTGGCCGCCGAAGGGCACCGCATGCGCGTCTACACCGCCTACGGCACCGACTGGTACGGCTACTTCATGCGGCGCCTCGCGGAGAAGCCGGCGAACCTGCGCTTCTTCGTCCGCTCGATGGTCGGCAAGGGCTGAGCCCGCCACCCCCGCCCATCCCGCCCGAAACATCCGTCACACCCGCCACACCTGCTCAGAAGGAGTCACGGAAAACATGGACGCTGTGACCCAGGTCCCCACCCCCGTCAACGAGCCGGTGCACGGCTACGCCCCCGGCTCGCCCGAGCGCGCCCGGCTGGAGGCCAAGCTCAAGGAGCTGGCCGACAACCCGATCGACCTGCCCTGCACCATCGGCGGCGAGCAGCGGATGGGCGGCGGCGACCGCTTCGACGTCGTGCAGCCGCACAACCACAAGGCACGCCTCGGCACCTACGCCAACGCCACCCAGCAGGACGCGCAGGACGCCATCGACGCGGCCCTGGCCGCCGCGCCCGCCTGGCGTGCCATGTCCTTCGACGACCGCGCCGCGATCATCCTGCGCGCCGCCGAACTGCTCGCCGGCCCCTGGCGCGAGACCCTCGCCGCCTCCACCATGCTCGGCCAGTCCAAGACCGCCCAGCAGGCGGAGATCGACTGTCCCTGCGAGCTGGTCGACTTCTGGCGCTTCAACGTCGCCTACGCCCGCCAGATCCTCGCCGAGCAGCCCCCGGCCAACTCCCCGGGCGTCTGGAACCGTCTCGACCACCGCCCGCTCGAAGGCTTCGTCTACGCGATCACGCCGTTCAACTTCAGCGCCATCGCGGGCAATCTGCCCACCGCGCCCGCGCTGATGGGCAACGTGGTGGTCTGGAAGCCGTCCCCGACGCAGACCCACGCCGCCGTGCTGCTGATGCGGCTGCTGGAGGAGGCCGGTCTGCCCAAGGGCGTCATCAACCTGGTCACCGGTGACGGCATCGAGGTGTCGAAGGTCGCCCTGGAGCAC
Organism: Streptomyces sp. NPDC031474; assembly: GCF_055581185.1. Taxonomy (NCBI): domain Bacteria; kingdom Bacillati; phylum Actinomycetota; class Actinomycetes; order Kitasatosporales; family Streptomycetaceae; genus Streptomyces; species Streptomyces sp. NPDC031474. The sequence continues at coordinate 183,927 of NZ_JBVIJX010000011.1, forward strand.
CGCGACCTCGCCGGCATCCACTTCACCGGCTCGACCAAGACCTTCCAGTACCTGTGGAAGACGGTCGGCGCCAACATCGAGAAGTACCGCTCCTACCCGCGGCTGGTCGGCGAGACCGGCGGCAAGGACTTCGTCGTCGCCCACCCGAGCGCCGACCGGGCCGTCCTCAAGACCGCCCTCACCCGCGGCGCGTTCGAATACCAGGGCCAGAAGTGCAGCGCGACCTCCCGCGCCTACATCCCGGCGTCGATCTGGAACTCCGGCTTCAAGGAGGAGTTCGCGGCCGAGGTCGACCAGCTCACCATGGGCGACGTCACCGACCTGTCGCACTTCATCGGCGCGGTCATCGACGAGCGCGCGTTCGCCAAGAACAAGGCGGCCATCGACCGTGCGCAGGCCGACCCGACCTGCACGATCGTCGCGGGCGGCAGCTACGACGACTCGGTCGGCTACTTCGTCCGCCCGACCGTCGTGGAGTGCTCCGACCCGCACAACGAGGTCTTCACGACCGAGTACTTCGGCCCATTCCTCGCCGTGCACGTCTACGAGGACGACCAGTACGACGCCATGCTGACCCAGATGGAGTCGGTGTCGGACTACGCGCTGACCGGCTCCGTCGTCGCGGGCGACCGAGCGGCCGCCGCGTACACGATGGACAAGCTGCGCTACGCGGCCGGCAACTTCTACATCAACGACAAGTCGACCGGCGCCGTCGTCGGCCAGCAGCCCTTCGGCGGCGGCCGTGCCTCCGGCACCAACGACAAGGCCGGCGCCCCGCAGAACCTGATGCGCTGGACGCTGACCCGCGCCATCAAGGAGACGCTGGTCGCGCCGACCGACTACACGTACCCGCACATGGGCTGACCCCCGATCACGCCGGCGGGCCGGGTCCGTCACGGACCCGGCCCGTTCGCGTGCGCTAGCCGGGCAGCTCGGTCCGCTCCCACCACTGGTACACGGGCAGCCTGCCCTCCGGCGTGTTCCCGTGCCGCGCAGTCGCCCTGAAATGCTCGTATCCGCCGAGGAACTCGATCTTCACATCGGATCCGGGCGGCGGGAGGGGGACGATCCGTTCGGGCAGATCGTCCGGACCGCCCTCGAGTAGTGCCTTGGCCGTGTCGCTCATGACCTCACCGTTCCCGTTGCCGGAACGCGATGTCGCCCCCGGGCCCAGGATCAGCCGTTCGGGCGCTGGTCCGGGAGGGGTGGGCGTCCGTGAAACCGCAGCTCAGCGGGGTGTGACCCAGTACGCCGTCTCAGATAGTAGGAAGTCCGACTAATTGTGGAGACAGGCGCGTGCTCCTCCCTTAACTTTGTAGGAGCCGAACGTCTCGCTCGACCAAGCGAATGGCGGTCGTGAGCCGGGCCCCGCGCAGGCAACCCCTGCGGCCCGCTCCCCGCCCCCGGCGTCTCGAACCCCCCTTCCGTGCTCCCTGGATTTCGAAGGAGTCGATTTCCCATGGCCGAGACGACCGTCCGCCGCCGAGTCCGTCACGTCTCCCGTACGAGCGAGTCCGACCGCAAGAACGCCGCCGCCGCCCTTCAGCGCGCCCTCGACCGCCGCGACAACGGCGGCGAGACCGGCCACTGAGCCTAGGGCCTGTCCGGCGGATCATGCCGCAGACGCGGGGAATGGCACGCCCACCTGCCGCGTTGTCGTCGGTTGCCGACGCTCCGCGTCGACGCCCTCCTCCGCCTTGCAGTTGGACGCACCATTCCCCGCTCACCTGCGTTGATCAGGCGCCGCTGCTTTCCTGCGACTTGATCCGCCGGACAGGCCCTAGCCGCCGCACGTCCGGGAGCCGCACCCGCACGGGGTGCGGCGCGGGCCCCGAACGGGACTTCGGACCCCGCGCCGCACCTCGCCCCCTCCCGCTCGCACCCCGGCCGCCATGTCCGTATGGCGGACGGTCCGTGTCATCCCATGGGACGAGGAGTAGGGTTCCCGCATGTCTCGCAGCCTCAATCTCGCAGTGATTCCCGGTGACGGCATCGGCCAGGAGGTCGTGGCCGAAGGTCTCAAGGTCCTCTCCGCCGTCCTCCCGCAGGATGTGAAGCTGGAGACCAAGGAGTACGACTTCGGCGCCCGGCGCTACCACGCCACGGGTGAGACCCTCACCGACGCCGACGCCGAGGCGCTCCGCCGGCACGACGCGATCCTGCTCGGCGCGATCGGCGACCCGAGCGTCCCCTCCGGTGTCCTGGAGCGGGGTTTCCTGCTGAAGCTGCGGTTCCTCTTCGACCACCACGTCAACCTGCGTCCGTCGAAGCTCCTCCCGGGCGTCGCCACGCCGCTGGCCGGCCAGCCCGAGATCGACTTCATCGTGGTCCGCGAGGGCACCGAGGGTCCGTACACCGGCAACGGCGGCACGATCCGCAAGGGCACCCCGCACGAGGTCGCCACCGAGGTCTCCGTGAACACGGCCTTCGGCGTCGAGCGCGTGGTCCGGGACGCGTTCGCCCGCGCCCAGGCCCGCCCCCGCAAGAAGCTCACCCTCGTCCACAAGAACAACGTGCTGGCCTTCGCCGGTCACCTGTGGACGAACATCTTCAACCAGGTGGCCGAGGAGTTCCCCGAGGTCACCACCGACTACATCCACGTCGACGCGGCGACGATCTACCTCGTCACCGACCCCGGCCGCTTCGACGTGATCGTCACCGACAACCTCTTCGGTGACATCATCACCGACCTCGCCGCGGCCGTCTCCGGCGGCATCGGCGTCGCCGCGAGCGGGAACATCAACCCCTCCGGCGAGTTCCCGTCCATGTTCGAGCCCGTGCACGGCTCGGCCCCGGACATCGCCGGCCAGGGCAAGGCCGACCCCACCGCCACGGTCCTGTCCGTCGCCCTGCTCCTGCGCCACCTCGGTTACGAGGCCGAGGCGGTCCGTATCGAGGACGCCGTCGCGCGCGACCTGGAGGAGCGTGGTGCGCTGCCCGCGCGCAGCACCTCCGAGATCGGTGACGCGCTCTCCGTACGAGTAGCCGGCTGACCCGCGCTGCACGAAACCTTTCGAAGCCGCCGGGTTCGCATCAGCACCCGGCGGCTTCCGCATGTCCCCCGCCGGGTGCCACCATCAACCCTGGGTCGCATTCACGCCGTTTTGGCCCTCGTCCGCCGCTTGCGATAATCGAACGCGGAGCCGCGGTATGAGGGAAAGCTCGGACGTCCTGGCACCGGCCACTGGCCGTACGGACGTGAGCGCGGCCCGTCACTACACAACCGGTGAAGGACACCACTCATGACGACGCCCACGATCGAGCTCAAGCCCTCCGCCAGCCCGCTCTCCGCCGCAGAGCGGCAGGCGATCCTGGCGAACCCCGGGTTCGGCCGCCACTTCACCGACCACATGGTGACGATCAAGTGGACGGAGGGTCGCGGCTGGCACGACGGTCAGCTCGTTCCGTACGCGCCGATCCCGCTCGACCCGGCCACCATGGTCCTGCACTACGCGCAGGAGATCTTCGAGGGTCTGAAGGCGTACCGCCGTCCCGACGGCTCCGTCGCCACCTTCCGCCCCGACCAGAACGCCAAGCGTTTCCAGCGCTCCGCGCGCCGGCTCGCCATGCCCGAGCTGCCGGTCGAGACGTTCATCGAGGCCTGTGACGCCCTCGTCGGCCAGGACAAGGACTGGGTGCCCGCACACGGCGGCGAGGAGTCCCTCTACCTGCGCCCCTTCATGATCGCGACCGAGGTCGGCCTGGGCGTGAAGCCGGCCAACGAGTACCTCTTCATCGTGATCGCCTCACCGGCCGGCGCCTACTTCCCCGGCGGCGTCAAGCCCGTCTCCATCTGGGTCTCCGAGGAGCACGTCCGCGCCGTCCCCGGCGGCATGGGCGACGCCAAGACGGGCGGCAACTACGCCGCCTCCCTGCTCGCCCAGGCCGAGGCCGCCGCGCAGGGCTGCGCCCAGGTCTGCTACCTCGACGCGGTCGAGCGCAAGTGGGTCGAGGAACTCGGCGGCATGAACCTGTACTTCGTGTACGGCAACAAGATCATCACGCCGTCGCTGACGGGCTCCATCCTGGAGGGCGTCACCCGTGACAGCCTCCTCAGCGTCGCCCGCGACCTCGGCTACGAGGCCGAGGAGGGCCGCGTCTCCGTCGACCAGTGGCAGCGCGACTCCGAGAACGGCACGCTGCAGGAGGTCTTCGCCTGCGGCACCGCCGCCGTGATCACCCCGGTCGGCACGGTCAAGCGCACCAGCGGCGAGTGGCAGCAGTCGGGCGGCGAGCCCGGCGAGGTCACCCTCAAGCTCCGCCAGGCCCTGCTGGACATCCAGCGCGGCAAGGCCGAGGACAAGCACGGCTGGATGCACGAGCTGGGCTAGCCGCCCGGCCTCGTCGCGGGCCACTCCGTCCAGGGCCACCCCGTTCGGGGTGGCCCTTCGGCGTCTCCGGGTCCCGGGTGCGCCGAGCCCGGCGCGGTAGTACGGCCGGCGTCGTACGGCTGCCCCACGCCAAGGGCGAGCTGTTGCTGCTGCGCACCCTGGAGTGGAGCGAGGGCCGCCTCGGCGCCTACGCCGACCTGCACGTCCCCGACGGCCGCGCTCTGCCCTCGGGCACGTCCGGTGGTTCCCGGACGGCGGCCTCGGGGCCGGTCGCCGGCAGTGCGGCCCCCGTGGCTGCCGGCGCGCCCGAGCGCGCTCTGTTCGCATCCTGAGACACCCGGTGAGCACCGGGGCTGTCTGTGCCAGACTGCGTCCGTGCTCTCGTTCGCCATGATTATTGGCAGCAGGCGCGCCGGTCCGCAGTGACCGCTCCGTACGACCAGGTACGAGCGGCCATCGTCGTCCTCGACCCGCGCGCAGACCTCTCGCACCCGCGAGGGGTTTTTCGCTTTTCTGGCCCACCCACAGCCGGAGGCGAGAGCGCGAGGGACCATGGGGGGACGGTGGAGCCGGTCATCCGGTAACGACCGAGATCCGACACAGGAGCCTTCAGACCATGACCGCAACCAGCGAACTCGACGATTCGTTCCACGTCTTCGACACCACCCTGCGCGACGGCGCGCAGCGTGAGGGCATCAACCTCACCGTCGCCGACAAGCTGGCCATCGCCCGGCATCTGGACGACTTCGGTGTGGGCTTCATCGAGGGCGGCTGGCCCGGCGCCAACCCGCGCGACACCGAGTTCTTCGCCCGCGCCCAGCAGGAGATCGACTTCCAGCACGCCCAGCTGGTCGCCTTCGGCTCGACCCGCCGGGCGGGCACGAAGGCGGCGGAGGACCCGCAGGTCAAGGCGCTGCTGGAGTCGGGCGCACCGGTGATCACCCTGGTCGCGAAGTCCCACGACCGGCATGTCGAGCTGGCCCTGCGCACCACGCTCGACGAGAACCTGGCGATGGTGAGCGACACGGTGTCCTTCCTGAAGGCCCAGGGCCGCCGGGTCTTCATCGACTGCGAGCACTTCTTCGACGGCTACCGCGCGAACCCCGAGTACGCCAAGGCGGTCGTCCGGGCGGCGGCCGAGGCCGGCGCGGACGTGGTCGTCCTGTGCGACACCAACGGCGGCATGCTTCCCGCGCAGGTCCAGGCCGTCGTCTCCACGGTCCTCGCCGACACCGGCGCCCGCCTCGGCATCCACGCCCAGGACGACACCGGCTGCGCGGTCGCCAACACCCTCGCCGCGGTGGACGCGGGCGCGACGCACGTGCAGTGCACGGCGAACGGCTACGGCGAGCGGGTCGGCAACGCCAACCTGTTCCCGGTGGTCGCGGCCCTGGAGCTGAAGTACGGCAAGAAGGTCCTGCCCGACGGCAGGCTCCGTGAGATGACGCGCATCTCGCACGCGATCGCCGAGGTCGTCAACCTCACCCCGTCCACGCACCAGCCGTACGTGGGAGTGTCCGCCTTCGCCCACAAGGCGGGTCTGCACGCCTCCGCCATCAAGGTGGACCCCGACCTGTACCAGCACATCGACCCCGAGCAGGTCGGCAACACCATGCGGATGCTGGTGTCGGACATGGCGGGGCGCGCGTCCATCGAGCTCAAGGGCAAGGAGCTCGGCGTCGACCTGGGAGGCGACCGCGAACTCGTCGGCCGGGTCGTGGAGCGGGTCAAGGAGCGCGAGCTCAAGGGCTACACCTACGAGGCCGCCGACGCCTCCTTCGAGCTGCTGCTGCGGGGCGAGGTCGAGGGCAGCCCGCTGAAGTACTTCGAGGTGGAGTCCTGGCGGGCCATCGTCGAGGACCGCCCCGACGGCAGCCACGCCAACGAGGCCACGGTCAAGCTGTGGGCCAAGGCCGAGCGCATCGTCGCCACGGCGGAGGGCAACGGCCCCGTCAATGCCCTGGACCGCGCGCTGCGCGTGGCGCTGGAGAAGATCTACCCCCAGCTGGCCAAGCTCGAGCTGGTCGACTACAAGGTCCGCATCCTGGAGGGCGTCCACGGCACCCAGTCCACCACCCGCGTGCTGATCTCCACGAGCGACGGCACGGGCGAGTGGTCCACGGTGGGCGTGGCGGAGAACGTCATCGCCGCCTCATGGCAGGCCCTGGAGGACGCCTACACGTACGGGCTGCTGCGGGCGGGAGTCGACCCGGCGGAGTAGGCTCCGACCCTCCCACTGTGTGTCCGGTTTTATGGGGCTTCGGGTAGCTTCGAGGTATGAAGGTCGCGATCCCGACCCGCCCTCCCCGAGGCCTCACCGGACCGCTGCCGGCGCTGGCGCTCGTCGTCCTCATGGTTCTGGCCGTCCTCATGTCGGCGGGCGCCCCGCGCGCCACCGCGGCCACCACTGATCCGACGAGCGTCTCGGCCATCGCCGCTTCCCTCCGTGAGAGCCCGGTCTACGTCGACCCGGAGGCGAGCGGCGAGCTGTCCCGGGCGGACGCGCACGCGCTCCAGCAGCGGATCGAGGACGCCGGCAAGCCCCTGTTCATCGCCGTCCTGCCCGCCGGCCGGCCCACGCAGAACCTGTTCAGGGACCTGCGCACCGCCACCGGCGTCACCGGCCTGTACGCGATCCGCCTGGGCGACCGCTTCGACTCCCGCGCCGACTCCTCGGTCCTGCCCCGCACGGCCGTCCAGAACCTGGTCACCAGCGTCCGCGACGAGAGAGACGTCAACAGACAGCTGACGGACTTCACCGACCGGGCGCTGGCCAACATGGGGGGCTCGGCCCCCGCCGGGTGGAGCTCCTCGGGCGGCGACGGCATCTCGTCCACCGCGCTGATCACCGCGGGCGCGGTCCTGGTGGCCGGCGGCACCGGGGCGTACGCCCTCGTGCGGCGCAACCGCCGCCGGCGCGCGGAGGAGCAGCGGGCCGCCCTCGACCGGCTGCGGGTCGTCGTGGACGAGGACATCACGGCCTTCGGCGAGGAACTCGACCGTCTGGACTTCCACCCGGCCGAGGCGGGCGCCGACGACGCCATGCGCGCCGACTACGAACGCGCCCTGGACGCCTATGAGGAGGCGAAGTCGCTGATGGCGGCGGCCCTGCGACCGGAGGACGTCCGCCCCGTCACCCAGGAGCTGGAGGACGGCCGTTTCTCCCTCGCCCAGCTCGCCGCCCGCCGCGACAGAAGGCCGCTGCCCGAGCGCCGTCCGCCCTGCTTCTTCGACCCCCGCCACGGCCCCTCGGTCACCGACGCCACCTGGACGCCGCCGGGCGGGGCCACCCGGGAGGTCCCGGTCTGCGCGGCCGACGCGACCCGTCTCGCCGACGGCCGCGACCCGGTGATCCGCGAGGTCGACAGCGACTACGGCCGCCGCCCCTATTGGGAGGCGGGACCGGCCTACGGCCCCTGGGCGGGCGGCTACTTCGGCGGCGGCATCCTGCCCGGCCTCCTCGTCGGCACGATGCTGGGCTCCCTGATGGCGACCCCGTCCTACGCCGCCGACTACGGCACGGGTTACGGCGACTTCGGCGGCTACCAGGGCGGTGACGTCTCCGGCGCCGACTTCGACCCGGGTGACTTCGGCGGCGGCTTCGGCGGGGGAGGGGACTTCGGCGGCGGCGGGGGCGGCGGCGACTTCGGCGGAGGGTTCTGAGAGACCTGAGGGCCGGGCCACGGCCGCGAAGCCACGGGCACGGGCCCGGCGCGGGGCGGCGCCGGGCCCGCGGACCTCGTACGAGGTGGCTTGCGGGGGTGGGGTGGGCTACGCGGCCGCGGCGTGCGTCAGAGCGAGGCCGCCGCGGAGGCGATGGCCGAGGCGAAGGTGGACACCTCGGAGTAGACGCCGGGGGCGTTGGGCTGGGCGCAGCCGTCACCCCAGCTGACTATGCCGACCTGGATCCAGGCGCCGGCGTTGTCCCTGCGGAACATCGGGCCGCCGGAGTCGCCCTGGCAGGTGTCGACCCCGCCCGCGGCGAAGCCGGCGCAGATCTCGTCGCCCGCGACGAGGCCGCTGTAGAGACCGCCGTACGCCTTGCAGGTCGCGTCGCTGATGAACGGCACCGTGGCCTTGAGCAGGTAGCGCTGCTGGGCGCCGTTCTCGCGGGCCGCGCCCCAGCCGGCGACGGTGAAGTCGCCGGTGTTGTACTGCGTGGTGGTGGCGATCTTCAGGGTGGGCAGCGTGGTGATGGGCGAGGCGAGCTTGATGAGCGCCCAGTCCTTGCCGTTGCCGTTGTAGCCGGGGGCCCGGTACACGTACGTGGACCTGACCTGGACCCGGCCGCTGGTGGACTGCAGGTCCACGACGCCGGCGGTGGCGGTGATGCTGGTGTTGGCGCCGGTCCCGCTGACGCAGTGCGCGGCGGTGAGCACGATCTGCTGGGTGTAGAGCGCGCCGCCACAGCCCATGGAGAGCCGGACCATGAACGGGAACTCGCCCTGCGCGGCGCGGGTTCCGCCGACGACGGGCGAGGGGGCGGCCTGGGCGGCCGAGAGGGGCTGGAGGCTGGCGATCGCGAGGGCGGCGGCGCCGACGGCGGCGAATCTCTTGAGCGCCGTGAGGAGCTTCTTCAAGGTGCTGCCTTCCGTGGGGGGTTGGCTTGGATTTGGTGGGGACATGTCAACGCATAGCGCAAAGGAATGCCCATGCGCTGGCATGGTCAGGTCAAATCTGTTGCTGGATTATGGGAACGCCCCGACCCCTCACACAAGGGGGCTGATTCAGCCACCTGCCGCGTCAGACCCCAGGACGCGTAACGGGAGCGAGCGAGGCGAGCGAGGCGAGCGAGGCGAGGGGCTCACCACTCAGGCGGCACACCCTCCACTCGTCGAGGAACTCCACCCCGAGTGACTTGTAGAAGCCGATCGTCGGCTCGTTCCAGGCCAGCACCCACCACTCGAACCGCTCGTAACCCTTTTCCCGGCAGAGCGCGGCAAGAGAGGCGAGCAGCGCCTTGCCATACCCCCCGCCACGGGCCTGCGGCCGCACGAACAGATCCTCCAGATGCATGCCACGCGTGCCGGTCCAGGTCGAGAACCGCGGAAACCACAACGCGAACCCGACGACCTGCCCGTTCTCGTCATCCTCGGCGATCAGCACGAACGCGGCGGGATGCTCCCCGAACAAGGCCTCAAGCAGCTGCTCCTGGCTGGCCCGAGCCTGCTCCACGGCCTTCTCGTACTCGGCGAGCTCGCGAATCATCGCGCATATCTGCGGCACGTCGTGCGGGGTGGCGGATCGAATCACGCGACGGACCCGAGCTGGGTGAGGAAGTCGCTCCAGGTGTCGGCGGCGACGGTGAGTATGGGACCGTCGGGCGTCTTGGAGTCGCGGACGTGGACGGCGAAGGCGTGCGAGGCGACTTCGACGCAGTTGCCCCCTTCGTTGCTGCTGTAGCTGGACTTGAACCACTCAAGTGCGGTGCTCATCGGTCTCCTAGCAATCCGTGCAGGAAGCGCACGCTTTCGCCGGTAGAGAGGGCCTGTGATCGCAGCATCGCATACTTGAGGTGATAGTCACTGACCTCGTCAGGATCGTCGACGAGGAAACTGGCGCGCTGCACCTCCAGGTAGACCAAGCGCTCGTGGTCGGGAGTCTCCAAGAGCGTCATAGGGCCTGCCAGTCCGGCGTGTGGCATGCGGTCCATGGGCATGATCTGGAAGCTCATGTGGACGGGTTCCGAGTACTCCAGGATCTGCCGGATCTGTGCCCGCATCACCTGGGGACCGCCGACCTCTCGCCGCAGGATGCTCTCCTCGATGATGAAGTGCCCCACGGGCGGTTGCGTCCTCTGCCAGATCAACTGCCGGTCGAGACGGGCGTTCACCCACTGCTCCGCGGTCTCGCTCCCCAGAGCGGGATAGCGGGCATCGAAGGCGGCCAGGCAGTATTCCCTGGTCTGGAGCAGCCCCGGCACCATCTGCGTCTCATACGTCTGGATGTTCACTGCCTCCTGTTCGTGCTCCACCAGCCCCTGCGCGAACTGCACGACCCGGTCCCGGACCGGCAGTTTGGTCACAAGCACCTCTAACACCCCACCCGTGCCCAGCAGTTCGTCGAACTGTTCCGCCCGATCGGGCTGGAGCGCGAGCCGCCCCTGCTCGATGGACCCCACCAGGTCGACGGAGATCGTCGCCATCTCGGCGAGCTGTTCCTGTGTGAGGCGGGCCTGTTTGCGGCAGTGCGCCAACAGCGCCCCGACCGCCACCCATGAACCGACCTTCTTGCCGGGCTTCTTCGCCGTCTGCATGCGGATCCCTTTCCCCCGTGCACATCCCGAGCCGTCGCAGCGAAGCCGTAGAAAAGCAAACTACGGATTCACTCACTGCTCCACTTTAGTGACCCACAGTGACAATCGCCTCGTGAACGTCGAATCCCGCTTCTACCTCCGCGACCGCAGAAACGTCAGCCGGGCCCGGGACTTCACCCGAGAGACCCTCACCACCTGGTCCTGGACCGACCGCACCGACGACGTCCAGCTCTGCGTCAGCGAACTCGCCACGAACGCCGTCCTCCACGGCGTCCCGCCCGGCCGGGGCTTCGCCCTCCATCTCGCCCTGCACCCGACGGACGGCGTCCTGCGGGTCGAGGTCCACGACAGCGGTCCGGGAGGAGTCCGGGCCCGGGACCACGCGTCCCCCGACGCGGAACACGGCCGAGGCCTCCTCCTCGTCACCGCGCTCGCGGACAAGTGGGGGGTGGGGGAGCGGAAGCCGGGGAAGGTCGTGTGGTGCGAGTTCTACGGCTGCTCAGCGTGACGACGGGCGGTAGCTGCATGAGCGTCCCTGAACCCTGCGCGCCTTACCGTTGCCCGGCCAGCCGTAGGGCCTCCTCCGCCTCCTTCTCCGACCCGGCGTATTCGAAGCAGGCGGCGGCGATTCTCAGGACCTCGTTGGCCTCGGCGTGCCGGCCCAGGGAGCGGAGGGCCTGGCCATGGTGGAGGGCGGCTCTCGCCGCCTCGTGCGGGTCGTCGAGGGCGGTGTGGAGGCGGGCGGAGCGCAGGTACTCGTCCGCGGCCCGGTCCGGGCGGCCGGCCGCCGTCCAGAGGTGGCCCAGGAAGGACCGCGCCCTCGCCTCGCCGGCCTTGTCGCCCAGGTCGAGAGCGATGCCGAGGGCTTTGCGCGTGGCGGCGAGCGAGTCGTCGTAACGTCCCAGCGCGTAGAGCGTGAGGCCGTAGTTGCCGAGCGCGACTCCCTTGGCGCGCCGGTCACCGAGGGCTTCACAGAGGCGCAGGCTGCTCTTGTGGGCCCGGACGGCCTCGGGGTACCTGCCCAGCCCGCTCAGGACGGACCCGAGGTTCGCCCACGCGCCGGCTTCCGCCCGCTGGTTCCGCGTCTCGGCGAAGAGCTCTGTCGCGCGGCGCAGGAAGGGGACCGCCTCCTCCTCCCGGCCGAGGGTGGCCAGGCTCATGCCCAGCGACTGGCACGCGGCGGCCTCGGCCTCGGTGTCGCCCAGACGCCGCGCGGTCCGGTGCGCGGCCGTCGCCACCTCCAGCCAGTCGTGGTGGGCCCGGCGCAGATTCAGGTACATGTCGAGATTGATCCCCAGTGCCATGGCCTTCCTGGCCCGCTCCGGGGAGTCCGAGTCCATCCACCGGGCCAGGCCGAGGAGCATCTGGCGTTCCGAGTCGAGCCAGTTCAGCGCGCGCAGGTAGTCGCCGCGGAAGGAGTCCAAGGAGTCGGGGATCGAGGGGTGCATGCCGGGCCAGAGGCAGTTGTTGGCGGACCGCACACCGATCTCGGAGATGTCGAGGAGGTGCCCCAGGGCGGTCTCCGTCTCCTGGGCGGTCTCCGGGTCCGCGTCCGACACGCTGCGGACGTACACCTGGACCAGGTCGTGCATCCGCCACAGCTCGCCGCCGGGGTCCGCGGTCAGCAGGGACGCGGCGACCAGGTCGTCCAGCAGGGGCAGCAGCTCCTCCAGCGCCATGTTCGCGAGGAGGACCGCGGAGCCCATCCACACCTCGGCTGCGGGCGCCTGCCCCAGCGCCCGCAGCACCCGGGCCACCTCGGGCTCCAGCCGGCCGTACATCACATCGAAGACCGGCCGCAGCGCCAGCTTTCGCCAGTACTGGTCCACCCCCCCCTTGTGCCGCAACGCCCGCACCCGGTCGGCGGCGGTGCGCAGTTCGGCGGTCAGCGTGCTGATCGGGCGCGTTCCACGGCGTCGTAGCAGCGCGGCGGCGATCAGCAGGGCGAGGGGCAAGTGGCCGCACAGGGCCGCCAGTTCACGGACGGCGTCGGGTTGTTCGGTGGCGCGCCGGTCCTCGGGGTCGCGTTCTCGCAGGCAACGGTCCACGAGCAGGCAGGCGTCCTCGGTCTCCAGCGCACCGATCGTGAACTGCCGTACGGGGAGGGAGTCCTGGACGTCCCGGGAGGTCACCAGCACGCGGTGCCCGTCGCCTTCCCCGGGCAGCAGGGGGGCGACCTGGGCCGGGTCGGAGACGTTGTCGAGGACGATCAACATCGGCTCGCGGCGGGCGAGTTCGGCACGGTAGCGGCCGTAGAGGTCCTCGTCGCCCGGCCCGCTCTCGCCGAGCACCCGCAGCAGCGACAGCACGGCGTGCTCGGGGGTCGCCGGGACCTCGTCGTACCCGCGCAGGTCCACGAAGAGCGCCCCGCCGGGGAACCAGCCGCGCTTCCGTGCCGTGTACGCCGCGTGCAGGGCGAGGGCGGTCTTGCCCACACCGCCCAGACCGGCGACGGCGGCGACACCGACCCCGGCGCCGACGGCTCCGCCAGGTCCGGCGGCCGGATCGAGGACGTCCAGCAGCCGTTCGACCTCGGTGTCCCGGCCCGTGAACACGGCGGGTTCGCCCGGCAGATTGGACACGGCGCCCGAAGGCGGGGGAGCGGGCCCCGACCCGGTGACGGGCCCAAAGAACACATTCCCCCGGAACTCGACGTGATCCCCGTCTCCCACCAGTCCCGCCCCCTCCGTCACCGAACAGGGCGAGCGTCACCCTTGGGACAGCAACTGACCCATCCGGCACCTACGGCCATCGTATGACCGCAGCGGCCGACCCGGGGACGACGCCCGCACCCCTGCCCCTCTCCTTCCCCCGCGCTCCCACCCTCGACGCCTGAACTCGCTGGAAGCCGGCGCCGGACCGGTCCACGTGAACCGCGGTCGGTTCGGGGGGGCCCGGGTCAGTCCTGGACCGCCGCCTTCGCGAAGCCCAGCAGCCCGCGGAAGTCGATCCCGCCGGGGTCCCCGTGCGCGTTCTCGGGCACGTGCATGTGCCCGCACACGCCCTTGAACGCGTTCCACTGCGCCCCGCTCATCCGCTGCCCGCCCCCGTCGCCCACGGACTTCGGGTACACGGGCCACAGCGTCGGCCCCTGCAACGGCACGTTGTGGTGGATGTGCATCCACGCCAGGTACTGGGCGACCCCGCGCAGCGCCCACTCCGGGGCCTTCGGCCAGTAGACGTGGGCCCGGTCGCCGGCGTTCAGCCGGGCGTGGACGTCGGGGTCGCAGGTGCCGACGAGTTCCGCCTGGCACACGTTCAGCGTGTTCGTCTCGACGCCGCCGGGCGGGTTGGCCAGCGCGCGTGAGGAGACATCGATGTCGAAGTGCTGGTACCACTTCAGCCGCTTGGCGGCGAAGTCCGGCACCGCTGTCAGGTTGGGCGCGACGGCGCCGCCCTGGTAGTCGGGCAGCGAACTGCCCTCCGTGGTGTGCAGGACGACGACGTTGACCTCCATACGGTCACCGCCGAAGTGGTCCTGGTACCAGTGGTCGCGGTTGGCGCCCGGGTAGTGCTGGGGTCCGGTCATGGTGCTCATGCCTCGCGACTGTGACACAGAGCACAGCGAGGGGCCGGGAGCTACTCGCTTCCGGCCCCTATCCGCCGATTTCTTACGAAATTCGACGGCTGTCTTACGCGTTCTTGATCGCCGAGATGTCGAAGTTCAGCTTGATCTTGTCGGAGACCAGGACGCCGCCCGTCTCCAGCGCCGCGTTCCAGGTCAGGCCCCACTCCGAGCGCAGGATCTCGGCCTTGCCCTCGAAGCCGACGCGCTCGTTGCCGAACGGGTCCTTGGCGGCGCCGTTGAACTCCAGGTCGATGGTGAGCGGCTTGGTGACGCCGAGGATGCTCAGGTCGCCGGTGATGCGGTAGTCGTCGCCGCCGACCGCCTCGGCGGAGGTGGAGCGGAAGGTCATCGTCGGGAACTCGTCGGTCTTGAAGAAGTCCGCGCTCTTCAGGTGGCCGTCACGGTCGGCGGAGCCGGTGTCGATGCTGTCCATCTTGACGTCGATGGTGGCGGTGGACTTCGACGGGTCCGAGCCGTCCAGGTGCAGCGAGCCGGTGAAGTCGATGAACTTGCCCTTGACGTTGGTGACCATCGCGTGGCGCGCGACGAAACCGAGCGTCGAGTGCGCCGGGTCGATCGTGTAGTCACCGGTCAGGGCGGCGAGATCGGGGTTCACCGCGCCGGCGGCGGTCTCGTCGGTGCTCTTGCGGCCGAAGATGCCCATGACGTGCTCCTTGGAGTGGGGACGGGACGTAAACGGGAACGGGGAAGATCGATGATGTTGAATCTTCAACGAGGTCAACACGAACGACCGTAGACCTATTCCGTTCAATGTTCAACATCATCCGAGGCGTGTCCCCTGATTGCTCCATGCGATGATCGTGGACGGCCGTCCGGGTCCTCCCGTTCACCCTGGGGAGGGCATGCGACCCCGTCGAATGTGAGCCGGGTCTCAGCCCCGGCTTTGTTCGACCTGAACAAGCCCCGGACCCCCTGAGCAGTCGGAACGCCTGCGTGCCCGCCTGGTTCTGTTCAGTGCTACCAGGAAAACGCGTCGGAGACTGTACGGAGTCGACGTCCCTCTTTCCTTGGCGGGCTTCGTAAGGTCGCTACATGACCGTTTTGGAAGAGACGACGGGTGAGCCGACCGGGGAACCCACGGACGCGCGCGGCCGCGTGGCCGAGCTGCATCAGATCCGTGCCCAGGCGCTGGCCGGCCCGAGCGAGAAGGCGACCCAGGCGCAGCACGCCAAGGGCAAGCTGACCGCCCGGGAGCGGATCGAGCTGCTTGTGGACCCCGGGTCCTTCCAGGAGGTCGAGCAGCTGCGCCGGCACCGGGCGACCGGGTTCGGCCTGGAGGCCAAGAAGCCGTTCACCGACGGTGTCATCACCGGCTGGGGCACGGTGGAGGGCCGTACGGTCTTCGTCTACGCCCATGACTTCCGCATCTTCGGCGGCGCGCTGGGCGAGGCCCACGCCACGAAGATCCACAAGATCATGGACATGGCCATCGCGGCCGGCGCCCCGCTGGTCTCCCTCAACGACGGCGCCGGCGCCCGCATCCAGGAGGGCGTCTCCGCGCTCGCCGGCTACGGCGGCATCTTCCAGCGCAACACCAAGGCCTCCGGAGTCATCCCGCAGATCAGCGTGATGCTCGGTCCCTGCGCGGGCGGCGCGGCCTACAGCCCCGCCCTGACCGACTTCGTCTTCATGGTCCGCGAGACCTCGCAGATGTTCATCACCGGCCCGGACGTCGTCAAGGCGGTCACCGGCGAGGAGATCACCCAGAACGGCCTCGGCGGCGCCGACGTGCACGCCGAGACCTCCGGCGTCTGCCACTTCGCGTACGACGACGAGGAGACCTGCATCGCGGAGGTCCGCTACCTCCTCTCGCTGCTGCCGCAGAACAACCGCGAGAACCCCCCGCGCGTCGAGTCCGGCGACCCGGCCGACCGCCGCAGCGACGTTCTGCTCGACCTGGTCCCGGCGGACGGCAACCGCCCGTACGACATGACCAAGGTCATCGAGGAGATCGTCGACGACGGCGAGTACGTCGAGGTCCATGAGCGCTGGGCCCGCAACATCATCTGCGCCCTGGCCCGGCTGGGCGGCCAGGTCGTCGGCATCGTGGCCAACCAGCCGCAGTCCCTCGCCGGCGTCCTGGACATCGAGGCGTCGGAAAAAGCTGCGCGTTTTGTCCAGATGTGTGACGCTTTCAATATCCCGATCGTCACCTTCCTGGACGTCCCCGGGTTCCTCCCGGGCGTCGACCAGGAGCACGGCGGAATCATCCGTCACGGCGCGAAGCTGCTCTACGCCTACTGCAACGCGACCGTGCCGAGGATCTCGCTGATCCTGCGCAAGGCGTACGGAGGTGCCTACATCGTCATGGACAGCCAGTCCATCGGTGCGGACCTCACCTACGCCTGGCCGACGAACGAGATCGCCGTGATGGGCGCCGAAGGTGCCGCCAACGTCATCTTCCGGCGTCAGATCGCCGAGGCCGAGGACCCCGAGGCCATGCGGGCCCGCATGGTCAAGGAGTACAAGTCCGAGCTGATGCACCCGTACTACGCGGCGGAGCGCGGCCTGGTCGACGACGTCATCGACCCCGCCGAGACCCGCGAGGTCCTCATCAGGTCCCTCGCCATGCTGCAGTCCAAGCACGCCGACCTGCCCTCGCGCAAGCACGGCAACCCCCCGCAGTAACCCTGCGGATCCTTCGCGGTACCCCTGCGGAAACCTCTCTCCCGGAGACTGACACCCATGAACACTCCCGACATCCGCGTCGAGAAGGGCCACGCCGAGCCCGAGGAAGTCGCCGCCATCACGGCGATCCTCCTGGCCCGCGCCGCCGCCCGCTCCTCCGAGACCCCCGAGGCGCACCACCGCCGCCCCAAGGCCGGCTGGCGCCGCCTGGAGCGTGAGGGCGGCTTCCGGGCCCCCCACAGCTGGCACTGAGCCCGCAGCGCAGGCACGAAGAAGGGCCCCTCTCCAGGAGAGGGGCCCTTCTGCATGCCCAGGGGGCGCGGGCGAACTACCGCAGGCGAGCCATGAGCGCATGCTCCACAAGAGTGATCAGCGCCGACTTGGCGTCGGCGCGATGCCGCGCGTCGGTCGTGATGATCGGCGTGTCCGGCCCGATCTGCAGGGCCTCGCGCACCTCGTCCGGGTTGTACGGCTGGTTCCCGTCGAAGCCGTTCAGGGCGATCACGAACGGCAGACCCGAGTTCTCGAAGTAGTCGACCGCCGGGAAGCAGTCGGCGAGACGACGGGTGTCCACGAGCACGATCGCGCCGATCGCGCCGCGCACCAGGTCGTCCCACATGAACCAGAAGCGGTCCTGGCCGGGGGTGCCGAACAGGTACAGGATCAGGTCCTGGTCCAGGGTGATGCGGCCGAAGTCCATGGCGACCGTCGTGGTCGTCTTGTCCCCGGTGTGGGTGAGGTCGTCGATACCCGCCGACGCGGACGTCATGACGGCCTCGGTGCGCAGCGGATTGATCTCCGAAACAGCCCCGACGAACGTGGTCTTGCCCACGCCGAAGCCGCCCGCCACCACGATCTTCGCGGAAGTGGTGGAGCGGGAGGGACCCCCGCTAGAGCTTGCGAAGTCCACTGAGCACCCTTTCGAGCAGTGTCACGTCTGGCTGGCCGCCGGCGCTCTCGTCGCCGCCGGGCTGATGGATGGCGACCAGTCCCGCCTCCGCCAAGTCGGCGACGAGGATCCTGGCCACGCCGAGAGGGATGGTCAGCAGCGCCGAGATCTCGGCGACCGACTTGATCTCTCGGCAGAGGTTGCAGATCCGCTGATGCTCGGGCAGCTGGCCCTGCATCTGATGCGGCTGCGCAGTGGTGTGCACCAGCGCCTCGATGGCGAGCTGGTAACGCGGGCGGGTCCGGCCACCGGTCATGGCGTACGGACGCACCAGCGGGTTGTTCGACGCCCCGGCGGGGGCCGCCTCAGGGGTACGGCGATGCGGCTGCACGGGCTGGATGCGCGGCGCCGGCGGCTGGTCGTACGGGGACGGCCCGGGGCCCTGCGGACCCTGCGGCGAGTACGGCCTCTGCTGGCTGGGCGCGGAGGGGAAGTTGTAACGGTTCGCGTTCTGGGAACCATCGCCCTGGCCCTGGGCAGGGCCGTACGACCAGTTACCCGAATTCGAACCGCCTGGGGGTGTTGCCACTTTCTCTCCTCCTCCGAATGTGCCTGGCGCCCATCACGTGGAAGCCGCGTCCCGAAACCCTACGGCCTCGGGACGCCAAAACGCACCGTCCGTCTGTCAGTTGAGCAGGCTCCCTTGGAGCTCCGCACGAAGGTCGGGCGTCAGGACCGAACCCGCACGGTCCACCAGAAGGGCCATCTCGTACCCAATGAGACCGATGTCCGCCTCGGGGTGAGCGAGAACCGCGAGCGAGGAACCGTCGGATACGGACATGATGAAGAGGAATCCCCGCTCCATCTCCACAACCGTCTGATTCACGCTGCCGCCCTCGAAGATCCGGGAGGCGCCTGCCGTCAGTGACGTCAGACCGGAGGCGACGGCCGCGAGCTGGTCGGCACGGTCGCGGGGAAAGCCTTCGGACATCGCCAGAAGGAGTCCGTCGGCGGAGACCACCACCGTGTGGGACACCCCCGGGGTGTTGTCCACGAAGTTGGTGATCAACCAGTTCAGGTTCTGTGCCGCCTGGCTCATCGGGCTCACACTAACGCTCCTGGTTGTAGGTGCTGTCAGAACCGAAGCCCTGACCGTTCGTTTCACTGCTTCCTGCGTTGCGTCCCCGCTGGACGCCCCGACGCAGGTTGCTCAACCTGCCTCGGACGTCCTCCGGGGCGCGGGAGACCTGAGGGCCTCCCTGAGGGGTGCTCTCGGCCGCGCCCTCGACCAGATTGGCCTTGGGCACCCGCCGCGGCAGGCCGGAGGAGGTGACCCCGCCCGCCTTGGGCTTCTTCAGAGCGGAGGCCTGGTGCCAGCGCTCGTCGTTCGCCGAACGCCAGATGTCACCGCCGCCGGTGCTCTGAGAAGACGTGGCCGACGCTTCCTGCTTCGCGGGGCCCGAGCCGTTCGCACCGCTTGCGGCGGAGCCGCGGCGGGGGAGACCGGCGTCGGTCAGTGCGTGGGAGGCGGAGGGGGTCGGTCCCGGACGGTCGAAGCCTACGCGGTTCTGCTCACCCGCGTCAGCGGCCGGCGCGGATTCCGCTTCCGGAGCGTACTGGTCCGGGTAGCCGTTCTGGTAACCGTTCGGGTGGCCGTTCTGCTGGGGCTGCTGGGGCCAGTCGTCCTGGTAGGACTGCTGTTCCTCGTACGGCTGGAAGCCTTCGGAGGCGGGGGCGGGGGACGCCGGCCGCTCCTCCTGGGCGGGCTCCGCATAGGCGGGGTCCGGGTAACCGCCGTTCGACGAGAAGGCGTCGTTCGACGGGAAGCCGTCGTTCTGCGGCAGACCGCCGTTGGTGGAGTAGGAGTCGGCCTGCGGCGCACCGCCGTTCGGCGCGAAGTACTGATCGTCGTACGCCGGGCGCTGCTGCTCCTCGTACGCCGTCTGCTGGTCGAACGCCGCGGGCTGCTCGGCATAGCCGGTCGCGCTGCTGTCGTAGCCGTTGCGGGCGCCGTTCTGGGCGGGATCGTAGCCGTCCTGGCCCGCGTCGAAGGCCGGCTGCTGACGGGTCGAGTCGAAGCCCTCGCCGAAGGCGGGCGTCTCGCCGGGCTGCTGCTGTTGCTGCCCGGCCGGCTGACCCGGCTGACCCGGGCCCGGCTGGGTCTCCAGGGCCGCACGGCGCTCCTCGCGCATCAGGGAGCGGCCCACCGGGTCCAGCTCGCGGATGTCGTCGGGGACCTCGTACTGGCTGTCGTCGAAGCCGAGTTCGGCGGCGGTGCGCATCGGCAGGCCGGTGTTGAAGTCCTCGCCGCCGGGGCGGAAGTCCTGCTCCGGGATGATCTGCGAGACGGTGAACTCGTCGCGGTCGGGCTGGTGCTCGCCGCCACCGCCACCGTGCGTGATCGCGTCGGGCAGCATGACCAGCGAGGTCGTGCCGGCCTGCTCGCCCGAGGGACGCAGCTGGACGCGGATGCCGTGCCGGTCGGACAGCCGGCCGACCACGAACAGACCCATGCGCTGCGAGATCGCGGCGTCCACCGTCGGCGGGTTGGCCAGCTTGTGGTTGATGTCCGCGAAGTCCTCGGCGGTGAGGCCGATGCCCTTGTCGTGGATCTCGATCATCACGCGGCCGTCGGGAAGACGGGTCGCGGTGACACGGACCTTGGTCTGCGGGGAGGAGAACGTCGTGGCGTTCTCCAGCAGCTCGGCGAGCAGGTGCACGAGGTCGGTGACGGCGCGGCCGTGGATCTCGGCCTCCGGGACGCCCGACAGCTCGATGCGCTCGTACTGCTCCACCTCGGAGGAGGCGGCGCGCAGCACGTCGACCAGCGGGACCGGCTGGTCCCAGCGGCGGCCGGGCTCCTCGCCGGCGAGGACCAGGAGGTTCTCGCCGTTGCGGCGCATACGGGTCGCGAGGTGGTCCAGGCGGAAGAGGTTCTCCAGCTGGTCCGGGTCGGCCTCGTTGTTCTCCAGGTCGGTGATCAGGGTCAGCTGGCCCTCGATCAGGGACTGGTTGCGGCGCGACAGGTTGGTGAAGATCGCGTTGATGTTGCCCCGCAGCAGGGCCTGCTCGGCGGCGAGCCGGACGGCCTCGCGGTGGACCTGGTCGAAGGCGCGGGCGACCTCGCCGATCTCGTCCGTGGTGGTGATCGGGATGGCCTGCACGCGGGTGTCGACCCGGCCGGGGTCGGTGCGGGAGAGCTGGTCGACCAGCATCGGAAGGCGCTGCTCGGCGATGCCGAAGGCGGCGTTGCGCAGCTGGCGCATCGCACGGCTCATCTGGCGGGCCACCGCGCCGGCGAGGATGAACGCCAGGAGCAGGGCGACGACGACCGCGGCACCGGTGATGATCGCGGAGGTCTTGGCGTCAGCGGCGATGTCCGAGGCCTCGGTCACGGCCTTGTCGGCCATGTCCGACTCGATCTGCCGGTAGGCGTCGTACTTCAGCGTGGTGACCGCCCACCAGTTCTCCTTGCTGATGCCCTTCTCGGCGAGCCCGGCGCGCTCGGCGCCCGAGGTCGTCTCCATCGTGGAGATGGCGCCGACCATCGTGGTCGGGTCGGACGGCGGCGGAACGTAGTCCGGGTCCTTCTGCTTCGCGGCGGCGGCCTGTGCGGCGCCGTCGCTCTTGATCTTCGCGGTTTCCTCGTCCAGCCTCTTCGCGTCGGCCGCGGTGCCGCCGCCGATGTACTCCTCGATGGCGATGCCCTCGAGGTAGGCGTAGGAGGAGAGGGAGACCTTCTGCTTGGCGAAGTCGGTGTCCTGCGGGCCCGGCTTGATCAGCAGGTGCATGCCGATCGAGCGCTCCAGGGACAGCGCGGCCTTGGTCAGTGAGATGGCGTAGACGGTACGGCCGTAGGAGGTGATGTTTCCGGTGCCCAGACCGAGCTCGTTGGAGAACTCCATCAGGGGGTGCGCGACCTGGGTGTAGCCCTCCTCGGTCTGCACGCCGTTGAGCTTGGAGGTGTAGGCGGCCGCGCGCAGCGTCGTCAGCCTGGTCTCCGCGGTGCGGAACAGCTGAAGGCGGCGCTCCAGACCGGCCTTGGCCGGCATGTGCTTCGCGGCCTCGTCGAAGGCGTCGGCCGCGGTGTTCGTGGCCTGGCGGGCCGCGGTGACCGTCGCGTCGTTCTGCTTGCCCGCGAGGAGGGGCGCGGCCGAGATGTCGCGCTCCTTGTAGAGGGCGTCGCCGTAGCTCAGGGCGGCCCGCACCAGACGCGCGGTGTTCTCCGCGTCCTCGGCCTCCTGCCAGGTGTCGATCGAGCTCTTCACCTGGAAGCCGCCCATGACCAGGCCGACCACCACGGGTATGAGCAGAATCGCGTTCAGCCGGGTCGGCACCCGCCAGTTGCGCGGGGAGAGACGGCCGCCGCTCTTGGCGGGCGCGGCCGTCGGCTCCGAGCCGGGCGCAGGGGTCGCCGCTCCGCGCGGCGGCGGGGTGAAGTTGCCCCGGGCCGCCGGCTCGGGACTTTTCTTGCTTCGCCTCACTCGACCAACAACCTCTCGGCGGTCGGCACCTTCGTCGTGCCGCAGTGTCTCAGAGCCCGGTCAGCCATCGACCATGAGTACGTCATTGACTATTGGGCAGTTCAGGCATTCCAGCACGACGACCAGTGCTCCTCCAAACATGGGAAAGAGTTGGTTCGACGTGATGTAAACCCCAGATAAAACGGTCAAAAAGAACGAGCCCCACCATAAGGCGGGGCCTTCGTGAGCACAGTGAGACCGAGTGACCGCGACGCGTGGCGGTACCACCCGATTCCTCTGCCGAAACGTTATGAACACCGGAGCCGACCGTGTCAAAGGCCACAGCCGGCTCCGAAGTGTCTACGACAACTGCCGTACGGCACCGGGTACTTGAAAGTTACCGCAGTCGTGCCATGAGTGCGTGCTCCACCAGCGTGATCAGCGCACTCTTGGCATCCGAGCGGTGCCGGGCGTCCGTCGTGATGATCGGGGTGTCCGGTCCGATCTGCAGCGCCTCGCGCACCTCTTCGGGCTGGTAGGGCTGCTGGCCGTCGAAGCCGTTGAGGGCGACGACGAACGGCAGACCGCTGTTCTCGAAGTAGTCGACCGCGGGGAAGCAGTCGGCAAGGCGGCGCGTGTCCACCAGCACCACCGCGCCGATGGCGCCGCGCACCAGGTCGTCCCACATGAACCAGAACCGGTCCTGGCCGGGGGTGCCGAACAGGTACAGGATCAGGTCCTGGTCGAGCGTGATGCGGCCGAAGTCCATGGCCACCGTGGTGGTGGTCTTGTCCCCGGTGTGGGTGAGGTCGTCGATGCCCGCGCTCGCGGACGTCATGACGGCCTCCGTGCGCAGCGGGTTGATCTCGGAGACGGCGCCCACGAACGTGGTCTTGCCCACGCCGAAGCCGCCCGCCACCACGATCTTCGCGGAGGTGGTGGCCCGCCCCCCGTCAGAGCTTGCGAAGTCCACTGAGCACCCTTTCGAGCAGCGTCACGTCCGGAGCGCCGCCGTTGTTCTCGTCGCCGCCCGGCTGGTGGATGGCCACCAGTCCGGCCTCGGCGAGGTCCGCGACCAGGATCCGCGCCACCCCCAGCGGCATGGCCAGGAGAGCCGAGACCTCCGCGACCGACTTCACCTCGCGGCACAGATGGCAGATGCGCTGGTGCTCCGGGAGCAGCCCCATGAGCGCTGCCGGGTCGGCCGTGGTGCTGATCAGCGCCTCGATGGCGAGCTGATAGCGCGGCCGGGTCCGGCCACCGGTCATCGCGTACGGACGCACCAGCGGCTGGTCGCCCTCATCCCCGTACGGCTCCGCGTACGGGTCATGATGGGCGGTGGGCGGGGTCATGGATCCTCCGGGCGGGACAGCATTCTCGGTCAGTCGTGCCGTCCGTCGAGGCCGGTGGGGGGATTGTGTCGGCCGGACGGTGATTTCGTGAGGTGGGTGGTACTCGGGCGGGTCAGTGGAGCAGACTGCCCTGAAGCTCGGCGCGCAGGTCGGGCGTGAGTACCGCGCCCGCCCGGTCGACAAGGAGCGCCATCTCGTAGCCCACGAGGCCGATGTCGCACTCGGGGTGGGCGAGCACCGCGAGGGACGAGCCGTCCGAGACGGACATGAGGAAGAGAAAACCTCGCTCCATCTCCACGACGGTCTGCGCCACGCTGCCGCCCTCGAAGATCCGGGAGGCTCCGGCCGTCAGCGAGGTCAGTCCCGACGCGACGGCCGCCAACTGGTCGGCACGGTCGCGCGGAAAGCCCTCGGACATCGCGAGCAGGAGCCCGTCGGCGGACACCACGACGGTGTGGGACACCCCAGGGGTGTTGTCCACGAAGTTGGTGATCAACCAGTTCAGGTTCTGTGCCGCCTGGCTCATCTGACTCAACTAACGCTCCTGCTGGTGAGTGGGGTTCGGGAAGCTGCCGGTCTGGCCGTTGCCGACCTGACGACCCTGCGCGATGCCCCGACGGAGATTGGTCAGTCGGCCGCGTACGTCGTCAGGCGCACGCGAGACCTGCGGACCGGTTTGGTGCTGTTGCTGCTGAGCCGTGCCCGGGACGAGGTTCGCCCGGGGCACCCGGCGCGGCAGGCCGGAAGTGGTGACGCCGCCCGCGGCCGGCTGCCTGACGCGCTCGGCCTGCCGGACGAGTTCGTCGTTCGGCGAGGTGCGCCAGGAGGCACTGGCGGCTGCGGGACGCTGGGGAGCAGCCGGAGCCTGCGGCTGCTGGTGTTGCTGGGGAGCCGGCTCCGGCTCCGGTGCGGAACCGCCCGCCTGCTGACCGTGGAACCAGTTGGTCTCCAACGTGTCGTACAGCGGCGTGCGGCCGTCCCCGGGACCGGCCGGCGGCAGAGCCTCCGGCTCCGGACGCCCGGCCGGACGCGGCGGGACCGCCGGCTGCTGCCCGGTGCCGTAGCCACCGGGCTGCGCGACGGGGAACTGTCCCGTGGACGAGGGGTCCTGGCGGCCGGGCAGCGAGTGCTGACCGGTCGAGGAGCCGTCGTAGCCGGGCATGGCGAACTGCCCGGTGGAGCCGTTGTCGTACGCCTGCGGTGCGAAGTGGTTCGGGGCCGCCGGGGCGTTCTGGCCGCCCGGGGCGCCGAAGACGTCGGACCGGGTGAAGCCGTTGGTGTCCTGCTGACCCTGACCCTGACCCGGACCCTGGCCGCCTGCGCCGGGGCGCTCGAACTGGCCGGTGTCCTGTCGGCCGTTGACACCCGGCCGCTGGAACTGGCCGTTGTCCTGACGCCCGTTGAAGCCCGACTGGCCGTTGCCCACGGCCGGGAACTGGCCCGTGCTCTGCAGCCCGTTCGCCCCCGGACGACCGAAGTCGGCGGGGCCCGCCGGACCCTGGCGGTCGTCCGGTCGTGGGATCGCCGGTATCTCGGCGGTGGCCCCGGGACCCTGACGGTCGTCGATGCGGGGCATCCGCGACGTCTGGGCGACGTCCGGCTCCTCGTGACCGCGCGGGGCGTCCAGCGGGGTGCGCGGCACCGGCGGCTGGGCGTTCTCGTCGCCCCAGCTCGGCACGCGCGGCTGCGGGTTGCCGCCGGGCAGCTCGGCGCGCGGACCACCGCGCGGCGGCAGCTGCGGCTGACGGCCGCGGCCGCCCTGCTCGGCCTTGTTGCCCCGCTGCGGCGGACGTCCGCCGCCGAACATGTCGGTGCCCTGCGTGCCCGTGCCGGCCGCCTGCAGACCCTGCGGCGCGCCCGGCGCCTGGCTGCCGAAGCCGGCCGGAGCGGGCCGGCCCTGCTGGGGGGAGGCCGGAGGCTGCTGCGGGCCGCGCGGCGGCTGGCCGCCGGGACGGCCACCGCCGTCACGGCCGGGCAGTGCGGCCCGGGGACCCTGACCGGCGCCGAGCAGACCGCCCCCGCCGGGACCGGCGCCGAGGGCGCCGCCCTGCGAGCCGTTCTGGCGACGCGCGGCGGCGACGCCCGCCGCGGCCTGCGCGGCGGCGGGACCGCCCGCGGTGCCGCCCTGGCCGGGCTTGGGCTGAGGCTTCTTGCCGCCCTGCGCGACGTCCACCGGCAGCATGACCAGCGCGGTCGTACCACCGGAGTCGGAGGGGCGCAGCTGGATGCGGATGCCGTGGCGCTGGGACAGCCGGCCGACCACGAACAGACCCATGCGACGGGAGACCGACACGTCCACGGTGGGCGGCGAGGCGAGCCGCTCGTTGATCGCGGCGAGGTCCTCGGGGGACAGGCCGATGCCGGTGTCGTGGATCTCGATCAGGACGCGGCCGTCGGGCAGCGCGTGACCGGTGACCTTGACCTTGGTCTGCGGCGAGGAGAACGAGGTGGCGTTCTCCAGCAGCTCGGCGAGGAGGTGCACGAGGTCGTTGACGACCCGGCCGGCCACTTCGGTGGTCGGCACGGAGGACAGCTCGATGCGCTCGTACTGCTCCACCTCGGACGCGGCGGCACGCAGGACGTCGACCAGCGGGACCGGGCGGGTCCAGCGGCGGCCGGGCTCCTCACCCGCGAGGACGAGGAGGTTCTCACCGTTACGGCGCATGCGGGTCGCGAGGTGGTCGAGCTTGAAGAGCGAGGACAGCTGGTCCGGGTCGGCCTCGCGGGACTCCAGTTCGGAGATGAGCGAGAGCTGACGCTGGATGAGGCCCTGGGAGCGGCGCGAGAGGTTGGTGAACATCGCGTTGACGTTGCCCCGCAGCAGGGCCTGCTCGGCGGCGAGGCGGACCGCCTCGCGGTGCACGTCGTCGAAGGCCGCGGCCACCTGGCCGATCTCGTCCCGGGAGTGCACACCGACCGACTCCACGGACGTGTCGACGTCCTGCGGGTCGGACTCGGACAGCTGCTTGACCAGCTCGGGCAGGCGGTCCTGGGCGACCTTGGTGGCGGTCTCCTGCAGACGGCGCAGCGAGCGGATCATGGACCGGGCGACGACGAACGCGCCGACCAGCGACACACCGAGCACCAGCAGGATGAGCGCACCGGAGATGATCGCTTCGCGCTCCGACGCGGCGCGCAGCTCACGCGCCTTCTGCTCCATGTCCTCGAGCAGCGTGTGCTCGATGTTGTTCATCTGCGTGATCTTGGTCGTGCTGTCGTCGATCCAGTCCTGGTAGGACCGCTTGTCCAGCGACTGCAGACCGGTGGCGGAGCTGAGCGCCCGGGTGGCGTAGGTGTCCGCCTCCTCGATGACCGGGTTGCCCTGCTCGATGGGCTTCAGCAGCTCCTCGGCGCCGTCGTCGCCGTAGATGCTGCGGAAACTCGAGAGTTCGGATTCCTGGTTCTCGAGCGCGGCCTCGGCGTACTGCCGGTCGTTCTCCTTGAGGTCGCCGCTGACGGTGTTGCCCACGGGCAGCGCCGCCGCGAGCACGGCGCGCTGGACGGAGGCGTACTCCTTGGCGGAGGAGAAGGCGGCCAGTGCACGCGTGCGCTGGATCATCTCCGGGTTGTTCGTGGCCTGCGCCATGTCCTGCGACAGGTCGAGCAGGCCGGTGATGAGGCGGTGGTAGGCCTCGACCGTCTGGGTGGAGTTGCCCCTGTCCGCGTAGGCCGTGCTGCGGATCTTGGCGAGGTTGTTCAGGTCGCTCAGGAGACCCACGAGGGTGTCGCGGACACCCTGGAGGTTGCCGTCCGTGGTGGCGCCGTCGATCTCCTCCGAGGCGTCCTGGAAGGCGACGAGCGCCTTGTCGGTCTTGTCCCGGTAGCCCTTGACGCCGAAGTCCGTCGCCTTGGCGCCGTGCGCCAGCGGGCCCGCGGAGCGGTCGCGCTCGTTCTGGAGCTGCACGGCGAGTTCCGTGGCCTGCTTGGTCATGTCCGTCAGCAGCTTCATGTTGTCGAGCTGCTGGATGTCGTCCATCGACTGGTTGATGCGGATGGCGCCCAGCGTGGTGGCCGCGACCACGGGCAGCGTCAGCAGCGCCACCAGACGCGTGGAGATACGCCAGTTGCGCAGCGCGACGCGTGAGCCGGTGCCGGGCGTGCCGGACGGCGGCTTGACGGTCGGAGTCGGAGGAGGAGAACTCGGCGACGCGGACGCGCCGGGGCGCCCAGGGCGCTCACCGCCGTCGCCGGACGGGGCCGGGCCCGGGTTCTGGGCGTGCTGGGGCGAGGAGCCGACTGCCATCGGGCCAGTCCCGCCGTGCGGCTCCGGCTCGGCCGAAGCGCTGCCATCCCTCTTGAAACGTCCCTGCACTAGCGTCGCAACCTCTGGACCAGGCGCCCCTCCGCGTGAACGGAAGGACGGTGTCGGCGTGTTGAGGGGCGTCCTGAATTACGCCCCCCGATGGTCGTGAGTGACCGGCGCTCGCTCCCCCTGTCTCGCCGCCACCGGGCGCGCTGGGCGCCCCCTGTGCGCCGGCTCGAACCCGCGGCGGTCCGAGGAATTCCAGCACAGTGCAGGATCTCCAACAAGGCCCGTTGGCCAGGCTGTGACATCCGTGACACCACGTAAGGGTCAAGTTACGGGATGTAGAAGGTGATCCCCCGTAAGGCGGACATAAAAGGGCGAAGTGAGGAGGTCTGGGGGGTGTCCCAGTCGACATGATCGGGAGCGGAATGCGCGCTTCAGGTGTGCAATGTCCGTTTCGTAGTGGTCACTTGAGGGTCTTAATTGACCGTTTTGCCCGCCAAGTCGTGAGGAAACTCACACACCGATCATGCGACCTTCCCGCGTTCCACGGGAATCGCGTGTTTAGCCTGACGCTTTACAGGGATGGCAAATCCGACAAGCTGCGCTTGCGCGGGGGCCCTTGACGGCTTCCCCCGGCGCCCCGAGACGACAGGGTCACGTACAACAGTGAAGACGACGACGATGTTCCACAAGATCGCCAACCCGCGGCGCACGACGCTGGCGCACCTCAAGGACGCCGACGAACTGCAGCTCCCGGAGCAGCGGGAGCACTCCGTCGAGCTGCCTGCCCAGACTGCCAACCCCAAGCGCACCATCCTCATGGAGGCCCCGGTCACGGCCTCCGTCGCGGAGTAGATCCTCACGGACCTTCGTGGATCTTCACGTCTTCACGCGGAGATACGGGCGCCGACCGCGGAATGCTCAAGGCGGCGGCCCACGGATGTCAAGGGCGTCCCCGGCCGGGGACGCCCTTCCGCGTTAGCCTGGACCGTCACACTCCATTGCCAGCTCGGTCTTCTCAGTGAAGGAACGCAACCAACCCGTGCGCATCGCCAGGTTCTCCATCGACGGGAACGTCGCCTTCGGCGCGGTCGAGGGCGACAAGCCGGACGAGCTCGTCCTCGACATCATCAAGGGCATCCCGTTCGTGGACTTCGAGCTTTCCGGCACCAAGGTGCCGCTGAGCAAGGTCCGACTGCTCCCGCCCGTGCTTCCCAACAAGGTCGTGGCATTCGGCCGCAACTACGCCGAGCACGCGCGCGAGCTGGGCAACGAGGTGCCCGACGCCCCCTTCGCCTTCTTCAAGCCGTCCACCTCGGTGATCGGCCCCGGCGACGACATCCAGTACCCGTCCTTCTCCGCGGACGTCCACCACGAGGCCGAGCTCGCCGTGGTCATCGGCCGGCTGTGCCGCGAGGTCCCGCGTGAACGCGTCAAGGACGTGATCTTCGGCTACACCTGCGCGAACGACATCACCGCGCGCGACGTCCAAAAGCGCGAGAGGCAGTGGGCCCGGGCCAAGGGCTTCGACACCTCCTGCCCGCTCGGCCCCTGGGTGGAGACCGGCCTGGACCTCGAGACCGCGAGCGACCTCACCGTCCAGCTCACGGTCAACGGACAGCAGCGGCAGCTCGGCCGCACCAGCGAGATGATCCACTCGATCGAGGATCTGATCGTCAACATCACCGAGGCCATGACGCTGCTCCCCGGCGACGTGATCCTCACGGGCACCCCGGCAGGGGTCGGCCCCCTGGCTGTCGGCGACGAGGTCGCCGTCACCATCGAAGGCATCGGCACTCTCACCAACAAGGTTGTCAAGCGTGGCTAGCGCACCCGGCTCTCCCGTACGCGTCCGTTTCTGTCCCTCGCCCACCGGTAACCCCCACGTGGGCCTGGTCCGCACCGCCCTGTTCAACTGGGCGTTCGCCAAGCACCACCAGGGCGCCCTGGTCTTCCGCATCGAGGACACCGACGCGGCCCGCGACTCCGAGGAGTCGTACAACCAGCTGCTCGACTCGATGCGCTGGCTGGGCTTCGACTGGGACGAGGGCCCGGAGATCGGCGGCCCGCACGCGCCGTACCGCCAGTCGCAGCGCATGGATCTCTACAAGGACGTCGCCGAGAAGCTCCTCGACGCCGGCCACGCCTACCGGTGCTACTGCTCCCAGGAGGAGCTGGACACCCGCCGCGACGCCGCCCGCGCCGCCGGCAGGCCGTCCGGCTACGACGGCCACTGCCGCGACCTCACCGAGGCGCAGGTGGCGGAGTACCAGGCCCAGGGCCGCACCCCGATCGTCCGCTTCCGCATGCCCGACGAGACGATCACCTTCACCGACCTGGTCCGCGGCGAACTGACCTTCACCCCGGAGAACGTGCCCGACTACGGCATCGTCCGTGCGAACGGCGCCCCGCTGTACACGCTGGTCAACCCGGTCGACGACGCGCTGATGGAGATCACGCACGTCCTGCGCGGCGAGGACCTGCTGTCCTCCACCCCCCGCCAGATCGCCCTCTACAAGGCGCTGACCGAGCTGGGCATCGCGAAGTCCGTGCCCGCCTTCGGCCACCTGCCGTACGTGATGGGCGAGGGCAACAAGAAGCTCTCCAAGCGCGACCCGGAGTCGTCCCTCAACCTCTACCGGGAGCGCGGCTTCCTCCCCGAGGGTCTGCTCAACTACCTCTCGCTGCTCGGCTGGTCCCTCTCGGCCGACCAGGACGTCTTCACGATGGGCGAGATGACCGCCGCCTTCGAGATCGCGGACGTCAACCCCAACCCGGCGCGCTTCGACCTGAAGAAGTGCGAGGCGATCAACGCCGACCACATCCGCCTGCTCGACGTGAAGGACTTCACGGAGCGCTGCGCCCCCTGGCTGAGGGCCCCCTTCGCGCCGTGGGCGCCGGAGAACTTCGACGAGGCGAAGTGGCAGGCGATCGCCCCGCACGCCCAGACCCGCCTGAAGGTCCTCTCGGAGATCACCGACAACGTCGACTTCCTGTTCCTCCCGGAGCCGGTCGAGGACGAGGCGAGCTGGACGAAGGCGATGAAGGAGGGCAGCGACGCGCTGCTCACGACGGCCCGCGAGAAGCTGGAGTCGGCCGACTGGACCTCCGCCGAGTCGCTCAAGGAGGCCGTGCTGGCCGCCGGCGAGGCCCACGGCCTCAAGCTCGGCAAGGCCCAGGCCCCCGTCCGGGTGGCCGTCACCGGCCGCACGGTCGGCCTCCCCCTCTTCGAGTCCCTGGAAGTCCTGGGCAAGGAGAAGACCCTGGCCCGCATCGACGCGGCCCTGGCGAAGCTGGCGGCGTAACGCCCACGCGTGAGTGAGGGGCGGCACCCGGGATTCCGGGTGCCGCCCCTCACCCGTTCGCCTCAGACGGCGTCGTTCTCGTCGATCAGGTAGGCGAACTCGTCGAAGATCTCCAGCACGACCACGACCAGCACGGCTGCCGCCACCATGTACTCCAGCATGACGCCAGGGGCGACGTACGCCTTGCGCAGGTGCTCGTCGGGGCCGAGCTGCGCGGTCGCGACCTTGCGGAATGGGTCGCGCGCCAGTATCCGCACGGCCTTGTCCAACTGGGCGCGACGCTCTCCGGGCAGACCGTCGTAGGCCGCCCGGGCCTCGACGGTGAACTGGACTCGGTACTCGCTCATACCGTCAGTGTGCCAGCCCGCGATACCGTCGGGGACATGAGCATTCGCGCCGTGGTCTGGGACGTGGACGACACCCTTTTCGACTACACGACCGCGGACCGCGAGGGCATGCGGTCGTATCTGACGGCCGAGGGGCTGATCGACCGCTACGGGACCGCGGAGCAGGCGCTCGCGCGGTGGCGCGAGGTCACCGACCAGCAGTGGGCGCGGTTCTCGGCGGGCGGGATCACCTTCGAGGACCAGCGCCGGGACCGGGTACGGGTGTTCCTGGAGCGCGAGATGACGGAGGCGGAGGCCGACGACTGGTTGGTGCGGTACCACAGCCACTACGAGGCCGCCTGGACGCTCTTCCCGGACGTCCTGCCCGTCCTGGACGCCCTCGCCGCCAGTCACCGCCACGCGGTGCTCTCCAACTCCAGCATCCACGTCCAGGACCACAAGCTCCGCGTCCTCGGCGTCCACGACCGCTTCGAGGCCATCCTGTGCGCCGCGGAGCTCGGCGTCTCCAAGCCGGACGCCGGCGCGTTCCTCGCGGCCTGCGAGGCGCTGTCCCTGCCCCCGCACCAGGTGGCCTACGTCGGCGACCACCCGGAGATCGACGGCCGGGGCGCCGCCGACGCCGGACTGCTCTCGGTGTGGATCGACCGCTACGGCGGCACGGCGACCGTGGAGCCCCCGGTGGGACGGCACCGGATCGCCACCCTCGCCGAACTCCCGGCGATCCTCGGCTCGGATACCCGTTTTGGAGCGCAGTCCACCTTCGGGTAATGTTCTTCCTGCGCCGCCGGGGAGCGGGCCGAAAGGCCGGAACCGGAGGAGCGAAACTAGAACAAGATCCCCTACGGGGCTTGCGTTCCAGTGGCCTATGGTGTAATTGGCAGCACGACTGATTCTGGTTCAGTTAGTCTAGGTTCGAGTCCTGGTAGGCCAGCTCGCAGAGCTCATCTGCAAAGCCCCCGTTGTGTAGCGGCCTAGCACGCTGCCCTCTCAAGGCAGTAGCGCCGGTTCGAATCCGGTCGGGGGTACAGATCCTTCCCAGGAAGACAGTCCGGGTCGCACCCGCTGTCTCTCATGCAGGATCGCTAGGGCCCCCGTTGTGTAGCGGCCTAGCACGCCGCCCTCTCAAGGCGGTAGCGCCGGTTCGAATCCGGTCGGGGGTACGATTCACCTTGAATCACCTTGGTCTATGGTGTAATTGGCAACACTACGGTTTCTGGTACCGTCATTCTAGGTTCGAGTCCTGGTAGACCAGCTCGGATCTGCGGCGTGTAATTTAAACGCTTGCAAGATCCTCGCCCCCGTTGTGTAGCGGCCTAGCACGCCGCCCTCTCAAGGCGGTAGCGCCGGTTCGAATCCGGTCGGGGGTACGCAGTACGACAGGGCCTCCACTTCGGTGGGGGCCCTTCGGCGTTCCCGGCTCATTCGAAGCCGTACCGCCGCGCCGACTCCTCCTCCTGCGCCAGCCGGTGCAGCGCCTGCAACATCGGCTCGACCAGGATCGCGCCCAGCACCGCCGCCTCGATCCGCTCCGACTCCGACTCCTGCGTCTCCACGAAGTCCAGATCGAGCCGGGCCGCCCGGTGCATCAACCGGGCGTAGGCCACGAGCAGTTCGGCGTCCCACTCATAGCCGAGGCGGCGCAGCGCGGCCACCGCCACCACCAGCGAGCGGTAGGCGGGGGAGACGGTCGTCAGCAGGCGGGCGTTCGACCAGCCCAGGGTGCGCAGCAGTTCGTCCGCCTCCAGACGGGCGGCGCGCACATACTCGTCCTCCGCGTCCGGCGCGGGGACCTGCGGCAGCGCCCAAAGGGCCGCGCCGAGGCGGACCGTGCGGCCCAGGGAGTCGTCGTCGACATGCCCGAGCACCTCGCGGACCGTGGCCACGGGCAGTCGGCCCACCTGGATCATCGCGCGCACCAGCCGCAGCCGGCGCAGATGCTCCTCGTCGTACTCGGCGGTCGTCAGGTTGATCTGGCGGCCGGGCGGCAGGAGACCTTCGCGCAGGTAGTACTTGATCGTCGCGGTGGAGACACCGCTGCGTTCGCTCAGCTCGGCCAGCCGCATGCCTTGCGCCCTTCCTTGGTCAGCGGCACTATCCAAGCATGTCTGTCGCAGCGAACCGCACCACCGCCGACGCCCGCGGAGACGTGGTCGTCCTGCTGATCGGGATGCGCGTCAACCGCTTCTGGGCCGTGCACCAGTGGGTGCCGGTCATGCTGGCCATGCTCCGCATGCTGGCCGAGCTCAAGAAGGATCCTGGCCGTGGGCTGCTCTCCCGCGTGCTGCTGACGGCCTCCCCGCGGACGTACTACGTCGTCCAGTACTGGGAGTCCAAGGAGAAGCTGTACGCCTACGCGAGTGCGCCCGACGCGTTCCACCATCGCGCGTGGGCGAAGATCAGCCGCCTGGAGAAGAGCGGGAAGGTACGCGGGCACGTGGGGATCTGGCACGAGGCGTATGTCGTGCCGGAGGGCTCGTACGAGGCGGTCTACGGCGACATGCCGGCGTTCGGCCTCGCGGCCGCGCACGGGCAGGTTCCGTTGGGGGAGCGGGGGCGCTATGCGAAGGACCGGTACGCGTACCGGTCGGAGCAGACGGAGTCGAAGGCCTGAGCGGGGCCGGGAGGAGCCTGCCGCGGCGTTGAGGCCGGCTCTTTTCCGGGCGTGTGCTCGGGATGCGCTCGGTGGAGGGGCGGCTCAGCCCGTCCTGCGCAGGGCCTCCGACAGGCGGGCCGCCGCGTCGATGACCGCCTGGGCGTGCATACGGCCCGGGTGGCGGGTCAGCCGCTCGATCGGGCCCGAGACGGAGACGGCGGCCACCACACGGTTGGAGGGGCCGCGCACGGGGGCCGACACGGACGCGACGCCCGGCTCGCGCTCGCCGATGGACTGGGCCCAGCCGCGACGCCGTACGCCCGACAGGGCCGTCGCCGTGAAACGGGCGCCCTGCAGACCCCGGTGCAGACGCTCCGGCTCCTCCCAGGCCATCAGGATCTGGGCCGAGGAGCCGGCCTTCATCGTGAGCGTGGAGCCGACCGGGACCGTGTCCCGAAGGCCGGACAGGCGTTCCGCCGCGGCCACGCAGATGCGCATGTCGCCCTGGCGGCGGTAGAGCTGTGCGCTCTCGCCCGTGATGTCGCGCAGATGGGTGAGCACCGGGCCCGCGGTGGCCAGGAGGCGGTCCTCGCCCGCGGCCGCGGCCAGCTCGGCCAGACGGGGGCCGAGGATGAAACGGCCCTGCATGTCGCGCGCCACCATACGGTGGTGTTCCAAAGCCACGGCCAGGCGGTGGGCCGTGGGTCGTGCGAGTCCGGTGGCAGCGACCAAGCCTGCGAGGGTGGCCGGACCGGACTCCAGGGCGCTCAGGACAAGGGCTGCCTTGTCCAGAACGCCGACGCCGCTACTGTTGTCCATGCAACGATACTCCCGTCTCACTCTGTGAAACGCAAGTTCATTTTTCCGTGAGACGCGCAACCCTTGGATGCATGACGGCCCGCGGACCAACGGGCCTGGCGGCGAGTGCCCGGAAACGCCGAGAAACACGACCGTGGGCGTCGCCTCCACAAGATCTCTAGTTGGGCCGGCGCACCTTTGCCGGCCGGAGGGAAAGCGATGGGTAGGACACTCGCGGAGAAGGTCTGGGACGACCACGTCGTCCGGCGCGCCGAGGGCGAGCCCGACCTCCTCTTCATCGATCTGCACCTGCTGCACGAGGTGACCAGCCCCCAGGCCTTCGACGGCCTCCGTCAGAACGGCCGCCCCGTGCGCCGTCTCGACCTCACCATCGCGACCGAGGACCACAACACCCCGACCCTCGACATCGACAAGCCGATCGCCGACCCGGTCTCGCGCGCCCAGCTGGAGACGCTGCGCAAGAACTGCGCCGAGTTCGGCGTGCGACTGCACCCGCTCGGCGACGTCGAGCAGGGCGTCGTGCACGTCGTCGGCCCGCAGCTCGGTCTGACCCAGCCCGGCATGACCGTCGTCTGCGGCGACTCCCACACCTCCACGCACGGCGCCTTCGGCGCGCTGGCGTTCGGCATCGGCACCTCGCAGGTCGAGCATGTGCTGGCCACCCAGACGCTGCCGCTGGCCCGCCCCAAGACCATGGCGATCACGGTTGACGGCGAGCTGCCCGACGGCGTCACCGCCAAGGACCTGATCCTGGCGATCATCGCCAAGATCGGCACCGGCGGCGGCCAGGGCTACATCCTGGAGTACCGCGGCTCCGCCATCGAGAAGCTCTCGATGGAAGCCCGGATGACCATCTGCAACATGTCGATCGAGGCCGGCGCCCGCGCGGGCATGATCGCCCCCGACGAGACGACCTTCGAGTACATCAAGGGCCGCGCCCACGCCCCCGAGGGCGAGGACTGGGACGCCGCCGTCGCGTACTGGAAGACGCTGAAGACGGACGCCGACGCCGAGTTCGACGCCGAGGTCGTCATCGATGCCGCCGCGCTGTCGCCGTTCGTCACCTGGGGCACCAACCCCGGCCAGGGCGCGCCGCTTTCGGCGGACGTCCCCGACCCTGCTTCGTACGAAGACGCTTCGGAGCGCCTCGCCGCCGAAAAGGCCCTGGAATACATGGGGTTGGAAGCCGGACAGCCGCTGCGCACCATCAAGGTGGACACCGTCTTCGTAGGCTCCTGCACCAACGGCCGCATCGAGGACCTGCGCGCCGCCGCCGCGATCGTCGAGGGCCGCAAAGTCGCCGACGGTGTACGGATGCTGGTCGTCCCGGGCTCCGCGCGGGTCGGTCTGCAGGCCGTTTCCGAGGGTCTGGACGTCGTCTTCAAGGAGGCCGGCGCCGAATGGCGGCACGCGGGCTGCTCGATGTGTCTGGGCATGAACCCGGACCAGCTGGCCCCCGGTGAGCGCTCCGCGTCCACCTCCAACCGCAACTTCGAGGGCCGGCAGGGCAAGGGCGGTCGTACGCACCTGGTGTCGCCGCAGGTCGCGGCCGCCACGGCCGTCCTGGGCCACCTGGCCTCCCCGGCCGACCTGTCCGACGCCGAGACCCGTACGCCCGCTGGAGTCTGAGAAGTCATGGAAGCATTCACCACGCACACCGGCCGGGCCGTCCCGCTGCGCCGCTCCAACGTCGACACCGACCAGATCATCCCTGCTCACTGGCTCAAGAAGGTCACGCGGGACGGGTTCGAGGACGGGTTGTTCGAGGCCTGGCGCAAGGACGAGAACTTCATCCTCAACCGCCCCGAGCGGCAGGGCGCCACGGTCCTGGTCGCCGGCCCCGACTTCGGCACCGGTTCCTCCCGTGAGCACGCCGTCTGGGCGCTGCAGAACTACGGCTTCAAGACCGTGATCTCGTCCCGGTTCGCCGATATCTTCCGCGGCAACTCGCTCAAGAACGGCCTGCTCACGGTGGTGATCGAGCAGAAGATCGTGGACGCGCTGTGGGAGCTCACGGAGAAGGACCCGCAGGTCGAGATCACCGTCGACCTTCAGGCCCGCGAGGTGCGCGCCGAGGGGATCACCGCCTCCTTCGAGCTGGACGAGAACTCCCGCTGGCGGCTGCTGAACGGGCTGGACGACATCTCCATCACCCTCCAGAACGAGGGCGACATCTCCGCGTACGAGGCCAAGCGGCCGTCGTACAAGCCGAGGACGCTCCAGGGCTGACCCAGGAGCCCCCGAGCAGGCCCTGAGCAGGTCGACTTTCGGCCACCGCGACACCCCCGCCGTACCCCCGATCGGACCGATCGGGGGTACGGCTGTTTCTGTACCCGTTCGGCCCCGACACCCTTCGCCGTTCCTGCCAACTTCCCACGTTAGGACGGGTGTTGCCTGGGTACGCGCCCTGTACCGACATGACCGCCGGAAGTGCCCGGACGGCCGTTTGAGGCGGCAGTTGCCCCCTGGGCGGGCGACAACTCGCCCCAGATGGCACAATCTGTGCATGGAACACGACGGCCAACTCGAGCTCTATACGGCGGTCGCGAACCAACTCAAGGAAGCGCACACAAGGGTGCGCGCACTGCAAGTCCCGGAGGGCGTACGGATGGCGCTGACCCGGAAGCTGCTGGTCATTACGGCCGCGGCCAAGCACGATCTCGCCGATGCGACAAGGCGTCTGGAGCGGTTCATGGCGGACCTCGACGAGGGGCGAATGCCCGAAGAGGAGCGCTGATCGCCTCCGGAGCGGCCGATTTCGTTGCGGCACAAGGGTGATTAGCCCGTTTCGTGTTTGATTTGCGGTATATATCTGCCTAACGTGCGAAAAAGCTTGAACACTTTCGTTCTGGCGAATGTCTCCGAAGGGGAAGACGTGAACAAGGCGCAGCTCGTAGAAGCGATTGCCGACAAGCTGGGCGGCCGCCAGCAGGCCGCCGAGGCGGTCGACGCGGTCCTGGACGCCATCGTCCGCGCGACCGTCGCCGGCGACCGGGTCTCGGTCACCGGCTTCGGTTCGTTCGAGAAGGTCGACCGGCCGGCCCGCTACGCTCGCAACCCCCAGACGGGCGAGCGGGTTCGGGTCAAGAAGACGTCCGTGCCGCGCTTCCGCGCAGGCCAGGGCTTCAAGGACCTGGTGAGCGGCTCGAAGAAGCTCCCGCGCGGCGGCGAGGTCGCCGTCAAGAAGGCCCCCAAGGGCAGCCTGACCGGCGGCGCTTCCGCCACGGTCAAGAAGGCCGCCGCGAAGAAGGCGACCACGAAGACGGCCGCCGCGAAGCGGACCACCGCCGCCAGGAAGACGACGGCCGCCGCGAAGAAGACCACGGCCACCGCCAAGAAGGCCACCGCGAAGAAGGCCACCACCAAGACGACGGCGGCCGCCAAGAAGACGACCACCGCGAAGACGGCCGCCGCCAAGAAGACGACGGCCAAGAAGGCCCCGGCGAAGAAGGCGACGGCCAAGAAGG
Organism: Streptomyces sp. NPDC031474; assembly: GCF_055581185.1. NCBI lineage: Bacteria > Bacillati > Actinomycetota > Actinomycetes > Kitasatosporales > Streptomycetaceae > Streptomyces > Streptomyces sp. NPDC031474. The sequence goes on from NZ_JBVIJX010000011.1 coordinate 222,215, forward strand.
CCCCCGCCAAGAAGTCGGCCGCGCGCAAGACCACCGCCAAGAAGGCCACCGCCCGCTAGGCACGAGCCAGCAGGGGCACTCACGCGCCGGGCCGGACTCCCTCACGGAAGTCCGGCCCGCGGCGTGTTCAGAACGTCTGCAGCGTCACCAGGGTGATCCGGGGAGCGTCCTTCGGATCCTGCGGCTCCGCCACCTCGATCCGCACCCGCTGACCGGGCCGCAGCAGCCGCAGCCCGCCCGCGTCGAACGCCGACGCGTCGAAGGGCACCGGCGTGCCGTCGTCCAGCAACACCTGCCCGCTGCGCGTGCCGGGGTCGTACGTGTATGCGGTCGCCTGCATGGCGGCAGCCTACTGCCCCGCGGTCAGCAACCGCGCCGCCGCCGCGGCCGTTCGGGGGCCCACGCCCAGGGACAGGGCCGTGCGCAGGTCCTCGCCGGTGTCGACGTCCTGGCGTACGGAATCCACCCCGTCGAGAAGGAGTTCCACAGCGCCGGAAGCGCGATGGCGGGCGCGGGAATCCGTGCCGAATGCGGGGAGCAATTCACGGCCGGCGGTCACTGCGAGAAGCGTGGTGCCGATTGCGGCCGTATCCGGGAGAAAAGCGCGAGGGAATTCCGCGGCCGCGTCCAGAACCCGGGCCAATTCCGCCGGGCGCAGGGCCGGCAGATCCGCGTTGAGGGCCGCGAGCGGGGAATCGGGGCGTACGGCGCGTACGGCGGCCGCTCCGTGGGCCAGAGCCGCGTTCAGGCCCGTGCGCGGCTCGCCGGGGACGATGCGGGCGCCCAGGGCCGCCAGGGTGCGTCCGGCCAGCGCGTCGTCCGTGACTACTGCCACATCCCGCACCGCAGGCGAGGCCAGCGCCGCCGCCACGGTGTCCTCGGCGAAGGCGAGGGCGAGGCCCGGGCGCAGGCCGTCGGTCGCGGTGTCCGCGAGCCTGCTCTTGGCCAGCGCCAAGGGCTTCAGGGGTATGACCAAGGTCCACTCCACCGGCGTACCGTCCCTCTCTTGTCGCGGCCATTGTCACCCGGCCCATTCGCCGCTCGGGCGGGCGGGCGTACCGTGTTCTCGACAGACCGGCGGCCCGGGGCGACACTTGTGCGGCCCCAGGCCCAGGAGCAGGCCTTGGGAAGTCCTAGAGGAAGGTGTCCGCGTGCCCCGCCGCAGAATCGGCTTCTGGTACCGCTTCGCAGCGGTCCTCTGCAAACCTTGGCTGGTGGTTCTGATCAAGCGGGACTGGCGCGGAATGGAGCACATTCCGGCCGACGGCGGCTTTATCACCGCGGTGAACCACAATTCGCACGTCGACCCGTTCGCCTACGCGCACTTCCAGTACAACACCGGACGGGTGCCGCGTTTCCTGGCGAAGAGCGCGCTTTTCAAGGACGGATTCGTCGGCGCCGCGATGCGCGGCACCGGACAGATCCCCGTCTACCGCGAGAGCACGGACGCGCTGAGCGCCTTCCGGGCCGCGATCGAGGCCGTGGAACGCGGCGAGTGCGTCGCGTTCTACCCCGAGGGCACCCTCACCCGCGACCCCGATGGCTGGCCCATGACCGCCAAGACCGGCGCCGCACGCGTCGCCCTGCAGACCAAGTGCCCCGTGATCCCGGTCGCCCAGTGGGGCGCCAACGAACTGCTCCCGCCGTACGCCAAGAAGCCCAACCTCCTTCCGCGCAAGACCCACCATGTGCTCGCGGGGCCGCCCGTGGACCTCTCGCGGTTCTACGGCAGGGAGATGACGCCGGAGCTGCTGAAGGAGGCGACCGAGGTCATCATGGCCGCCGTCACCGTGCAGCTGGAGGAGATCCGGGGCGAGAAGGCGCCCGAGAGGCCCTACGACCCCCGCCAGGAGCGGATCGAGCAGCGCCGCCGCACCCGGGCGCAGACCGGCACGGAAACGGGCGCAGGCGCGGTCGCGGAGACGGGCGCAGGCACGGGCGCGGAGATGGGCGCCGAGATCAGTCACGAGGGGGAGAACAGCAAGTGAGCAAGTCCGTGAAGGCGGCGGTGTTCAGCGCCGGTTCGTGGGGGACGGCCTTCGGCATGGTGCTCGCCGACGCGGGGTGCGAGGTCACCCTGTGGGCGCGCCGCCCCGAGGTGGCAGAGGCGATCAACACCGCCCGCGCCAACCCCGACTACTTCCCCGGCGTCGAGCTTCCGGAGAACCTGCGGGCCACGACGGACCCCGCCGAGGCCGCCGCCGACGCCGACTACACGGTCCTGTCGGTGCCCTCCCAGACCCTGCGCGCCAACCTCGCCGAGTGGACGCCGCTGCTCGCCCCGAACACCGTCCTCGTCTCGCTGATGAAGGGCGTCGAACTCGGTACGACCATGCGGATGAGCGAGGTGATCGAGGACGTCGCCAAGGTGGGCCCGAACCGGATCGCCGTGGTCACCGGACCCAACCTCGCCAAGGAGATCGCCTCCCGGATGCCGGCCGCGGCCGTGGTCGCCTGCACCGACGAGGCCGTCGCGCAGAAACTCCAGGCCGCCTGCCACACGCCGTACTTCCGCCCGTACACCAACACCGACGTGGTGGGCTGCGAGCTGGGCGGCGCGGTGAAGAACGTCATCGGCCTCGCCGTCGGCATCGCGGACGGCATGGGACTCGGCGACAACGCCAAGGGCTCGCTCATCACGCGCGGCCTCGCCGAGACCACCCGACTGGGCCTGGCGATGGGCGCGGACCCGCTCACCTTCGCCGGACTCGCCGGGCTCGGCGACCTGGTGGCCACCTGCTCCTCGCCGCTCTCCCGCAACCACACCTTCGGCACCAACCTCGGCAAGGGCATGACCCTCCAGGAGACCGTCGCCGTCACCAAGCAGACCGCCGAGGGCGTCAAGTCCTGTGAGTCGGTGCTGGATCTGGCCCGCCGGCACGGCGTCGACATGCCCATCACCGAGACGGTCGTCGCCATCGTGCACGAGGGCAAGCCTCCGGTGGTCGCCGTCAAGGAGCTGATGTCGCGCAGCGCGAAGCCCGAACGACGCTGAGCGAACCCGGCGGGCGGACGCTGACTCCCGGCCCTACCACCGGGTACTCTCAAGCCGATATGAGCACCGAGAACCTCCCCCAGAGCCCTCAGCAGCCCGTCCGCAAGCCGCGGGTGGCCGTCGTCTTCGGCGGCCGCAGCTCCGAGCACGGGATCTCCGTGGTCACCGCCGGCGCGGTCCTGCGGGCCATCGACCGGACCAAGTACGAGGTCCTGCCGATCGGCATCACGCGCGAGGGCCGCTGGTTCCTCACCGCCGACGCGCCCGAACGCATGGCGATCACCGATCGCCGTACGCCCGACGTCGACGAACTCGCCGAGTCGCGGGACGGCGGCGTGGTGCTCCCCGTCGACCCCGCGAACCGTGAAGTCGTCTACTACGAGGCCGGATCGGTGCCGAAGGCGCTCGGCGAGGTCGACGTCGTCTTCCCGGTGCTGCACGGCCCCTACGGCGAGGACGGCACCCTGCAAGGCCTGCTGGAGCTCTCCGGCGTCCCGTACGTGGGTTCGGGCGTGCTCGCCTCGGCCGTCGGCCAGGACAAGGAGTACATGAAGCGGGTGTTCACCTCCTTCGGGCTCAAGGTCGGCCCGTACGTGGTGATCCGGCCGCGCGAGTGGGAGCAGGACGAGTCGGCCGCCCGCAAGAAGATCGTCGACCTCGCCGGCGAGCACGGCTGGCCGCTCTTCGTGAAGCCCGCGCGCGCGGGTTCGTCGATCGGCATCACCAAGGTCGACGACCTCGCAGGCCTCGACGAGGCGATCGCCGAGGCCCGGCGCCACGACCCGAAGATCCTGGTCGAGGCGGCGCTGCGGGGCCGCGAGATCGAGTGCGGAGTCCTGGAGTTCGAGGACGGCCCCCGCGCCTCCGTCCCGGCCGAGATCCCGCCGCCGGACGCGCACGCGTACTACGACTTCGACGCCAAGTACATCGACTCGACCCCGGGGATCGTCCCGGCGCCGCTGACGGACGAGGAGAGCGCCGAGGTCCGCAGGCTCGCCGTGGACGCCTTCGAGGCGGCGTCCTGCGAGGGGCTGGTGCGCGCGGACTTCTTCCTCACCGAGGACGGCGAGTTCGTCATCAACGAGATCAACACGATGCCCGGCTTCACCCCGATCTCGATGTACCCCGCGATGTGGCAGGCCACCGGAATCGCCTACCCGGAGCTGGTGGACCGCCTGATCCAGGCAGCGCTGCGCAGGCCTACGGGTCTGCGGTAAGTCCCCCAGGGGCGCGGGGAACCGCGCGACCGGCCCGAGGCGGCCCGCGGCCGAACGACAGCCGGGCCGGTGCAGCGCTCAGTCGGCGATCCCCTCGGGGATCGCCTTCTTGATGGCCGGCGCCAGATCGATCAGCGCGCCGGAGCTGTCCGCGCCGTCCGGCACCGTCACCTCGACATACGCGCTCCGGTTGGCCGTGGTGAAGCGGTTTCCCCCACCGTCCCGCTTCTCCATCAGCCAGTCGACGCCGTTCACCCCGCCGGCCACCGCGTCCGGGTCGCCGCCCTCCGAGACCTTCGGGTCGATCATCTTCGGCGGCTGTGCGACACCACAGCGCAGTATGATCTCCGGGCCTCCCCAGCCCGCGGTCAGCGCGGAGGCGGGCTCGGGATCGTGGCGGCTCTCACCGTCCACCTTCGACGGCAGTGCCTTGTCCAGGTTCCCGCACAGTTTCACGGTCTTCGCACCGGGGCTGGGAACCGACACCGACGCGCTGTCGTCTGCTGAGGAGCAGCCCGCGGCCGTGATCAGCAGGACGAGGACGGGCAGACCGAGCGGCCGGTGACGGAAAAGGTTCACCGGCCAAGGGTAGACGGGGGCTACAGATGCACGACCGGGCAGGTCAGGGTACGGGTGATCCCGTCCACCTGCTGGACCTTGGCGACCACCATCCGGCCGAGGTCGTCCACCGTGTCGGCCTGGGCCCGCACGATGACGTCGTACGGCCCCGTCACGTCCTCGGCCTGGACGACGCCAGGAATCTTGCTGATCTCCTCGGCGACGGTCGACGCCTTGCCGACCTCCGTCTGGATCAGGATGTACGCCTGTACCACGGAACCTCCAGGGCGGCCACGAGGATCATGTGGGGAAAAGGAACGCCACGGTATCGCGTCGCCGCGCGCCGCGGGGAGACCTGCGCGGACCCCGGCACGCGCGCCGGGGCACGGGCATGGCAGAAGTTGACGGCTGACTCGACCGTATCGAGGACACTGGTTATGCGCGACCGGGCACGGACAGGTACAGAAGGGGCCAAAGGGCAATGAAGGGCACTGTTGGTGAGCTCGGCGAGTTCGGGCTCATCAGGGAGCTCACCTCCCGTCTCACCACCACCCCCGCGGTCCGGGTCGGCCCCGGCGACGACGCCGCGGTGGTCGCCGCGCCCGACCGGCGGGTCGTGGCCAGCACCGACATCCTGCTGGAGGGCCGGCACTTCCGCCGCGACTGGTCCACGGCCTACGACGTCGGCCGCAAGGCCGCCGCACAGAACCTCGCCGACATCGCCGCCATGGGCGCGGTGCCCACAGCTCTGCTGCTCGGTCTCGTCGTGCCCGCCGAGCTGCCGGTCACCTGGCCGTCCGAGCTGATGGACGGGTTGCGGGACGAGTGTCAGGTCGCCGGCGCCTCGGTGGTTGGCGGCGACGTCGTACGGGGCGACACGATCATGGTGTCGATCACCGCGCTCGGCGATCTGCGCAACCAGGAGCCGGTCACCCGGGGCGGCGCCCAGCCCGGCGACCTGGTCGCGGTGACCGGCTGGCTGGGCTGGTCCGCGGCCGGGTACGCGGTCCTCTCCCGCGGCTTCCGCTCGCCCCGCGCCTTCGTCGAGGCCCACCGCCGCCCCGAGCCGCCGTACCACGCGGGTCCGGCCGCCGCCTCGCTCGGCGCGACGGCGATGTGCGACGTCAGCGACGGGCTGATCGCCGACCTCGGGCACATCGCCGAGGCCAGCAAGGTCCGCATCGACATCCGCTCCGGCGCCATCGACGTCCCGACGCAGATGCACGACATCGGGCAGGCCGTGGGCGTCGACCCCATCCAGTGGGTGCTGACCGGCGGAGAGGACCACGCGATCGTGGCGACGTTCCCGCCGGACGTGAAGCTGCCCGCCCGCTGGAAGGTGATCGGCGAGGTCCTCAACCCGTCCGCGCTGCCCCAGGTGACGGTCGACGGGGCGCCCTGGACCAGCAAGGGCGGCTGGGACCACTTCGGGGACATGGAGTCGTGAGCGCTTCCGGCGCGCCTCCCCGGGTGCTGACCGTCGCCGGCTCCGACTCCGGCGGCGGGGCCGGGATCCAGGCCGACCTGAAGACGATGCTCGCGCTCGGCGTGCACGGCATGAGCGTGCTCACGGCCGTCACCGCACAGAACTCCCTCGGCGTGCAGGGGGCTTGGGAGCTGCCGGTGGCGGCCGTGCGGGCCCAGTACCGCAGCGTCGTCGACGACATCGGCGTCCAGGCCGTGAAGACGGGCATGCTCGCCTCCGCCGAACTCGTGGAGACTGTCGCCGAGTTGATCGCCGGCACGGACGCCCCCGTCGTCGTCGACCCGGTCGGCGTCTCCAAGCACGGCGACCCGCTGCTGGCGGCCTCCGCGCTGGACTCCGTACGGACGAAGCTGCTGCCGGCCGCGACCGTCGCCACCCCGAACCTCGACGAGGTGGCCCAACTCACGGGCGTACAGGCCGAGTCGGAGGAGCAGCTGCGGGACGCGGCGGCCGCCGTGCTCGCGTACGGGCCGCGCTGGGTGCTGGTCAAGGGCGGCCATCTCCCCGGTGACGCCGTGGACTTGCTGACGGACGGCGCCGAGGAGCACTGGCTGCGGGCGCCGCGCTACGACAACCGGCACACACACGGCACGGGCTGCACCCTCGCGTCCGCGATCGCGGCGCAGCTGGCCAAGGGCTGGTCCGTGCCGGAGGCGGTGACGGCGGCCAAGAGGTACGTCACCGGGGCGATCGCCGCCGGGTTCGCGCTCGGCGCGGGGATCGGCCCCGTGGACCACGGCTGGGCCCTCACATCGGATACACGCGAAGCCTGAGAGCGGCCCGACCCGGCGTGGTCAGGTGTTCGAACCGGTGGGCGTCGACGGCCTCGGGCATGACGGCGAGGGGGTACGTCGATCTTGGGCACGGCAACGGAGCGGACACAGCAAGAAGCCGGTCCACACGAGGTGGACCGGCTCGATGCAGCGAACCAGCAGTGGCCGCGCGCTTAGCTGTGCGTCAGCGCGAGACCTTGCCGGCCTTGATGCACGAGGTGCAAGCGTTCACGCGCTTCGGCGTCCCGCCGACCACGGTACGGACGCGCTGGATGTTCGGGTTCCAGCGACGGGACGTACGGCGGTGCGAGTGCGAGATGTTGTTGCCGAAGCCCGGCCCCTTGCCGCAGACGTCGCAGTTGGCAGCCACGGGTCACTCCAAAGACTTCAGATGCACTTACGGTTGATCCCGGCATGCCGGGATCAGGATCTAGGATCTGAGTGGCGCTGCCGGGGGGAAAGCCCGATGGGATCGGGCAACCGGAGCAGCATACAACGACTGCGCCAGTACAACGAAACTACCATGCCTGCTCAGGGCCTCGCCCCCCTGCCCCACCTCACCTGTTTCCGGTGGACACCGGTCCGGGGTCTACGCTGCGTCCAGTCCGGCAGCTCAAGGAGGCGCAGGTGGCGCAGGTGCCGCAGACATTCTTCGATGCTCTCGCGGTGCGCACCTGGTGCGGCCTCGCGCTCACCGCGTTGGGCCGGGCGCGCGAGGAGATCGACGCGATCAACGTCTACCCGGTCGCGGACGGGGACACCGGCACCAACCTGTACCTGACCGCCGAGTCGGCGGCGACCGCCGTCGAGGCCGTGTTCGCCGGTTACGAGGCCGGTTCCGCGCCCGCCGGGAGGCCCTCCCTCGCCGACGCCGCGCGCGCGATGGCGCACGGCGCGCTCATCGGGGCGCGCGGGAACTCGGGGACGATCCTCGCGCAGCTGCTGCGCGGCATGGCCCAGGTGCTCGCCGCCGAGGGTGAGGCCTCTCACACCGACGCGGACGGGCTGCGCCTGGCCCTTCGGCAGGCCGCCGACTCCGCCCGGCAGGCCGTGGCCCACCCCGTCGAGGGCACGGTCCTGTCGGTCGCCTCGGCCGCCGCCGACGCGGCCGGGGGAGCGGAGGGCGACTGCGGAACGGTCGCCCGGGCGGCCTACCAGGGGGCGTGCGCGGCTCTCGCCGCGACCCCGGGGCAGCTGGCGGTCCTGGAGCGCGCCGGGGTCGTGGACGCGGGCGGGCGGGGGCTGGTGGCGGTGCTCGCGGCGCTGGTGGAGACGTTCACGGGGGAGGCGCCGGGGCTCTCCGGCGGCCTGATCGGGTCGGCGGTCGGGTCCGCGGGCGGGTCGGCGGTCGGGGCGGTGTCGGTGGCGCACGCGCGTGTGGAGGCAGTCCGGGGGACTGTCCCGGCGCAGGACTGCGCCGATGGGCCGGACGACGGCGGGGGCGGCCCCGCCTTCGAGGTGATCTACCTCCTGGAGGCGCAGGACGCGGCCGTGGCGCGACTGCGGCAGCGGCTCGACGCCCTGGGCGACTCGCTCGTCGTGGTCGGCGGCGACGGCCTGTGGAACGTCCATGTGCATGTGGACGACGCGGGCGCCGCGGTCGAGGCGGGCGTCGAGGCCGGCCGGCCCTACCGGATCCGCATCACGCACTTCGGCGCCGACGACGCCCACACGCGCGGGGCTGAGCGTCCGCCCCGGGAACGGGTCCAGCGGGCGGTCGTCGCCGTCGTGCCCGGCGAGGGCCTGGCGGGGCTGTACGCCGAGGCCGGCGCGACCACGGTGCTCGCGCGCCCCGGGGAGCCGCCCGCCAGCGGTGAACTCGTCGAGGCCGTACGACGGGCCCACGCGCGCGAGGTGGTGCTCCTGCCCAACGACGCAGACCTGCGCCACACCGCCGCCGCGGCCGCCGAACAGGCCCGCACGGAGGGCATCCGGGTGGCCCTGATCCCGACCCGCTCCGCGGTCCAGGGGATCGCCGCGCTCGCCGTGCACGAGCCGGAGCGGCGCTTCGACGAGGACGTCGTCTCGATGACCTCGGCGGCCGGCGCCACCCGCCACGCCGAGGTCGTCGTCGCCGAGCGCCAGTCGTGGACCATGGCGGGCATCTGCCAGGCCGGCGACGTCCTCGGGCTCATCGACGGCGACGTGGCCGTCATCGGCTCGGACGTCATCGCCACCGCCGAGGCCGTCCTGAACCGCATGCTGGCGGCGGGCGGCGAACTCGTCACCCTCGTACTCGGCGACGAGGCCCCCGTCGGCCTCTCCGAGCGCCTGGAGACGCGGGTGCGGGAGGCGTATCTCGCCGTGGACACGGTGGTGTACCGGGGTGGACGGCAGGGGGCGTTGCTGTTGATCGGGGTGGAGTAGGGGAGCGGTAGGGGAGCGAGGGGGCAGCGCAAGAGAACGAGGGGGACAGCAAGAGAACGAGGGGATCGTTCAACGATCCCCTCGTTCTCTTGTTTCCTCGCTCCCGGCTTTCCCGCCCCTGTCGGGATCGTTCAACGATCCTTCTGTTCCTCCGCCACCTGCAGCAGCTGCTCCGCCTCGGCCCGCCGCGCGCGCACGGTCTCGTCCTCCCCCTGCTCGCCGCCGTCGGCGTCGGCAGAGGCGTCCGCGTAAGCCCTCAGCACCGCACGCGCGCGTGCCGCCGCCTCCGTGGGGCGGCCCAGGTCGCTCTCCAGCCAGCCCGCGGCCAGCTCGGCGCCCGTCCGGGCCTCCAGAGCACTGTCGCCCAGGGCGACGAACACCGCGACGGCCTCCGCCATCTGGGAGAGCGCCTCGTCCAGGGCGGCCCGGATCGAGTCGTCGTCGGCGTCCTCGGCGGCGGAACGGGCGAGCAGGTCGCCGAACTGTCGGTGAGTGTGACCGAGTTCACCGACCAGCCGCAGCCGCGCCTCCTCGTCGTCCGCCGCGTCGAACGCGTCCGCACACTCCTCCACGGCACGCGTCATCAGGTCGCGTGCCGCGTCCGTCCCGTCCTCGGTGCGCAACGCCAGCCACGCGCGGGCGCGCAGGGAGCGGACCAGCCCGTGGACGTTGCCGAGGTCGCGCCACAGCTCGCCCGCGCGCGCGTAGGCCTGGTCCGCCTCGGCGTGCAGGCCGGCCTGGCCGAGCGACTCGGCCGCCAGGTGGGCGAGAGTCGCGTGGTCGTGCTGCTCGGGCCAGTGCCGGGCGATCTCGGCGGCCTGGAGCCGGCGCTCCGCGGCGTCCCGGTGCTCCCCGAGCTCGCTCAGACAGTCACCGAGCCACCACTGCGTCTGGACGACCGCGCCGTCGCCGTGCGTCTCCGCGGTCAGGTCCGGCAGCGCCGACTCCAGTACCTCCGCGGCCTCGGCCCAGCGGCCCTGCCGCACCAGGAACCCGCCGAGCTGGTGGCGTGCCCACGCGCCGAACGTCGGGCCCACGCCCGCCTCGTCTGCCCAGTGCGCCGCCTCCAGGGCGTGCTCCGCGGCCTCGGCGGCCTGCCCCCGGTCCCCGACGACCTCGGCGAGCTGGAGGTGCAGCTGGGCCCGCCCGACCGCCTCCAGGAACGGCCCGCCGTGCTCCAGGGCCGCCCGCAGCGCCCGCTCCGCCTCCACCATGTCGCCCAACTGGTGGGCGAGACCCGCCAGCCGGGCCTCGTACTCCACGGCGAACCACGGCAGCCCCGCCTCGACGAACTCCGCCGCGGCCCGCGCCAACAGCTCCGCGCCCGCCTCCGGATCCCCGGAGTGCGTCGCGAGCTCCGCGAGCATCGCGTGCCCCTCGGCGACCCGGGCGGCCAGCCGTACGTCGTTCCCGGCCCGCCCGTCCACCAGCGCCAGCAACTCCCGTACGGCCGCCTCCGCCTCCGTCAGCACCGTCTGCGGCACCTGCCCGTCGGCCCCGTGGACGCGCCGCATCAGGATCCGGGCCCGCCCCATCAGCACGCCCGCCGCCTGCGGCACCTCCGTGCCACCGTCGGCGTACAGCGCGAGGACCAGGTCGTACGGCTCGGCGACCGCCGCGAGCGCCTCGTCGACCTCACCGGCCAGCGCACGGACGTACGCCGCACGCGCGCGTGCCGCCAGGGCCTCCCCGGGGTCGCCCGCCTGCGCGTAGAGCTCGGCGGCCTGCTCGAACGTTTCCGCGCCCTCGGGGCCCAGACCGATCGCCTCGTGGTCGGCGATCTCCGCGCGGTCGCGCGCCGCCAGCTCCACGCCCTCCGACTCCTGCGCCAGCCGCGCCACCCGCGCCCACGCCTCGACGGCGTGCGGCTGCAGGGTGTCCGACAGCTGCCGGGCCTCGACGATCAGGGCCGACAGGTCCGGTTCGTCGGGCTCCCGGACCGGGGCCGGCGCCATGGGCGGTGCGGCGGCCACGGCGGAGGCCGGGCGAGCCGCCCGCACCCCCAGGGGCAACCGCTCCACCAGGGGCCGCTGCGTCATCCGCGCGCGCGCCCGCTCGCTGACGTACCCCGTGCCGTTGCGCTCGTCGAACCGCGCGGCCAGCGCAAGGGCCTCGGCGCGCGCGTGCGCCGCGAGCTCGACGGCCGTCCACTCCCGCCCGGCCGTCCCCGGCACTCGCTGACCGCCGAGCCCGAGCTCGGTCAGGCGCTCCATGAGCAGGACCACGACGCTCAGAAACTCCAGCCTGCTGCGCGGCTGCCCCTCGTCAGTGAAGTACGCCGGCCGCTCCGCGAGCAGCTCCAGACCCCGCGCCTCGTTGCCGGTCAGCGCACAGAACTCGACGTGGTCGGCGTAGGCGCCCCGCATGCTCTCCATGGGCCGCACCAGCCGGAAGCCCCGCAGATGGTGCGCGCGGGCCTCCTCCACACGTCCCAGCCGCAGCAACGGCACCAGGGACGACGCGAGCACCGTGTGCGGCTCGTGCGCGCACGTGTACTCGCCCTCCAGGACCGGCGCCCACACCTCAAGCGCCTCCGCGTCCCGCCCCCGCTCCGCCTGCCACCAGCCCTGCCCGTGCAGCTCGCACGCGTGACAGTCGGCCATGGTGTCCCGGTCCGCGGCCATCCAGGCGGCGAACGCCCGCTCCGCGCGCGGGACGTCCCCGACATGCGCGGCCACACTGAACTCGGCGCTGCGCACCGCCCGCTCCGAGTGCCCGGCGAGCCGGTAGCGGTGCTCCATCTCGCCGAGCCACTTCTCCACCGACGCCAGCGGCACATGCGGTTGGTCGAGCATGCCGGCCGACATCCACTTGAAGACCCAGTGCAGCGAATGCGTCTCGTACTCGTCGAAGTCCTCGGGCCGCTCGTCCCACAGGCGCAGCAGCCGCGCGAACGGGACGAACATCTTCGCCTTCTCGGAGCTGTAATTGTAGACCTTCAGCTGATGCCCGAGCGCCTCGATCACCGCGAGCGGGATGTTCAGCTTCTCGGCCTCCAGCAACAGCTGCTCCGCGCGCGCGTTGCGGGCCGGCCCCTCCGGCTGCTCGCCGTTCTCCGCCATCGCCCGGCGTAGGGAGTCGAAGTCCGTGATCTCACTCATCAGTGGTCCCCCTGCCCCTGTGTCGACTCCCCCGGTGCGGACTCCCCGTGCGTGGCCCACTCCAGGAGACCGATGAACGCCCGATTCAGCAGCGCCGAGTCCGCGGGCCGCAGCGGGCGCTGCGCCATCAGCAGCGCCTGACCGTACAGCGACTCCGTGGCGGTGCCGATCAGTTCGGGATCGTTCAACGAACTGATCCGCCGGATCAGCGGGTTGTGATGGTTGAGCACCAGACGCGCGCGCGGGGTGCTCCCGCGCAGCGAGCCCAGGATGCCCGCCCACAGATCGTCGGCCTGCGCCTCGGCCTCCGCGCGCGCCTGTTCGTGCCGGGCCGCCCGGTCGTCGAGGTGCAGCGCGGGCACCGACAGCGGATGGAAGGCCCGCAGCGCGAGGTCGCAGCCCAGCGGGTCGAGCTTCGCCCGCGCGGCCGCCAGGAAGCCCGCCAGCGCCAGCTCGTCGGCCGGGTCGACGGCGTCCAGATGGGCGGTCACGGTGTCCGCGTCCAACTCGGCGACCACCGTCCCCGGCCGCACCGACGGCAGTGCCTCGACCAGCTCGCTGTCGTATGTGTAACCGCCGTTGATCACCCCGACGCCCTGGGCGGACGCGATCGCCGCGACCTGCCGGTACTCCTCCACGGTCCGCGTGAAGTGGACCACCGGGTGCCGCTGAGCGAACTCCTCCAGCGACAGCCGCCCGTCGGTCGTCTCGAAGGGCAGCCACGGCAGCATCGTGCGCAGCATCTCCCTGTCGTGCCGCGCCAGGGACTTCACGCCGAGGTGATGCACCTCGAGGAAGGCCGCGAGCCGCTCCGGATCACCGGCGGCCAGACCCGTCAGCCACGACCGGATCCTTTCCCCCAACGCCTCCCGTACCGCCGACAGCGTCTCGTCCTCGTACAGCGACTCCCGCGAGGCCGTCGGCCGCAGACTGTCGGTGTCCAGGACGCAGCGCACGAAGAACGCCCAGTCGGGCAGCAGCTGTTCTCCGCGCTCGGTCAGCAGCATGCCCTTGAGGTGCACCCGGTGCCCCGCCCGCTGCGCGGGACTGACCGCCGACGGCAGCACGTACGCCACCCCGCGGATCCCCGCCAGCGGCACGTCCAGCTCCACCGAGTCCAACGGCGTGAACCCGAACAGCTCGTGACAGTGCCGGGCCAGCGCCACCCGCCGGTCGGCGGGGGAGGCGTACGCCCGGTCCCAGGGCGCGGGCAGATCGGTGACCGCCTCCTCGCCGACGCGGACGTCGTACGGCAGCAGCGAACCGAAGTCCCGCGCCAGCGCCAGCACCCGCGGCTCGGCGAGCCACTCCCCGGCGCCGGCCCGCGCCACCAGATGCACGGTCGTGCCCGGCTCGGGCCGCTCCTCGTGGGGCAGCGTCCGCACGGTGTACGAGCCGTCGTCGCGCGCCGTCCACTCCACGGGCGGTGCGTCCGGCGTACGGGCGCTGCGGCTGACCACGCGGATCCGCTCGGCGACCACGAAACAGGCCAGCAGCCCGATGCCGAACTGGCCGAGGAAGTCCGAACGGACGTCCTGCAGCCCCTCGGCACGTTTGGAACTGCGCCCGATCGTGGCCAGCAGGGTGTGCACATCGGCCTCGGTGAGCCCGAGGCCGGAGTCCTCCACCCGAAGCCGGCCGTCCGCGGCGAACAGCCGCACCCGGGCCGGGGCGTCGGGCTCGTCGGTCCGCCGGGCGGTGATGGCGTCCACGGCGTTCTGCAGCAGTTCGCGCAGGTAGACCTTGGGACTGGAGTACAGGTGATGGGACAGCAGGTCCACCAGACCACGCAGGTCGACCTGGAACGTGTGAGGTGACGGAGATGCCTGGGATGACTGTGAGGTCTGGGAGTCCATCGCTGCAGCGCCGCGGGCTGGGGACGAGCACGGCGCGGGGTCGGGCGGTCCCGGTGGGGCGGTGACCGCGGATGATGGCCGGAGCGCGCCATCCTAGAGCCCGAACGAGCCGTCTGACCAGGGGTTTCAGGACACGTATACGGCAATGTCAGTGGCGTGGTGTGCAATGGATCTCGTGCCCGCACTGGAAGAACCACTGCAACAACCGCTCAAGTCAGTGCTCGGCCCCGCCACCGCGAAGGTGATGGCCGAGCACCTCGGCCTGCACACCGTCGGCGACCTCCTGCACCACTACCCCCGCAGATACGAGGAGCGCGGCCAGCTCACCCACCTCGCCGACCTCCCCATGGACGAGCACGTCACCGTGGTCGCCCAGGTCGCCGACGCCCGTCTGCACAGCTTCGCCTCCGCCAAGGCCCCCCGGGGCAAGGGCCAGCGCCTGGAGGTGACGATCACCGACGGCAGTGGCCGACTTCAGCTGGTCTTCTTCGGCAGCGGCGTCCACAAACCCCACAAAGAGCTCCTGCCCGGCACGCGCGCGATGTTCGCCGGCAAGGTCTCGGTCTTCAACCGCCGCCTCCAACTGGCCCACCCCGCCTACGAACTGCTGCGCGGCGACCCGGGCGAGGCCGACGAATCCGTCGAGACCTGGGCCGGCGCCCTCATCCCGCTCTACCCCGCCACCGCCAAACTGGAGTCGTGGAAGATCGGCAAGGCGGTCCAGACGGTGCTGCCCAGCGCCCGGGAAGCCGTCGACCCCCTGCCCGCCGGCCTTCGCGAGGGCCGTGGCCTGGTCACCCTCCCCGAGGCCCTCCTCAAGATCCACCGCCCGCACACCAAGGCCGACATCGACGACGCCCGCGCCCGCCTGAAGTGGGACGAGGCCTTCGTCCTCCAGGTCGCCCTCGCCCGCCGCCGCCACGCCGACGCCCAACTCCCGGCCGTCCCCCGCAGACCCGCCCCCGACGGCCTCCTCACCGCCTTCGACGCCAGCCTGCCCTTCACCCTCACGGACGGCCAGCAGAAAGTCTCCAAGGAGATCTTCGACGACCTGGCGACGGACCATCCGATGCACCGACTGCTCCAGGGAGAGGTCGGTTCGGGTAAGGCTCAGCCCCTCGACTCGCTGGTGCTCACTCCCGCCGGTTTCCGTCGGATGGGCGACCTGCGGGTGGGTGACGAAGTCGTCGTGCCGGACGGGGAGATCGCGTTGATCGACGGCGTCTTTCCGCAGGGAGAGCGCGATGTCTGGCGGCTGGTCCTCTCCGACCAAAGCTCCGTCGAGTGCGACGACGAACATCTCTGGATCGTTGGCACGCGTGGTGCGTGGCACCGTGGTGAGGCTCCCAAGGTCATGACGACTCGGGAGATCCGCCTGGACACCGTCAAGGCCGACGGATCTTCGAAGTGGTACGTGCCGGCAGCCACTCCGGTCGATCTCGGGGACGACTTCGGGCTGCCTCTCGATCCCTACCTGCTCGGCCTCCTGCTGGGAGACGGCTCATTCCGACACCACCTGTGCCTGTCCACGATCGACGCCGAAATCCGTGAGGCAGCGGCGACGGCCGTGGCCCCCGAATGCCAACTGGTTCCGGTGAAGGGATCCCGCTGCGACTACACGATCCAGCCGACCCGCCGTGATGAAGGCGTACGCAATCCGGTGATCCAGGCCTTGCGGGACATGAACCTCTGGGGCGTGACCTCGCAGGGCAAGTTCGTGCCCGAGGTGTTCAAGAACACCTCGATCAAAAGCCGTCTCGCGGTACTCCAAGGGCTCATGGACAGCGACGGCACCGTCCGTGCGGGTGGCCTCAGCGCCTCGTTCTGCTCGGCCTCGCCCAGGCTTGCGGAGGATGTCGCCTGGCTGGTCCGCTCGCTGGGAGGCCGGGCGCGGATCCTGCCGAAGGGGGCGGCGTTCAACGTCTCCGTGTCCCTGCCCGACCTGTACGCCCCGTTCAGGCTGACGCGCAAGGCCGAACAGGTGGGTCCCCGCCCGAAGTACGACACCTTCCGGCGCGGAATTCGCGCGGTCGAGTATGTGGGACGAAAGCCGGTCCAGTGCGTCAGCGTCGCCCACCCGAGCCACGCTTACGTCACCGACAACTTCACGGTCACCCACAACACGATGGTCGCCCTGCGCGCCATGCTCGCCGTCGTCGACGCCGGCGGACAGGCGGCCATGCTCGCGCCCACCGAGGTCCTCGCCCAGCAGCATCACCGGTCGATCGTCGAGATGATGGGCGAGCTCGCCGAGGGCGGCATGCTGGGCGCGGCCGAGAAGGCCACCAAGGTCACACTGCTCACCGGCTCCATGGGGACGGCCGTCCGGCGTCAGGCCCTGCTCGACCTGGTCACCGGCGAGGCCGGCATCGTGATCGGCACGCACGCGCTGATCGAGGACAAGGTCCAGTTCCACGACCTCGGGCTGGTCGTGGTCGACGAACAGCACCGCTTCGGCGTCGAACAGCGCGACGCCCTGCGCGGCAAGGGCAAGCAACCCCCGCACCTGCTCGTCATGACGGCCACGCCCATCCCGCGCACCGTCGCCATGACCGTCTTCGGCGACCTGGAGACCTCCGTCCTCGACCAGCTCCCGGCCGGCCGCTCGCCGATCGCCAGTCATGTCGTCCCGGCCGCGGACAAACCCCACTTCCTGGCGCGCGCGTGGGAGCGCGTGCGCGAGGAGGTGAGCAACGGCCATCAGGCGTACGTCGTCTGCCCCCGGATCGGCGACGAGGAGGACGACCCGAAGAAGGCCAAAAAGTCCGCGGAGGACGAGGCCGAGAAACGCCCGCCGCTCGCCGTCCTGGACATGGCCGACCAGCTCTCCCAAGGCCCCCTCCAGGGCCTCCGGGTCGAAGTCCTGCACGGCCGCATGCCCCCCGACGACAAGGACGCCGTGATGCGCCGCTTCGCCGCGGGCGACACCGACGTCCTGGTCGCCACGACCGTCATCGAGGTCGGCGTCAACGTCCCGAACGCCACCGCGATGGTGATCATGGACGCCGACCGCTTCGGCGTCTCCCAGCTGCACCAGCTGCGCGGCCGGGTGGGGCGTGGCTCGGCCCCCGGCCTCTGCCTGCTGGTGACGGAGATGCCGGAGGCGAGCCCGGCCCGTCAGCGCCTCAACGCGGTCGCCGGCACCCTCGACGGCTTCGAACTCTCCCGCATCGACCTGGAACAGCGCCGCGAGGGCGACGTCCTGGGCCAGGCCCAGTCGGGTGCTCGGACCAGCCTGCGCGTCCTGGCCGTCATCGAGGACGAGGAGATCATCGCGGAAGCGAGGGAGGAGGCCACGGAAGTCGTGGCGGCAGACCCCGAGCTGACCAGCCTGCCTGGGCTGCGGACGGCACTGGACGCCCTGGTGGACGAGGAGAGGGAGCAGTACCTGGAAAAGGGGTGAGCCGACCCGCCCAGGGGCGCGGGGCCCTATGGAATATGCGGCGATCGCCGCGCGAGGGCGAGCAACCACGACGGACCAGCTGCCAAACTGATTCCGTAACCGCCCCCGAACAAGGACCGAAGATGACCCGCGTGATCGCCGGCAAGGCCGGGGGCCGCCGCCTGACCGTGCCACCCGGCAACGGAACCCGCCCCACCTCCGACCGCGCACGCGAAGGTCTCCTCTCCACCTGGGAATCGCTCCTCGGCGGCCCCCTGGACGGCGAACGCGTCCTCGACCTCTACGCGGGCTCGGGCGCCGTAGGACTGGAGGCCCTGTCCCGGGGCGCCGCCCACACCCTCCTCGTCGAGGCAGACGCCAGGGCGGCCCGCACCATCCGCGAGAACGTCAGGAGTCTCGGCCTCCCCGGCGCCGAGGTGAGGTCGGGCAAAGCCGAACAGATCATCCGGACACCGGCACCGGCGGACCCGTACGACATCGTCTTCCTCGATCCGCCGTACGCCGTCACAGATCACGATCTCCGGGAGATTCTCCTCACACTCCGCTCGGGAGGCTGGCTCGCGCCGGAGACGATCGTCACCGTGGAGCGCAGCACCAGAGGCGGGGAGTTCCACTGGCCGGACGGCTTCGAAGCGCTCCGGGCCCGTCGCTACGGCGAGGGAACGTTTTGGTACGGTCGCGCCGCCTCTACGTGCGAAGACGCGCGATGACCGGACCGGAGAGCGAGGGACCACAAGTGCGCCGTGCCGTCTGTCCCGGGTCGTTCGACCCGATCACCAACGGACACCTCGACATCATTTCCCGCGCCTCCCGTCTGTATGACGAGGTCTATGTCGCGGTCATGATCAACAAGTCCAAGAAGGGCCTGTTCGAGATCGACGAGCGGATCGACCTGATCCGCCAGGTCACCGCCGAGTACGGCAACGTCCGCGTCGAGGCCTTCCACGGCCTCCTCGTCGACTTCTGCAAGCAGCGCGACATCCCGGCCATCGTCAAGGGCCTGCGCGCGGTCAGCGACTTCGACTACGAGCTGCAGATGGCCCAGATGAACAACGGCCTCTCGGGCGTCGAGACGCTGTTCGTGCCCACCAACCCCACCTACAGCTTCCTCTCCTCCTCCCTGGTCAAGGAGGTCGCCACCTGGGGCGGGGACGTCTCCCACCTCGTTCCCGCGATCGTCCTGGAGGCGCTCAACGAACGCCTGCGGAAGGACTGATGGGGCTACAGTCGTCCCGTCCGTCTCCAACACAGCTGTAGAGAGTGGCGAGCAACCGGTGGACGTGCAGAAGAAGCTCGACGAGATCGTCACGGCGGTCTCCAGTGCCCGGTCGATGCCGATGTCGGCCTCGTGCGTGGTCAACCGCGCGGACCTGCTCGCCCTGCTCGAAGAGGTGCGCGCGGCCCTGCCCGACTCGCTCGCCCAGGCCCAGGAGCTGATCGGCGGCCGGGACCAGATGGTCGAGCAGGCCCGCCAGGAGGCCGAGCGGATCATCTCCACCGCGCACGCCGAGCGCGGCTCCCTCATCTCCGACACCGAGATCGCCCGCCGCTCCCAGGCCGAGGCCGACCGCATCCTCGCCGAGGCCCGCAAGGAGGCCGAGGACGTCCGCGCGGAGGCCGACGACTACGTCGACTCCAAGCTCGCCAACTTCGAGGTCGTCCTCACCAAGACGCTCGGCTCCGTCGGCCGCGGCCGCGAGAAGCTCCTCGGCACCGGCCCGGGCGTCGACGAGAACGGCTACGAGGACGAGGACGCCCCCGAGCGCAGCCACGACCCGGAGACCCTGCGCCGCGACGCCGACACCTACGTCGACACCAAGCTGGGCGCCTTCGAGGCCGTTCTCGCCAAGACCCTGGAGGCGGTCGGCCGCGGCCGTCAGAAGCTGCACGGCCGCATCGCCACGGACGACCTCGGCGCACTCGCCGACGACAGCACGACGTTCCAGCACTCCTCCGACGCCGACTACCTCGCCGACCTGACCGCCCTCGCCGAGCAGGACGCGGCGGCGGCCGGCCAGCCCGCCCAGCAGCCGTACGAGCAGCCGCAGGAGGCCTATGCCTACCAGCAGCAGCCGGACCCGTACGCAGGCGCCTACGGCCGGCAGCAGGGCTACGGCCAGCAGGACGCGTACGGCTACCAGCAGGCCGACCCCTACTCCTCGAACTTCGAATACGGCCAGGGGGCAGGAGCCCCCCACCAGGGCTACGACACCCAGCAGGCGGCCTACGATCCCCACCAGGCCGCGCAACAGCCCCAGCAGCCCCAGCAGTCGCACCAGCCCCAGCAGCACCAGTCCCAGCAGGGGTACGCGCTCGACGAGACCAGCCTCTTCGACACCGGCATGATCAGCGCCGAACAACTGCGCGCCTACGAGCAGGAACGCGGCCTGTAGGACCTTCGGAACGGGGTCGCGCCCACCCGATTGGGCTGTGGGCGAAAGCTCCAGTATCCTGTCTCTTCGGTCGTGTGTGCGCTTCGCTGACTGCGTATACGCCCGCGATCACCGCTGCCCGGGAACACCGAAGGGCGGCGGCCCCGAGCTCAGCAGATCGAAAGCAGGAATGGCCCTGAACGCCCGCCTCGACCACCGCAAGCCTCTCGTGTTCGACCCGCACGAGCTGGGGCGGCGGCCCGGTGCGCTGCAGCGCCTGACCCGCGAGATCGACGCTCCCAAGGATCTCGGGATCCAGGGAGTGATCGGAGTGCCGGAAGGCGCCCCGGTGGAGCTCGAACTCCGGCTCGAGTCGGTCATGGAAGGTGTGCTCGTCACAGGCGCCGCCCGTGCACAGGCCGAGGGGGAGTGCGTAAGGTGTCTGGAGCCGCTGGAGCTGGAGCTCGAAGCGGACTTCCAGGAGATGTTCTCGTACCCTGACGCCGATGACCGGGGCCGCCCCAAGGCGGAGCCGGTCGACGACGCCGAGGAAGACGAGGACAGGCTCTTCATCGAGGACGGCCTGTTCGACCTCGAGCCCGTGCTGCGCGATGCGGTGGTGCTCGCACTGCCGATGCAGCCGGTGTGCCAGGACGACTGCCTGGGCCTGTGCTCCGAGTGCGGAGCGCGGCTCACGGACGACCCGGACCACCACCACGACGCCGTCGACGTTCGTTGGGCGGCACTGCAGGGACTCGCCGGTTCACTCGGAGACGGCGAGAAGGACGAGATGAGCGGCGGCGCGCTTCCTTCAGCGCACGCCGACGAGAAGCAGGAGAAGTAGCCGTGGCTGTTCCGAAGCGGAAGATGTCGCGCAGCAACACGCGCCACCGCCGGTCGCAGTGGAAGGCTGCGGTCCCCACCCTGGTTGCGTGCGAGCGCTGCCACGAGCCCAAGCTGCAGCACATCGCGTGCCCGTCTTGTGGCACCTACAACAAGCGCCAGGTCCTCGAGGTCTGAGCGGCTGGTGAGAGGCTCCATGTCTGACGCCAAGGCGGACACGACCGCCAAGAAAAAGGCGGAGAACACGGCCTCGTCCCACACGCTTCTGGAAGGGCGGCTCGGCTATCAGCTCGAGTCCGCCCTTCTGGTGCGTGCGCTGACCCACCGTTCCTTCGCGTACGAGAACGGCGGCCTGCCGACGAACGAGCGGCTGGAGTTCCTCGGGGACTCCGTGCTCGGCCTCGTCGTCACGGACACGCTGTACCGCACCCACCCCGACCTGCCCGAAGGCCAACTGGCCAAGCTGCGGGCCGCGGTGGTCAACTCGCGTGCGCTGGCGGAGGTCGGTCGTGGCCTCGACCTGGGCTCCTTCATCCGGCTCGGCCGGGGTGAAGAGGGCACGGGCGGCCGGGACAAGGCATCCATCCTCGCCGACACCCTCGAAGCGGTGATCGGCGCGGTCTATCTCGACCAGGGCCTCGACGCGGCCTCCGAACTGGTACACCGCCTGTTCGACCCGCTGATCGAGAAGTCCTCGAACCTCGGCGCCGGCCTGGACTGGAAGACCAGCCTCCAGGAGCTGACCGCGACCGAGGGGCTCGGCGTCCCCGAGTACCTGGTCACGGAGACCGGCCCCGATCACGAGAAGACCTTCACTGCTGCCGCCCGCGTCGGAGGCGTCTCGTACGGCACCGGCACCGGCCGCAGCAAGAAGGAGGCGGAGCAACAGGCCGCCGAGTCCGCCTGGCGCGCGATCCACGCCGCGGCGGACGAGCGTGCCAAGGCGGCGAAGGCGGCACAGGCCGTCGAGACCGTCGACGGCAGCCCGGACCCCGAGTCCGCCTCCGCCTGACGAACAACAGTTCAGTAGAACAGCAGTACGAGACGAGCGCCCGCCCCCGCTGGGAGGCGGGCGTTCCGTACGGGGGATCCCATGCCCGAGTTGCCCGAGGTCGAGGTCGTCCGGCGCGGTCTGGAGCGGTGGGTCGCCCATCGCACGGTCGCCGACGCCGAGGTGCTGCACCCGCGGGCCGTACGCCGTCACCCGGCCGGCGCCGACGACTTCGCGCACCGCCTCAAGGGCCACCGCATCGGCACCCCGAGCCGGCGCGGCAAGTACCTGTGGCTGCCGCTGGAGGACACCGACCAGGCGATCCTGGCCCACCTCGGCATGAGCGGCCAGCTCCTGGTCCAGCCGCACGAGGCCCCCGACGAGAAACACCTGCGCATCCGCGTGCGCTTCGCCGACGAGGTGAACACCGAACTGCGCTTCGTCGACCAGCGCACCTTCGGCGGCCTGTCGCTGCACGACACCACCCCCGACGGCCTGCCGGACGTCATCGCGCACATCGCCCGCGACCCCCTCGACCCGCTGTTCGACGACGAGGCCTTCCACCGGGCGCTGCGCCGCAGACGCACCACCATCAAGCGGGCCCTGCTCGACCAGTCGCTGATCAGCGGCGTCGGCAACATCTACGCGGACGAGGCGCTGTGGCGCGCCCGCCTCCACTACGAGCGTCCGACCGCGACCTTCACGCGCCCGCGCACACTCGAACTCCTGGGCCATGTCCGCGACGTGATGAACGCGGCCCTGGCCGTCGGCGGCACCAGCTTCGACAGCCTCTATGTCAACGTCAACGGCGAGTCGGGCTACTTCGACCGGTCCCTGGACGCGTACGGCCGGGAGGGCCTGCCCTGCAGGCGGTGCGCCACGCCGATGCGCCGGCGCCCGTGGATGAACCGGTCCAGCTACTTCTGCCCGAAGTGTCAGAGGGCGCCGCGCGTCCCGTCGTAGTGCTCGCGGGCCGTCAGGACGTCGCCCATCCGCCCTTCCAGCAGGTGGATGAGGGCGAGGAGGCGCTCGGCCACCTCGCGCCCGAGCGGGGTCAGCTCGTAGTCCACGCGCGGCGGGTTGGTGGGCTGGGCCTCGCGATGCACCAGGCCGTCGCGCTCCAGCGCGTGCAGCGTCTGGGACAGCATCTTCTCGCTCACGCCGTCGACCCGGCGGCGCAGCTCGTTGAAGCGCAGCGAACCCTCGTACAGCGCCCCGAGCGTGAGTCCGCCCCAGCGGCCCGTGACGTGCTCCAGCGTGCCACGCGAGGGGCAGGCCTTGGCGAAGACGTTGAACGGGAGGTCCTGGTCCTCCGCGCGCACGTGGGTGATGTTCATGCCCCAAGCGTACGGCACTGCGCATACCAAAAGGATGCGCTAACTTTTTGTTAGTGCAGGCGATCGGCTGCTGCACGCCTCAGCTGTCGACCGAGGGACCCCGCGTCTTCGTCGCCGGCCGGTCTCCGGCTGCTTGATCGTTTCTGCGGGGTCTGTCGCGCGTGCCTAGTACCCGAAGTCCTGCGTCCACCAGGGTCCGCCGGACCCGAAGTGGACGCCGACGCCCAGCGTCTTGAAGTCGCAGTTCAGGATGTTCGCGCGGTGGCCGGGGCTGTTCATCCAGGCCTCCATGACCGCGGCCGCGTCGGCCTGGCCCCGGGCTATGTTCTCCCCGCCGAGGTCGGATATGCCGGCCTTGGCCGCCCGGTCCCACGGGGTCGCCCCGTCCGGGTCGGTGTGGTCGAAGAACCCCCGCGCCGCCATGTCGTCGCTGAACTTCTCGGCCAGGTTCGACAGTGCGCTGTTCGCGGAGAGGGCGCTGCAGCCGACCTTGGACCGCTCCTCGTTGACGAGTTTCAGCACCTCGGCCGCCGCCTGCGTCTCGGCCGAGACCGTCACCGGCGACTCGGCCCTCTGCGGCGCCTTGGTGACCGTCTTCTTCGACTTGGAAGGAGTGCTCCGCGGCTCCGTCGAAGGCGTGGTCCCAGTGGCCTCCGGCTTCTCGGTGGCCGTCTTGGTCGGCGCCGCCGACGAAGTGGAGACGGAGGGGGTGGGAGAGGCGGGGGACGGCGAGGCGGACCGGCCGGCGTCGCGGCTGGTCGACGTGGAGCCGCGCTCGGGGTCGGCGGAGCCGGACGTGCCGCCCTGCTCGGAGGCGGAGTTGGTCGGCGAGCCGGCGGCCTGGACCTTGTCGCCGGAACCGCTGTCGCCGCCGATGCGGTAGCTGTCGAGACCGGGCACCACACCCGTGGCCACGGCGACGGTGCCGATGGCGACTGCCGCGGACACCCCGAGCAGACCCGACTTGACCGGGGTGACGACCCTCTTCTTCCGGCGTCGGCTCGCACTGCCCCGGCCCGGACCCGCGGGCCCGGACCCGCCGCCCGGCGTGAAGCCGTCGGTCGCGAACACCGCGGTGTCGGCGTGGCCGTACCCGTCGTGGCCGTAGCCGCCGTGGCCGTACCTGTCCTCGGTGGCGAACAGGTACTCCTGGCTCTTCGCGACGGAGTCGGCGTAGGCCTCCGGGTTCAGATACGGCGCGATCCCCGTCGTGGGGCGGTCGCCGGCGTACGAGTCCTGCGGGTTGTTACTGTCCGCGTGCGAGCCGTGCGTCTGTGTGACCCCCGTGGCGCGGCCCGTGGCGGCGCGGCCGGCGGCGGAGCGTCGGTGGCGTCCCATGTCCTTGCCTTCCTCGTCCGAGCGGTGTTCCCAACGGTCGGCCGCAGCCCGGGGCGACGCGCGCCTCCTGGGCCTTCCGGTCAACCTGACTCACCCGATCGAGTGAGTTTCAGATGAGAATCATTGGGTGGGGACGGTACCGCATGGGGCTGAGGGAGGAAGTGCCTCGTGTGACTTTGCCCGGTTAGGTTGCACCCATGAGCGAGGATGTACGGCTGGTCGCCTGGGTGCGCGGACGCGTCCAGGGCGTGGGATTCCGCTGGTTCACGCGGGCCAAGGCCCTGGAGATCGGCGGCCTGAGTGGTTTTGCTCTCAATTTGGCCGACGGACGGGTTCAAGTCGTCGCGGAGGGGACTCGTGAGGGGTGCGAGGGATTGCTGGGGTGGCTCCTGGGTGACGACACGCCCGGGCGCGTGGACGGTGTCACCGAGATCTGGGACACACCGCGCGGCGGCTACGACGGCTTCGCGATCCGCTGAGGAGTCCGCGCTGAGCGGGCCCGGGTAAGCGGAGGGACATGCCACTGGCACCTGCCCCCAGCAGAAAGGGCCAGGTGGTTGCCAAGAACTCCTTGCGGTGGGAGGCTCCGCACGTAAGGATGATCGCCACGCCTCGAGGTCCCCGCAGGAGCCGCAGCGCCGCCGTTTCGGCCGCGCGCCACCGGGATGCCCGCCAATACGGGGCGTGATCGTGTTGACCGTCAAACTTTTTGGTGAGACGCTAAAAGCACCCCGCGCACCTTAGCTGTTTGGCATGGATGAACGGCAGCACGAACAAGATCCTGCCAGGCACCGCGGGTGCGAATCCCTCACGACCCACACCGCTTCGGTCGGTCACTCAGTGTGGAGGACCATCCATCATGGCAAAGGCGCTTCTCGGTTACGTCGGCGGCTCCGACCCGCGACTCCTCGCCGAGATGCGACGGCTCCAGCAGCGTGTACAGGACCTGGAATCCGAGCTCGGACGGATCCAGGCCGAGAACGACGCGCTGACGGCTGCCGCTTCTCACGACTCGCTTCTGGAGAGCATCGACGCACGCCAGGCGGAGCCTGCGCTCACCTGATCGCTGCACCGCTGCACAACGGCACACGCAGTGGTCGGGCGGCTCATATCAACCGCGTCGGACCGCTAAGTTGTCAGAGTTTGCAAGGGACGCTTCGGCGTCCCTTCTTTCTTTGCGCTCCCGCCCCCGTCTTCCAGCCCTTGCTCCGTGCCCCGACTACTCCGTGCCGCGACGTTCGCTCCCCCGCGCACCCTTTCAGTCTCTTAACGTTTGGTGTGCCCTGCGCGTTCATGGGTGAAACCGCGGGTTCATGGAGTGAGACACCCCCGGAAGGTAGAGTCCAGCGCCGTGCACCTCAAGGCCCTGACCCTCCGGGGGTTCAAGTCGTTCGCCTCGGCGACCACGCTCCGGTTCGAACCGGGGATCACGTGTGTCGTCGGTCCGAACGGCTCGGGCAAGTCCAACGTCGTCGACGCCCTCAGCTGGGTCATGGGCGAACAGGGCGCCAAGTCGCTGCGCGGCGGCAAGATGGAGGACGTCATCTTCGCCGGCACCACCGGGCGCCCCCCGCTGGGCCGCGCCGAGGTGTCCCTGACCATCGACAACTCCGACGGCGCGCTGCCCATCGAGTACGCCGAGGTCACCATCACGCGGATCATGTTCCGCAACGGTGGCAGCGAATACCAGATCAACGGTGACACCTGCCGCCTCCTCGACATCCAGGACCTGCTGTCCGACTCCGGCATCGGCCGCGAGATGCACGTCATCGTCGGCCAGGGACAGCTCGACTCCGTCCTGCACGCCGACCCCATGGGCCGCCGCGCCTTCATCGAGGAGGCGGCGGGCGTCCTCAAGCACCGCAAGCGCAAGGAGAAGGCCCTCCGCAAGCTGGACGCGATGCAGGCCAACCTCGCGCGGGTGCAGGACCTGACCGACGAACTCCGGCGTCAGCTCAAGCCCCTGGGCCGCCAGGCGGCGGTGGCGAGAAGGGCCGCCGTCATCCAGGCGGACCTCAGGGACGCCCGGCTCCGCCTGCTGGCCGACGATCTCGTACGGCTGCGGGAGGCCCTGCGGACCGAGGTCGCCGACGAGGCCGCCCTCAAGGAGCGCAAGGAAGCCGCCGAGCAGGAGCTGAGGAAGGCCCTCCAGCGCGAAGCCCTCCTGGAGGACGAGGTCCGGCAGCTGACGCCGCGCCTCCAGCGCGCTCAGCAGACCTGGTACGAACTGTCCCAGCTCGCCGAACGCGTCCGCGGCACGGTCTCGCTCGCCGACGCGCGCGTGAAGAGCGCCACCTCCACGCCCCCGGAGGAGCGCCGCGGGCGTGACCCCGAGGACATGGAGCGGGAGGCCGCCCGCGTCCGCGAGCAGGAGGCCGAGCTGGAGGCCGCCCTGGAAGCGGCCCAGCACGCCCTGGACGACACCGTCGCCCACCGCGCCGACCTGGAGCGGGAGCTCGCCGCCGAGGAACGCCGCCTCAAGGACGTCGCCCGGGCCATCGCCGACCGCCGCGAGGGCCTGGCCCGGCTGAACGGCCAGGTCAACGCGGCCCGTTCACGCGCCGCCTCCGCCCAGGCCGAGATCGACCGCCTGGCCGCCGCCCGCGACGAGGCCCAGGAACGGGCCGTCACCGCGCAGGAGGAGTACGAGGCCCTGAAGGCGGAGGTCGACGGCCTCGACGCCGGCGATCAGGAACTGGGCGAACAGCACGAGACGGCCAGGCGGCGGCTCGCCGAGGCGGAGGCCGCCCTCACCGCCGCCCGCGAGGCGGCCACGACAGCCGAACGCCGGCGCGCCGCGACGCAGGCCCGCCACGAGACCCTGGCGCTGGGCCTGCGCCGCAAGGACGGCACGGGCGCGCTGCTCGGCGCCCGGGACCGCCTCGGCGGCCTGCTGGGCCCGGCGGCCGAACTGCTGACGGTGACCCCGGGATACGAGGTCCCGCTCGCCGCCGCCTTCGGGGCCGCGGCGGACGCCCTCGCCGTGACCACCCCGTCCGCCGCCGCCGAAGCGATTCGCCTCCTGCGCAAACAGGACGCCGGCCGGGCGCCGCTGCTGCTCAGCGGCGCCCCCGAGGCCGCGGCGCAGGAGTCACGGCCGGACGGCCCGCCGTACGCCGCCGATCTTGTCCGTGGCCCCTTGGAGCTGATGCCCGCCGTGCGGCGGCTGCTGCGGGGGATCGTCGTCGTCGGCACGCTGGAGGACGCCGAGGAACTCGTCTACGCGCGGCCCGACCTCACCGCCGTCACCGCCGAGGGCGACCTGCTCGGGGCGCACTTCGCGCACGGAGGGTCGGCCGGGGCGCCGTCGCTGCTGGAGGTGCAGGCGTCGGTCGACGAGGCCGCCGCCGAGCTCGAAGAGCTGGCCGTGCGGTGCGAGGAGTTGACCCGGGCGCAGCACACGGCCGGTCAGCGGCGCAAGGAATCCGCCGCGCTCGTCGAGGAGTTGGGGGAGCGGCGGCGGGCCGCCGACCGGGAGAAGTCGGCCGTGGCCCAGCAGCTCGGGCGGCTCGCGGGCCAGGCGAGGGGCGCCGCGGGCGAGGCCGAGCGGTCCACTGCCGCCGCGGCGCGGGCGCAGGAGGCGCTCGACAAGGCCGTGGAAGATGCCGAGGTGCTCGCCGAACGGCTGGCCGTCGCCGAGGAGATGCCGGTCGAGGAGGAGCCCGACACCTCCGTGCGGGACCGGCTCGCCGCCGACGGGGCCAACGCACGCCAGACCGAGATGGAGGCGCGGCTCCAGGTCCGTACGCACGAGGAGCGGGTCAAGGGGCTGGCCGGACGGGCCGACTCGCTGGACCGGGCCGCGCGGGCGGAACGCGAGGCACGCGCGCGTGCCGAGCAGCGGCGGGAGCGGCTGCGGCACGAGGCCGCCGTCGCGCAGGCCGTGGGCTCCGGCGCGCGGCAGCTGCTCGCGCACGTCGAGGTGTCCCTCGGGCGGGCCGAGGCGGAGCGGGTCGCCGCCGACGCGGCCAAGGCGCGGCGCGAGCAGGAACTGGCCGCCGCCCGCACCGCCGGGCGCGATCTCAAGGCCGAACTCGACAAGCTGACGGACTCGGTCCACCGGGGTGAGGTGCTCGGCGCGGAGAAGCGGATGCGGATCGAGCAGCTGGAGACCAAGGCGCTGGAGGAGCTGGGCGTGGAGAGCGCCGGGCTGGTCTCCGAGTACGGGCCGCATCAGCTCGTGCCCCCCTCGCCGCCCGCCGAGGGGGAGCAGCTCCCCGAGGACCCCGAGGACCCGCGCAACCAGCCGAGACCGTTCGTGCGGGCCGAGCAGGAGAAGCGGCTGAAGGCGGCCGAGCGGGCGTATCAGCAGCTCGGCAAGGTGAACCCGCTGGCCCTGGAGGAGTTCTCCGCGCTGGAGGAACGGCACAAGTTCCTCAGCGAGCAGCTGGAGGACCTCAAGAAGACCCGCGCCGACCTGCTTCAGGTGGTGAAGGAGGTCGACGAGCGCGTCGAGCAGGTCTTCACCGAGGCGTTCCGGGACACGGCGAGACAGTTCGAGGGGGTCTTCAGCCGGCTGTTCCCCGGTGGGGAAGGCCGGCTGATCCTGACCGATCCCGACAACATGCTCACCACGGGTGTGGACGTGGAGGCCCGGCCGCCGGGCAAGAAGGTCAAGCGGCTCAGCCTGCTCTCCGGCGGCGAGCGGTCGCTGACCGCCGTCGCGATGCTGGTGTCGATCTTCAAGGCCCGACCCAGCCCGTTCTACGTCATGGACGAGGTCGAGGCCGCCCTCGACGACACCAACCTGCAGCGGCTCATCCGCATCATGCAGGAGCTGCAGGAGTCCTCGCAGCTGATCGTGATCACGCACCAGAAGCGCACGATGGAGGTCGCCGACGCGCTGTACGGCGTGTCCATGCAGGGCGACGGAGTGTCGAAGGTGATCAGTCAGCGCCTCCGCTGACCCCATATGCGTTCAAGAAGTGAACGAATGTGACCCTCTCATGTCTGCGATCTCACAATTCCCCCCGTTTGATTTTGAGACTTGAAGGCATAGTCTCTGAAACGTCGAATTTACCTTCAGGTACCACCTATCTGGGGGTCCCACGAGGGAGTGGAACGTGAGCACAGCGCAGGCACAACAGTCAGGAGCCAAGGCGGCTCACCCCGATCATCTCGGGCACGTCATCTTCATCGCGGCGGCGGCCGCGATGGGCGGCTTCCTCTTCGGCTACGACAGCTCCGTCATCAACGGCGCCGTCGAGGCGATCAGGGACCGCTACGACGTCGGCTCCGCGGCCCTGGCGCAGGTCATCGCCATCGCCCTGATCGGCTGCGCCATCGGCGCCGCCTACGCCGGACGGATCGCCGACCGCATCGGCCGTATCCGGGTCATGCAGATCGCCGCCGTGCTGTTCACCGTCAGCGCCGTCGGCTCGGCCCTGCCCTTCGCGCTGTGGGACTTCGCCATGTGGCGCGTCGTCGGCGGCTTCGCCATCGGCATGGCCTCCGTCATCGGCCCCGCCTACATCGCCGAGGTCGCCCCGCCCGCCTACCGCGGCCGCCTCGGCTCCTTCCAGCAGGCCGCCATCGTCATCGGCATCGCCATCTCGCAGCTGGTCAACTGGGGCCTGCTGAACTCCGCCGGCGGCGACCAGCGCGGCAAGCTCATGGGCCTGGAGGCCTGGCAGGTCATGCTCGGCGTGATGGTCGTCCCGGCCGTCCTCTACGGCCTGCTCTCCTTCGCCATCCCCGAGTCCCCCCGCTTCCTGATCTCCGTCGGCAAGCACGACCGCGCCCGCGAGATCCTCGAAGAGGTCGAGGGCAACAGCTCCGACCTGGACGCCCGCGTCACCGAGATCGAGCACGCCATGAAGAGCGAGCACAAGTCCACCTTCAAGGACCTGCTCGGCGGCGGCTTCTTCTTCAAGCCGATCGTCTGGATCGGCATCGGCCTGTCGGTCTTCCAGCAGTTCGTCGGCATCAACGTCGCGTTCTACTACTCCTCGACGCTGTGGCAGTCGGTCGGCGTCGACCCGACGGACTCGTTCTTCTACTCCTTCACGACCTCGATCATCAACATCGTCGGCACCGTGATCGCGATGATCTTCGTGGACCGCGTCGGCCGCAAGCCGCTCGCCCTCATCGGCTCCGTCGGCATGGTCGTCGGCCTCGCGCTGGAGGCCTGGGCGTTCAGCTTCGACCTGGTCGACGGCAAGCTCCCGGCCACGCAGGGCTGGATCGCCCTGATCGCCGCCCATGTGTTCGTCCTCTTCTTCGCGCTGTCCTGGGGTGTCGTCGTCTGGGTCTTCCTCGGCGAGATGTTCCCCAACCGGATCCGCGCCGCCGCCCTGGGCGTGGCCGCCTCCGCACAGTGGATCGCCAACTGGGCCATCACGGCGAGCTTCCCGTCCCTGGCCGACTGGAACCTCTCCGTGACCTACGTGATCTACACGGTCTTCGCCGCGCTCTCCATCCCGTTCGTCCTCAAGTACGTCAAGGAGACGAAGGGCAAGGCGCTGGAGGAGATGGGCTGAGCCTCGTACAGGAGGCTCCCCTCAAGCTCGAGGAGCCGGGCCAAGTCCCCGCTGCCCGCTCCTCGACACCCGTAGGACGTACTGCCCCGGCTCACCCCCCGAGCCGGGGCAGTACGTTTTCGCAGAACAACCGCAGACTCCGCCACCCCTCCGCCACCGGCATCCCGCCCGCCAGCGGATGCAGGACCAGATTGTCGAGGTCCTGCGCCACACACGCGTCCGGCGTGAGAATCCGGTACACGCCCTCGTCCCGGAGTTCCTCGACCGTCATCGCCCCCGACTTCACCGCCGAGCGGATCTCGCCGGACTGCCAGGAGGCGTACGTCCGTGCCTCGTGCAGGAAGTGATCGCCGTACGCGGCCCACGCCCGGTCCGGATCCTCGGCGACGTGCAGCAACGGCGTCTCGGTGCCCGGCATCATCGTCCACCCCGACGTCCCGTACTCCACGAGCCGCTCCTTGTAGTACGCCTCCAGCTCCGGAAGGTGCGCGCTCGGGAAGAACGGCAGCCCGAGCCGGGCGGCCCGCCGGGCGGCGGCCTTCGACGAGCCGCCGACCAGCAGGAGGGGGTGCGGTTCGGACGCGGGGCGCGGGGTGACCCGTACCGTACGGCCGCGATACTCGAACTCCTCGCCGGTCCAGGCCTTCAGCACGGTCTCCAGCAGCTCGTCCTGAAGCCGGCCCCGCCGCTTCCAGTCCACCCCGGCCCGCGCGTACTCCTCGGGCCGGTAGCCGATCCCGGCGACCGTGACCAGCCGGCCGCCGCTCAGCAGATCGAGCACGGCGATGTCCTCAGCGAGCCGCAGCGGATCGTGCAGTGGGCCGATGACGGCGGAAACGGTCACCGCCAGCCGCCGGGTCGCACCGAGCACCGCGCCCGCGAAGGCGAACGGCGACGGCAGCCAGTTGTTCTCGACGCCGTGATGCTCCTCGGTCTGCAGGAGGGTCACCCCGTGCTCGTCGGCATACGCGGCCATCTCCAGCGCGGCCCGGTAACGCTCGCCGAGCTCGGCGGGGGTCGCACCGGGAGCGACGAGGTTGAAACGAACGACGGTGACGGGCATGAGGGCCCCCTTCGGCGGATGTGTGGGGGACCGTAGCTGACGCAGTGTCAGATGGCCATGGGTCGGCCGACTGACGCGCCGCCGGGCCGCCACCCGCCGCAGCGGAGAAAGGTCACGCCATACTGGAGGCGTTATGGAAACCGTCATCCTTGCTGTAGTCATCGCCGTGGTCGTGCTCGCGGTGCTCGGCGGGCTCGTCGTCGGCAGTCGACGGAAGAAGTCGCTGCCCCCGCCGCCCCCCACCGCGCCCGACCTCACCGCCCCTCCGGCCGAACCGCACGTCGGCGACGAGGCCGAGACGCCGCGCGACGAACCGCGCCGCACGATCGAGGAGGTGGATCTTCCCGACGGCGGCTCGACCGGCGTCGCCGTCGAGGAACCGCCTGCCCTCGAGGTCCCCGAGCTCGAGATCCCGGAGCCCACCGAGGGGCGGCTGATCCGCCTCCGCGCCCGCCTCTCCCGCTCGCAGAACGCCCTCGGCAAGGGGCTGCTCACGCTGCTCTCACGTGAGCACCTCGACGACGACACCTGGGAGGAGATCGAGGACACGCTGCTCACCGCCGACGTCGGCGTGACCCCCACCCAGGAGCTGGTCGAGCGGCTGCGCGAGCGCGTCAGGGTGCTCGGCACCCGCACCCCCGAGGAGCTGCGCGCCCTGCTGCGCGAGGAGCTGCTCAAGCTGGTCGGCACCGAGGTCGACCGCACCGTGAAGACCGAGCCCGAGGACCGCAAGCCCGGCATCGTGATGGTCGTCGGGGTCAACGGCACCGGCAAGACCACCACCACCGGCAAGCTCGCGCGCGTGCTCGTCGCCGACGGGCGGACCGTCGTCCTCGGCGCCGCCGACACCTTCCGCGCCGCCGCCGCCGACCAGCTCCAGACCTGGGGCGAGCGGGTCGGCGCCCACACCGTGCGTGGCCCCGAGGCCGGCGACCCCGCCTCCGTCGCGTTCGACGCGGTGAAGGAGGGCAAGGAGATGGGCGTCGACGTCGTCCTCATCGACACCGCCGGACGGCTGCACACCAAGACCGGGCTCATGGACGAGCTCGGCAAGGTCAAGCGGGTCGTCGAAAAGCACGCCCCGCTCGACGAGGTGCTGCTCGTCCTCGACGCCACCACCGGGCAGAACGGCCTCGTCCAGGCCCGGGTCTTCGCCGAGGTCGTCGACATCACCGGCATCGTCCTGACCAAGCTGGACGGTACGGCGAAGGGCGGCATCGTGGTCGCCGTCCAGCGCGAGCTCGGCGTCCCGGTCAAGCTCATCGGACTCGGCGAGGGCGCGGACGACCTGGCGCCGTTCGAGCCGGAGGCGTTCGTTGACGCCCTTATCGGAGACTGACCGACCCCCTACCGACCTTGGCACGACCGCGAGAAGCGCCCGCCCCAGCCGCACTGGGAGCGGGCGCTTCGGCGTGTACGACCGTTCGGCCGGTGCGTGTGGTGCTGTGGTGCGCGGTGTGCGGCTACGCGCGTGACCGATGGGCGACGTACGCCAGCGTCCCCAGCAGCAGGCGGGCCTCCGGGGGCCGGGTCGCCGCGTCCAGGGCGGGTGGGCGCAGCCAGCGGACCGGGCCGAGGCCGCCGCGGTCGGAGGGCGGGGCCGTGATGTGCGTACCGGGGCCGAGCCCGCGCAGGTCGAGGGCGGCCGGGTCGTCCCAGCCCATGCGGTAGAGGAGGTCGGTCAGCTCGGCGGCGGCGCCGGGGGCGACGAAGAACTGGGTGCGGCCCTCGGGGGTGGCGGTGACCGGGCCCAGCGGGAGGCCCATGCGCTCCAGGCGGACCAGGGCGCGGCGGCCGGCGGGCTCCGCGACGTCGATCACGTCGAACGCATGCCCGACGGGCAGCATGACCGCGGCCCCGGGGAACTCCCCCCAGGTCCTGCTCACGTCGTCGAGGGTGGCTCCGGCGGGGACCCGGGGGGCGAACTCCAGGGGATGCGCGCCGGGCTCGCCGCATGCGGGGCGCCCGCACGAGCAGGCGCCCGCCGAGGCCCGTGCGCCCGGCACCGCGTCCCAGCCCCACAGCCCCGTGAACTCGGCGACGGCGGTGCACTCGGACGAGCGACCGCGCCTGCGCGCGCCGGAGCGGATCTCGCGAATGCCGCCGATCGTGAAGCCCATGCCCCCTCCAACGGGTCCGACGCGCCAGTGGTTACGTAATGAACGCATGTAGTAACTGTGCGTGCTCACGCTGCCCCGTGGCCGCCCTGTGCGGGCAGCGCCCTGAAGCGCTCCGGGTGGTGTGCTCGACCGTGTGCGCCCCTGAGTGCTTCGCTCCGCTCATTCCAGGCCGTTCCGTGTCAAGTGAATCGCGTACAGGCCGCCGGGAGTTCATCCGAAGGGGTGGCGAATGGTGGCGATTCCGGGATCGCCATGGCTGGGGGCGTGATCGTGGGATTACTTTGAGTGTGCAGGTCCTGGAGGCACATGCGCTCGTGGGTATGCCGGAGGCAAGTCGGCTCTCCGTTCGAAGGGTGACAAGTACCGGACGGCAGGCCGTATTTACCGGCATTCTGATAAGGCTTGGCGCACTCAGTGACAAGTGGTCTCAGGGAGTGGGGGCGTTCCAGTGGGCGGCAACGGCGGAAGCGGAAACAACGCTGCGAGCGCGGACAAGCGCCCGAACGAGCTGCTCACGTCGTGGTTCGTGCGCAGCGGCTGGTCGAAGGGTGAACTGGCCCGTCAAGTCAACCGTCGGGCACGCCAGTTGGGCGCCAACCACATCTCCACGGACACCTCGCGCGTGCGCCGCTGGCTGGACGGCGAGAACCCCCGCGAGCCCATCCCCAGGATCCTGTCCGAGCTGTTCTCGGAGCGGTTCGGCTGTGTCGTCTCCGTCGAGGACCTCGGGCTGCGCTCGGCGCGCCAGGCGCCCTCGGCGACCGGCGTCGACCTGCCGTGGACGGCCCCGCAGACGGTGGCCCAGCTCAGCGAGTTCTCGCGCAGCGACCTGATGCTCGCGCGGCGCGGCTTCCTCGGGACCTCGCTGGCCCTGTGCGCGGGACCGTCCCTCATCGAGCCCATGCAGCGCTGGCTCGTCCCCTCGCCGCCCGCCCCGTCGGCGGAACCCGACTCGGTCCCCACCAGCCGGGCCCGCGGCCGGCTCTCCCGGCCCGAGCTGGACCTGCTGGAGTCCACCACCGTGATGTTCCGCCAGTGGGACGCGCAGTGCGGCGGCGGTCTGCGCCGCAAGGCGGTCGTCGGACAGCTGCACGAGGTGACGGACCTCCTCCAGGAGCCCCAGCCCGGGGCCACCGCGAGAAGGCTCTTCAAGGTCGCCGCCGAGCTGGCGGAGCTCGCCGGCTGGATGAGTTACGACGTCGGGCTCCAGCCGACCGCGCAGAAGTACTTCGTCCTCGCCCTGCACGCCGCCAAGGAGGCCGGTGACCGGCCCCTCGGCAGTTACGTGCTGTCCAGCATGAGCCGCCAGATGATCCACCTCGGCCGGCCCGAGGACGCGCTGGAGCTGATCCACCTCGCGCAGTACGGCAGCCGGGACTGCGCGAGCCCGCGCACCCAGTCCATGCTGTATGCGATGGAGGCCCGCGCCTACGCCAACATGGGGCAGCCCGGGCGGTGCAAGCGGGCGGTGCGGATGGCCGAGGACACCTTCGCCGAGGCGGACGAGTGGGACGAGCCCGACCCCGACTGGATCCAGTTCTTCTCCGAGGCCGAGCTGTACGGCGAGAACAGCCACTCCTTCCGTGACCTGGCCTATGTGGCCGGCCGCAGCCCCACCTACGCCTCGCTGGCCGAGCCCCTGATGAGCAAGGCCGTGCAGAAGTTCGCCGGGGACACCGACCACCAGCGGTCCTACGTGCTGAACCTGATCGGCATGGCCACGGTCCATCTGCTGCAGCGTGAGCCCGAGCAGAGCGCCACCCTGGCCACCCAGGCCATGAAGGAGGCCAAGAAGGTGCGCTCCGAGCGCGTCAACACTCGTATTCGAAAGACCGTCGACGGCGCGGTGCGCGAGTTCGGGGATCTCACCGAGGTCGTGGACCTGACCGAGCGGCTCACCATCGAGCTGCCGGAGACGGCCGAAGCGGTCTGAACCAGCTGATCCACCGAGTAAAACCCGAGAACCCCGGCCGCGGCCGGCCCTCCCGAACTGCCCGACTCGGCTCCCCCATGCCTGGTCATCGGAAGGCCGACCGCGGCCGGTTCTCTGCCTTCTCCGAAGGTTGCGCCACGATAACGATCGATTCCGACAGAATCCGGCAGTTCATCGACGCGTAACACGCACGGCGTCTTCGTCACGGCGGCGAAACAACCAGGGGCTTCCACCGAAACCGCGCTGCGTCAATCTCATGGCGCATAACCGGCCCACCCCTCACGAACCCGCTCTGGCTTCGCCCGCACGGGGCCGTACCTACGACGAGGAGACGCCGATGGCAGCAGCCATCACGCTTGCCGCGGAGGCACCCAAGCTGTCCTCCGCGAACACAGGCTTCATGCTCATCTGTTCCGCCCTGGTGCTGATCATGACCCCGGGCCTCGCCTTCTTCTACGGAGGCATGGTCCGCGTCAAGAGCACACTGAACATGCTGATGATGAGCTTCATCAGCATCGGGATCGTCACCATCCTGTGGGTGTTGTACGGCTTCTCCCTTGCCTTCGGTACGCACAACGGCCTCATCGGCTGGAACTCCGACTGGTTCGGCCTCAGCAACATCGGGCTGACGGAGCTCTGGGACGGCTACACCATCCCGATCTTCGTCTTCATGATCTTCCAGATGATGTTCGCCGTCATCACCCCGGCCCTGATAAGCGGTGCCATCGCGGACCGCGTCAAGTTCTCGGCCTGGGCGCTCTTCGTCGCCCTGTGGCTCACGGTCGTCTACGTCCCGGTGGCCCACTGGGTCTGGGGTGCCGACGGCTGGGCCTTCAAGCTCGGTGTGATCGACTTCGCCGGTGGTACCGCGGTCCACATCAACGCCGGTGCCGGTGCCCTCGGCGTCATCCTGGTCATCGGCAAGCGCGTCGGCTTCAAGAAGGACCCGATGCGCCCGCACAGCCTCCCGCTGGTCATGCTCGGCGCAGGGCTCCTGTGGTTCGGCTGGTTCGGCTTCAACGCCGGCTCGTGGCTCGGCAACGACGACGGCGTCGGCGCGCTGATGTTCGTCAACACGCAGGTCGCCACCGCCGCCGCCATGCTGGCCTGGCTCGCCTACGAGAAGATCCGCCACGGCGCGTTCACCACGCTGGGCGCCGCCTCCGGTGCGGTCGCCGGTCTGGTCGCGATCACCCCGTCCGGTGGTGCGGTCAGCCCGCTGGGCGCGATCGCCGTCGGCGCCATCGCCGGTGTCGCCTGCGCCGCGGCCGTGGGCCTGAAGTACAAGTTCGGCTACGACGACTCCCTGGACGTCGTCGGCGTCCACATGGTCGGCGGCATCATCGGCTCCCTGCTCATCGGCTTCTTCGCCACCGGCAAGGGCCAGTCCACCGCGACGGGCGTCTTCTACGGCGACCACTCCTTCACCCAGCTGTGGAAGCAGTTCGCCGGTGTCGGCGCGGTCCTCGCCTACTCCCTGATCGCCTCCGCGGTCCTCGCCTTCCTCCTCGACAAGACCATCGGCATGCGGGTCACCGAGGACGAGGAGGTCGCCGGTATCGACCAGGCCGAGCACGCCGAGACCGCATACGACTTCAGCGGTGCCGGCGGCGGTGCCGCCCGGACCGCCGTCCCGGCCGGCGTCGGCGCCGACAGCAAGAAGGTGGACGCATGAAGCTCATCACCGCCGTCGTGAAGCCCCACCGGCTCGACGAGATCAAGGAAGCCCTGCAGGCCTTCGGCGTGCACGGCCTGACGGTCACCGAGGCCAGCGGCTACGGTCGTCAGCGGGGACACACCGAGGTCTACCGTGGTGCCGAGTACACCGTCGACCTGGTTCCCAAGATCCGCATCGAGGTGCTGGCCGAGGACGACGACGCCGAGCAGCTGATCGACGTCATCGTCAAGGCAGCCCGCACCGGCAAGATCGGTGACGGCAAGGTCTGGTCCCTCCCGGTCGAGACGGCCGTACGGGTCCGCACCGGTGAGCGCGGCCCGGACGCGCTCTGACGGCAGAACAGAACAGGAGTCGCTGGGTGACGAGCACGGACGTGCGAAAAGAAGCAGAGGACTCGGGACCCAGCGGCTATGCGGCGGCCCGGCTGCGCCTCCTCACCGAGGAGGCGCGGTCCGGGCCGCCGCGCCGTGCCGCCCTCGCGGAACTGACCGACGACTGGCTGAGCGGACTCTTCACGGCGGGCACCGAGGAGCTGAAGGGCGTCTCCCTGGTCGCCGTCGGTGGCTACGGCCGCGGCGAGCTCTCCCCACGCAGCGACCTCGACCTCCTGCTGCTGCACGACGGCGAGGACCCCAAGGCGGTCGCCGCCCTCGCCGACCGCCTCTGGTACCCGGTCTGGGACCTGGGCCTCGCCCTCGACCACTCGGTGCGCACCCCGGCCGAGGCCCGCAAGACCGCCGGCGAGGACCTGAAGGTCCACCTCGGTCTCCTGGACGCCCGCCATCTCGCCGGCGACCTCGGCCTGACCGCCGGACTGCGTACGGCCGTCCTCGCCGACTGGCGCAACCAGGCGCCCAAACGGCTTCCCGAGCTCCAGGAGCTGTGCGCCGAGCGCGCCGAACGCCAGGGCGAGCTGCAGTACCTGCTGGAACCGGACATCAAGGAGGCCCGCGGCGGCCTGCGGGACGCCACCGCGCTGCGTGCCGTGGCGGCCTCCTGGCTGGCGGACGCGCCCCGCGAGGGCCTCGACGACGCCCGCCGCAGGCTCCTCGACGTCCGCGACGCCCTGCACCTGACGACCGGGCGGGCGACCGACCGGCTTGCGCTCCAGGAGCAGGACCAGGTCGCGGCCGAGCTCGGCCTGCTCGACGCCGACACGCTGCTGCGCCAGGTGTACGAGGCGGCTCGGGTCATCTCGTATGCGAGCGATGTCACCTGGCGTGAAGTGGGGCGCGTACTGCGGTCGCGCGCCGTGCGGCCTCGGCTGCGCGCCATGCTGGGCGGTGGAAAGCCCGTACCCGAGCGTTCCCCGCTCGCCGAAGGGATCGTGGAGCAGGACGGCGAGGTGGTGCTCGCCCGCGCCGCACGCCCCGAACGCGACCCCGTCCTCCCCCTGCGTGCGGCGGCCGCCGCCGCGCAGGCCGGACTCCCGCTCTCCCTGCACGCCGTACGGCGCCTCGCGGCCACCGTGCGCCCCCTGCCCACGCCCTGGCCCGCCGAGGCACGCGAACAACTGGTCACCCTGCTCGGCTCGGGCCGGCCCACCATCGACGTCTGGGAGGCGCTGGAGGCCGAGGGCCTGATCACGCGTCTGCTGCCGGACTGGGAGCGGGTGCGCTGCCGGCCGCAGCGCAACGCCGTGCACATCTGGACCGTCGACCGGCATCTCATCGAGACCGCCGTGCGCGCCTCCGAGTTCACCCGCCGCGTCAGCCGCCCGGACCTGCTGCTGGTCTCCGCGCTGCTGCACGACATCGGCAAGGGCTGGCCCGGTGACCACTCGGTGGCGGGCGAGATCATCGCCAAGGACGTCGCCGCCCGCATCGGCTTCGACCGCGCCGACGTCGCCGTCCTCTCCACGCTCGTACGGCACCACCTGCTGCTGATCGAGACGGCCACCCGGCGCGACCTCGAGGACCCGGCCACGGTCCGCTCGGTCGCGGACGCGGTCGGCTCGCAGAGCACCCTGGAACTCCTGCACGCGCTCACCGAGGCGGACGCGCTGGCCACCGGGCCCGCCGCCTGGTCCTCCTGGCGGGGTTCGCTCGTGGCGGACCTGGTCAAGCGGGTCGCAGCGGTCCTCGCCGGCGACACGCCCGACGAGCCCGACGACAGCGCGCCCACCGCCGAACAGGAGCGGCTGGCCATCGAGGCGATCGCCACGGGCAGCCCGGTGCTCTCCCTGCGCGCCCAGACCGAGGCGCCCACGGAGGAACAGCCGGACGGCGATCCCGAACCGCTCGGCGTGGAGCTGCTCATCGCCGTACCGGACCAGGCGGGCGTGCTGCCCGCGGTGGCCGGCGTGCTGGCCATGCACCGGCTGACCGTCCGCACGGCCGAGCTGCGCGCCCTGGACCTGCCGGACGGCGTCGAAGGCTCCGTCCTGCTGCTGAACTGGCGGGTCGCCGCGGAGTACGGCTCGCTGCCCCAGGCGGCCCGGCTGCGCGCCGACCTCGTACGCGCCCTGGACGGCTCGCTGGACATCGCCGGACGGCTCGCCGAGCGGGACGCCGCCTACCCCCGGCGCCGCGGCTGGGCGGCGCCCGCCGCGCGCGTGACAGTCGCTTCGGCGGCCTCCCGCCACGCCACGGTGATCGAAGTACGCGCCCAGGACGCGCCCGGCCTGCTGTTCCGGATCGGGGCGGCGCTGGAGGACGCTGCGGTGCGGGTGCGCAGCATGCACGTCTCCACGCTGGGCGCGAACGCCGTCGACGCCTTCTACGTGACGCAAGCGCAGGGCGCGCCCCTGGCGGGGGACGAGGCGGTGGCCGTGGCACGCAAGCTCGAGGAGAGCTTGCGGGAGTGACGTTCCGCTCACCCGTGGCGTGGACGCCTGCTACGTCACTGGTGCTGATTGCTCCCCGCTTCGCGGGGCTGGTGTCCCCGTCCGTTGAATGCAACGGGCGGGGACGATTCCTTGGCTGGGCCAGATACCCTGGAGGGCAGCCCACCGCCCCCGACTCCGAGGACCGACGTCGCCGTGTTCGATACCCTCTCCGACCGCCTCAGCGCGACTTTCAAGAATCTCCGCGGCAAGGGCAGGCTGTCCGAGGCGGACATCGACGCCACGGCGCGCGAGATCCGCATCGCCCTCCTCGAAGCCGACGTGGCCCTGCCGGTCGTCCGCACGTTCATCAAGAACGTCAAGGAGCGTGCCCTCGGCTCCGACGTCTCCAAGGCGCTGAACCCCGCCCAGCAGGTCCTGAAGATCGTCAACGAGGAACTCGTCACGATCCTCGGCGGCGAGACGCGGCGCCTGCGCTTCGCCAAGCAGCCGCCGACCGTGATCATGCTCGCGGGTCTGCAGGGCGCCGGTAAGACCACCCTCGCGGGCAAGCTCGGCCGCTGGCTGAAGGAGCAGGGCCACTCGCCGCTCCTGGTCGCCGCCGACCTCCAGCGCCCCAACGCCGTCAACCAGCTCAGCGTCGTCGCCGAGCGCGCCGGGGTGGCCGTATACGCCCCGCAGCCCGGCAACGGCGTCGGCGACCCGGTCCAGGTCGCCAAGGACTCCATCGAGTTCGCGAAGTCCAAGGTCCACGACATCGTGATCGTGGACACCGCCGGCCGCCTCGGCATCGACGCCGAGCTGATGCAGCAGGCCGCGGACATCCGCGACGCCGTCTCGCCCGACGAGATCCTCTTCGTCG
This sequence comes from Streptomyces sp. NPDC031474, assembly GCF_055581185.1. Lineage (NCBI taxonomy): Bacteria > Bacillati > Actinomycetota > Actinomycetes > Kitasatosporales > Streptomycetaceae > Streptomyces > Streptomyces sp. NPDC031474. Next base: position 263,772 of record NZ_JBVIJX010000011.1, read on the forward strand.
TCGACGCGATGATCGGTCAGGACGCCGTGAACACGGCCGAGGCCTTCCGCGACGGCGTCGGCTTCGACGGTGTCGTGCTGTCGAAGCTCGACGGTGACGCCCGCGGTGGCGCCGCCCTGTCGATCGCCTCCGTGACCGGCAAGCCGATCATGTTCGCCTCGAACGGCGAGAAGCTCGACGACTTCGACGCCTTCCACCCCGACCGGATGGCCTCCCGCATCCTCGACATGGGTGACCTGCTCACCCTGATCGAGCAGGCGGAGAAGACGTTCAGTCAGGAAGAGGCCGAGAAGATGGCCTCCAAGCTGGCGTCCAAGAAGGGCCAGGACTTCACCCTGGACGACTTCCTGGCCCAGATGGAGCAGGTCAGGAAGATGGGCAGCATCTCCAAGCTGCTCGGCATGCTGCCCGGCATGGGGCAGATCAAGGACCAGATCAACAACCTCGACGAGCGGGACGTCGACCGCACGGCCGCGATCATCAAGTCGATGACCCCGGGCGAGCGCCAGGACCCGACGATCATCAACGGCTCGCGCCGCGCCCGTATCGCCAAGGGTTCCGGTGTCGAGGTCAGCGCGGTGAAGGGCCTGGTCGAGCGGTTCTTCGAAGCCCGCAAGATGATGTCCCGGATGGCCCAGGGCGGCGGCATGCCGGGCATGCCGGGGATGCCGGGCATGGGCGGCGGCCCCGGCCGGCAGAAGAAGCAGCCCAAGCAGGCCAAGGGCAAGCAGCGCTCCGGCAACCCGATGAAGCGCAAGCAGCAGGAGCTGGAGGCGGCCCAGCGTCGCGAGGCCCAGGCCCAGGGCGGCAACGCGCTCGGGCTGCCGCAGCAGGGCGCCCAGGACTTCGAGCTGCCGGACGAGTTCAAGAAGTTCATGGGCTGAGCGCCCGAGTACGTCGTCGAGGGTTCGGCGAGGGCGCCCTTCTCCGGAAGGGCGCCCTCGGTCTTTCTGCCTTTCTGCGCATACCGCTCACCGTCACGGCCGAGCCGGTGGTCCGGCACCGCGGCTTTCCGGCCAATCTGCTGATGCCTCAGGGTGTGCGCGCGATCAGGTACCGGAAGACGTTCGGCATCCACACCGTGCCGTCCGGCCGCCGATAGGGGTGCAGCGCCTCCGCCAGTTCCTTGTCGACCTGGGCCTGGTCCGTCGCCGTGACCGCCGCGTCGAACAGGCCCGTGGACAGCAGACCCTTGAGGGCGCTCTCCACATCGGCGTACCCGAAGGGGCAGGCCACCCGCCCCGAACCGTCCGGCTTCAGCCCGGCCCGCTGGGCGACCTCCTCCAGGTCGTCGCGCAGCGCCGGGCGCAGCCGGACCGTGCCGCCGCGCAGCGGATCGGCCAGCTTCGCCGCGACCCGCAACACCGCGGACGTGGCGCAGCGTTCCGGCGGACCCCAGCCGACCAGCACCACGGGCGCCCCGCGCGCGGCGAGCGGCGTCGAGGCCGCGAGCAGTCCGGCGAGGCCGTCCGCGTCGCCCGCGAGGCATCCGATCGGCTCGAAGGCGGTCACCAGCGTGTACCCGGCCGTCTCCACGCCGGCCGCGTCCTCGGGCGACCGGTCGGTGAGCCGGATGCGGTCATGGTTCCTGCCGTCCCGGCCGCCTTCGGTGTCTTCACGCGCGCGTGTGGAGCGCTCCGGCTCCCCCGGCAGAAGCCGCTCGCGGGCGAGGGTCAGCCGTTCGGGGGAGGAGGTCTCGACCCCTGTGAGCGCGGCCGCCCCTCTCGAGGCCGCCATCAGCAGGGCGAGCCCGGAGCCGCAGCCGAGAGCGAGAAGCCGGGTGCCGACCCCTACGTCGAGCCGTTCGTAGACGGCCTCGTAGAGCGGGACCAGCATCCGCTCCTGGATCTCCGACCAGTCACGCGCGCGTGCGCCCAGGTCCGCGCGGGACGTCGGCCCCGCGTGAGGCAGTGGCTGCCGCACGAGCACAGGTGTCATGGATAAGCGCCCCAATCCGCCGAGAGTTGCCGCAGTAACCGATCAGGTGGCCCCCGTGCAGTGCGCTCGCACTTCCCCCGTATGCCAGGTAACTCCCCGTTCGCGACGGCGTCCAGGGGTCTCGGGCCCCCGCTTGCGGCCCGGCTGGGCCTGTGGCGAGAATTCACATTCCGGCAATCTGGACCCGTACCATCGCGCCATGGCAAAGGCACCCGTTCTCACCCCACGGGCGGACGACTTCCCCCGCTGGTACCAGGATCTGATCACCAAGGCGGAACTGGCCGACAACGGCCCAGTGCGCGGCACCATGGTGATCCGACCGTACGGGTACGGGCTGTGGGAGCGGATGCAGGCGGAGATGGACGCCCGCATCAAGGAGACCGGCACCGAGAACGCGTACTTCCCGCTGCTGATCCCGCAGTCGTACCTGACGCGGGAAGCGGACCATGTCGAGGGTTTCGCGCCCGAACTGGCCGTGGTCACGCACGGCGGCGGCAAGGAGCTGGAGGAGCCGGCGGTCGTCCGCCCCACCTCCGAGACCATCGTCAACGAGTACTTCTCCAAGTGGGTGCAGAGCTACCGCGACCTGCCCCTGCTGATCAACCAGTGGGCCAACGTGGTCCGTTGGGAGCTGCGGCCCCGTCTCTTCCTGCGGACGTCCGAGTTCCTGTGGCAGGAGGGGCACACGGCCCACGCCACCTACGAGGAGGCCCGCGACTTCGCCGCGCACATCCACCGCGACGTCTACGGCGACTTCCTGGAGAACGTCCTCGCGATCGACGCGGTCGCCGGCCGCAAGACGGTCAAGGAGCGCTTCGCGGGCGCCATCAACACGCTCACCCTCGAGAGCATGATGGGCGACGGCAAGGCCCTGCAGATGGTCACCAGCCATGAGCTGGGCCAGAACTTCGCCAAGGCCTTCAACACCCGCTACCTGTCGAAGGACGGCGCCCAGGAGCTGGTCTGGCAGACCTCGTGGGGCTCCACGACCCGCATGATCGGCGCCCTGGTGATGACTCACGGCGACGACGACGGGCTGCGGGTGCCGCCGCGGCTGGCGCACGTCCAGGTCGTCGTCCTGGCGATCAAGGGCGACGAGGGGGTTCTGGCCAAGGTCCGCGAGCTGGGCGACCGGCTGAAGGCGGCGGGCGTCCGCGTCCGGGTCGACGACCGCACCGACGTGCCCTTCGGGCGGCGCGCGGTCGACTGGGAGCTCAAGGGCGTGCCGGTCCGCATCGAGATCGGTCCCCGTGACCTGGAGAACGGCACGGCGATGCTGGCCCGCCGGATCCCGGGAGGCAAGGAGCCGGTGGCGATCGACAAGCTGGTGGGCCTGCTGCCGGGCATCCTCGAAGAGGACCAGGCGCTGCTGCTGAAGCAGTCCCGCGAGCGCCGTGAGTCCCGGACGACGGACGTGTCGACGATTGGCGAGGCGGCGCAGGCGGCCGTCGCCGGCGGCTGGGCCCGCATCCCGTGGGCGGCCCTCGGCGAGGAGGGCGAGGCCGCACTGGCCGAGCAGTCCCTGACCGTACGGTGTCTGGTCGCCGAGGACGGGTCGGTGCCGGACGACGGGGACGCTCCCGGTAACGTCGCGATCGTCGCGCGCGCTTACTGAAGCAGCGCCCTTCGCCCGAGAGGGCGACCGAAACGCCTCTTGCGCCCCTGCGGAACATCCGTACCCCGGCGCGCGGACATGGTCTACGCGCCGGGTCGTACGGAGGACTACGCACCAGCTTGGTATGAGCTGTGAGGCTTCTCCGCAGATCAACGCACCCGCCCTCGTCCGGACGCATCAGTGGCAACTGACGGGTACGTGCAAATTATTTGAGATGCCCCGGAATAGGAACACAGGGGCACCCCCGCTCGTTGTCATTACGTGAGCACGACACAGACACCACCAGTTCTCGCCGCAGAGCTGGCAGAGGCGTGGGCCGACATTCAGCGGTACCACCCCGAACTGCCGGATCTTGCCGCGCCAGAGTCCCTGATCGGGGAGTCGTCGTCCGCCTGCGGTCACGAGCTCTCCTTCGAGCGACTGCTCCATGAGGCAGTCCATGGCATCGCCGCCGCCCGCGGTGTCCGCGACACCTCCCGCGCCGGCCGCTACCACAACCGCAGATTCCTCGCGATCGCCGAGGAGATGGGCCTGGACCACCCCGAGGAACCCCACCCCAGCAGCGGTTTCTCCCTGGTCACGCTCAACCCCGAGGCCAAGCGCCGCTACCGGCCCACGATCGAGCGCCTCCAGCGGGCCCTCAAGGCCCATCTGGCCGCCACCTCCTCCGACACCACCCGTACCTTCCGTGGCCCCGCCGCCCGGCACGGCTCCTCCGGCGGAGGCGTCCGCGTCAAGGCCGTCTGCGACTGCGGGCGCAACGTCCGGGTCGTGCCGTCGGTCCTGGCCCAGGCGCCCATCGTGTGCGGGGGTTGCGGCAAGCCGTTCCGGATTCCGGAGATCGCCGGCGCCGCGTAACAGCAAACGGCCCAGCACCGGCATCTCGTGGCTGCCGGTCGACGGCGAGGCGCGGGGTGGTCGCACACCGCGGGCACCCCGCAGCGCCGGGCCGCGCACCCGACGTGCGCTCACCGCGTCCGACGCCGGGTGCCGCCGAAGCACGCCCGGGAGCGGCCGACCCCTCGGCCCGAGGCGACCCGCCGGGTATGGCACAATGGCTAGCTGTACTCGACAGTCGCACAGGACCCCTCTCTCCTCCGGCTGACGCGTCCATCGGGCACTCGGGTACCGCAACCCCACGCGGCAATCTCGCCGTGCCCAATCACGTCAAAACCAGGAGAACCCACTCCCGTGGCAGTCAAGATCAAGCTGAAGCGTCTGGGCAAGATCCGTTCGCCTCACTACCGCATCGTCGTCGCCGACAGCCGTACCCGTCGTGACGGCCGTGCGATCGAGGAGATCGGCAAGTACCAGCCGACGTACCACCCGTCGATCATCGAGGTCGACGCCGACCGTGTCGCGTACTGGCTGGGTGTCGGCGCGCAGCCGACCGAGCCGGTTCTCGCCATCCTGAAGAAGACCGGCGACTGGCAGAAGTTCAAGGGCGAGCCCGCCCCGGCGCCGCTGCTCGTCGCCGAGCCGAAGAAGGCTCGCCCGTCGTTCGAGGCCCTCGGTGGCGACGACTCGGGCAAGGGTGAGGCCATCACCCAGAAGAAGAAGGCTGAGAAGAAGGACGAGGCCGCGGCCGAGTCCTCTGAGCCGACCGAGGCCTGAGCAGCATGCTCGAAGAGGCGCTTGAGCACCTCGTGAAGGGCATCGTCGACAACCCCGACGATGTGCAGGTCGCCTCGCGCAACCTGCGCCGCGGGCGCGTGCTCGAGGTCCGGGTCCACCCGGACGACCTCGGCAAGGTCATCGGCCGCAACGGCCGCACCGCACGCGCTCTGCGCACCGTCGTGGGCGCCATCGGCGGCCGGGGCGTCCGCGTCGACCTCGTCGACGTGGACCACGTCCGCTGACGCGTTTCGCAGCACCGGCTCGGGCCGGGGAGGGCCACTGGGCCGTCCCCGGCCCGTAGTCGTGATGACAGGAGATTCTGAGAAGTGCAGCTCGTAGTCGCACGGATCGGCCGCGCCCACGGCATCAAGGGCGAGGTCACCGTCGAGGTACGCACCGACGAGCCGGAGCTGCGGCTCGCACCCGGCGCCGTCCTGTCCACGGACCCGGCCTCGACCGGCCCGCTGACCATCGAGACCGGCCGCGTCCACAGCGGCCGTCTCCTCCTGCGCTTCGAGGGCGTGCGTGACCGTAACGCCGCCGAAGCCCTGCGCAACACCCTCCTGATCGCCGAGGTCGACCCGGCCGAGCTGCCCGAGGAGGAGGACGAGTTCTACGACCACCAGCTGATGGACCTGGACGTCGTCACCAAGGACGGCGTCGAGGTCGGCCGGATCACCGAGATCTCGCACCTGCCCTCCCAGGACCTCTTCATCGTCGAGCGGCCCGACGGCAGCGAGGTGATGATCCCGTTCGTCGAGTCGATCGTCACCGAGATCGACCTCGAGGAGCAGCGGGCGATCATCGACCCGCCGCCCGGGCTCATCGACGACCGCGCGGAGATCGCGTCCGCACGGGACGAGGCCGAGGGCGAGGACGCGTCGTAATGCGCCTCGACGTCGTCACGATCTTCCCCGAGTACCTCGACCCGCTGAACGTCTCCCTCGTCGGCAAGGCACGCGTGCGTGGGCAGCTCGACGTCCAGGTGCACGACCTGCGGGAGTGGACGTACGACCGGCACAACACGGTCGACGACACGCCCTACGGCGGCGGACCCGGCATGGTCATGAAGACCGAGCCCTGGGGCGACGCCCTCGACTCCGTCCTCGCCGACGGCTACGAGCGAGGCTCGCGCGCACCCGCGATCGTCGTGCCGACGCCCAGCGGCCGCCCCTTCACCCAGGAACTGGCCGTCGAGCTCTCCGAGCGCCCCTGGCTGATCTTCACGCCGGCCCGCTACGAGGGCATCGACCGGCGGGTCATCGACGAGTACGCCGCCCGGGTCCCCGTCTACGAGGTCTCCATCGGCGACTACGTCCTGGCCGGCGGCGAGGCCGCCGTCCTGGTCGTCACCGAGGCCGTGGCACGCCTGCTGCCCGGGGTGCTCGGCAACGCCGAGTCCCACCGCGACGACTCCTTCGCCCCCGGCGCCATGGCCAACCTCCTGGAAGGCCCCGTCTACACCAAGCCGCCCGCCTGGCGCGGCCGGGACATCCCCGACGTGCTGCTCAGCGGCCACCACGGGAAGATCGCCCGCTGGCGGCGCGACGAGGCGCTGCGCCGTACGACGGCCAACCGGCCCGACCTGATCGAGCGCTGCGACCCGAAGACCTTCGACAAGAAGGACCGCGAGATGCTCTCCATCCTGGGCTGGGCGCCCGACCCGGAGGGCGAGGCGTACGGTCGATTTTGGCGCAGGACCGAGGGCGTGGAAGAATAGGTCGCTGTTGTGCGCCGTCCGGTGTGCGCCCCTGCCACAGGGGGACACGACGCCCGCCTCGACGGGCACACGGCACTCAATCCTCGAACATCTAGTTCCGTTGATGACCTGTGGCATCAGCGAAGAAAGCAGACGAAATGTCTCACTTGCTCGACACCGTCGACGCCGCGTCGCTGCGCAGCGACGTCCCGGCCTTCCGCCCGGGTGACACCGTCAACGTCCACGTGCGCGTCATCGAGGGCAACCGCTCCCGTGTGCAGCAGTTCAAGGGCGTTGTGATCCGCCGCCAGGGCGCCGGTGTCCGCGAGACCTTCACGGTCCGCAAGGTCTCCTTCTCCGTCGGCGTCGAGCGCACCTTCCCGGTGCACACCCCGATCGTCGAGAAGATCGAGCTCGTCACCCGCGGTGACGTGCGTCGCGCCAAGCTCTACTACCTCCGTGAGCTGCGCGGCAAGGCCGCGAAGATCAAGGAGAAGCGCGACAACTGAGCGCACCGAGGGGTTCAAAGCGGGGCCGGATAACATCTGGCCCCGATGGACACCGAAGCTCAGCCGACGACGGAGCGCGACCGCTCCTCCAGCCCTTCCGTTTCCGCGGACGCCTCCCAGGAGGCCCCGGACACCGAGGGAGTGGAGGGACGGTCGCGTTTCGCGTTGGCGGCACGCGTCATCCAGTGGCTGCCGGGCGGCCGGATCAGTCTCTCCCTGTTGATCTGCCTGGTGTTTTTGCTGCTCCTCAACACTTTCGTGGCGCAGCCATTCCAGATTCCCAGCGGATCCATGGAAAACGGATTGAGGATCGGCGACCGGGTTCTCGTAAATAAGTTGGCGTACCGTTTCGGTGCCGAGCCGCAGCGCGGCGACGTCATCGTGTTCGACGGCACCGGGTACTTCGGGAACTCCGACTACATCAAGCGCGTCGTGGGTGTAGGGGGAGACCACGTGGTCTGCTGCGACAAGGAGGGGAGGATCCAGGTGAACGGCCGGTCGGTCGACGAGTCGACGTTCCTGTATCCCGGGGACAGCCCGTCCACTGTGGACTTCGACGTGGCCGTGCCCAAGAACACCCTGTTCGTCCTCGGCGACCATCGCAGCCACTCCAGCGACTCCCGGGACCATCTGGGCTCACCGGGCGGCGGCATGATCCCCGTCGACGACGTGATCGGCCGCGCCGACTGGATCGTCTGGCCGTATGCGCACCTGACCCGCCTGTCCCGCCCGAGCGGCTACGCGCGCGTGCCCGGTGGGGGCGCCCATGGGTAACCGCGGCAGACCGCGCGGCGTCCCCGCCTCCGCCGCGGACCAGCTCCTGCCCACCGGCATCCGGCGCGCCTCCAGCCCGGCCGGCGGCCGCACGCGCGCGGAGCGACGCAAGCTGCAGCGCAAGGTCAAGCGCAAGCGCAGGCGCTCCGCCGTCCGTGAGATACCGCTGCTGGTCGGGGTCGCCGTCCTGATAGCGCTGGTCCTGAAGACGTTCCTGGTGCAGGCCTTCGTGATCCCGTCCGGGTCCATGGAGCAGACGATCCGGATCGGCGACCGCGTCCTGGTCGACAAGTTCACCCCGTGGTTCGGCTCCAAGCCCGAGCGCGGGGACGTCGTCGTGTTCAAGGACCCCGGCGGCTGGCTCAACGACGAGCAGACGACGACCAAGAAGAAGGACCCCGTCGTCGTCAAGCAGATCAAGGAAGGGCTCACCTTCATCGGTCTGCTGCCGTCCGACAACGAGAAGGACCTCATCAAGCGCGTCGTCGGGGTGGGCGGCGACCGCGTCGTGTGCTGTGACGCGCAGAAGCGGGTGACCGTCAACGGGGTTCCCCTGGAGGAGGGGGCCTATCTGTATCCCGGCAACGAGCCCTCCAGCACGCCGTTCGACATCACCGTCCCGCAGGGGCGGCTGTGGGTGATGGGCGACCACCGGGCCAACTCCGCGGACTCCCGCTCCCACCAGAACACCGACTACGGGGGCACCGTCTCCGAGGACGAGGTGGTGGGCCGGGCCATGGTCATCGCCTGGCCCCTGGGCCACTGGGTCCGTCTCAAAGAACCGCAAACTTTCTCATCCGTGACCGGCTCGGCCGCCACGGCGACCGCCGCCGCCCAGCCGTCGCATAGGGTTGCTTCCGGCGATCCGAACGGATCGATTCGACAACTCCCGAGCCCTGCGGAACTCCCGCTCGTTATGGGAGTAGTGGGCCTGCGTCGTATGTGGGGCAGGCAGCGGCACAGAGTGAGGAGTTGGCGTGGGGGATGTGGCGGTTGGCGCACGGTCCGGGCACGACGGCGAGGATCACCGCGGACGGTCCGTGGAAGCCGCCGACCCGGCCTCGGACAGCGCCGTGAACGCAGAGAATGACCCGGTGGCGGGCGGTGAGGGCCCGCCGGCGGACGAGCCGCCCCGGACCGGTGGCGAGGGGTCGGGCGACTCTGCTCCGAAGGCGAAGAAGCCGCGCTCCTTCTGGAAGGAGCTGCCGATCCTGATCGGCATCGCGCTGGTCCTGGCCCTGCTGATCAAGACGTTCCTGGTGCAGGCGTTCTCCATCCCGTCGGCGTCGATGGAGAACACCCTCAAGATCGGTGACCGGGTCCTCGTCGACAAACTGACCCCGTGGTTCGGCTCCGAGCCGGAGCGCGGCGAGGTCGTCGTCTTCCACGACCCCGACGACTGGCTGGCGGGCGAGAACACCGCCAATCCGAACGCCTTCCAGACCTTCCTCAGCTGGATCGGCCTGATGCCGTCCGCGGAGGAGAAGGACCTGATCAAGCGGGTCATCGGCGTCGGCGGCGACACCGTCGCGTGCAAGGGCACGGGCCCGCTCACGGTCAACGGCAAGGCGCTGAACGAGCCGTACGTGTACCCCGGCAACACCCCGTGCAGCCAGGACGACCAGGGCGGCCAGTTCTCAGTGAAGGTCCCCAAGGGCTTCGTCTGGGTCATGGGCGACCACCGCCAGAACTCGCGCGACTCGCGCTACAACCAGTCGGACGTGAACCACGGCATGGTGCCCGTCGACCAGGTCGTCGGACGCGCCATCGTCAAGGCCTGGCCGCTGAGCCACTGGGGCACGCTGCCCGTGCCGGACACTTTCGACCAGACCGGTCTGAGCGACCAGTCCGCGGCGTCCACGGCACTGACGGTCGCCCCGCAGGGCCTTGCCCTCGCCGGGGCCGTGCCGGTGGTCCTGTGGCGCCGTCGGCGCACGCAGGAGTCCGCGACCCGCTGATCTTCCGGCTTCCGTTCGGCAAACCCTTTCCCAAGCGTGTGACCACGGCCGGGGAAGACGGGGGGAGACCGGGGAGGAGCCGGAAAGAAGGGCTGACCCGATTCGGTACCGCCGGGTAGGGTGCGGACCCATGGGTGGCGAGAGCACGACGCGTACGGCCCCGCACAGTGGCGGTGGCACCAGCAGTGGCCCGGTGGGCAGCCGGACCGGACAGCGACTGTCCGGACTGGCCGTCGCACTGGGCCTCGCGCTGTTCCTCGGCGGATTCGGCTGGGGAGCCCTGATCTACCGGCCGTACACCGTGCCCACCAGTTCGATGAGTCCGACGATCGCCGCCGGCGACCGCGTGCTGGCCGAGCGGGTCGACGGCGGCGAGGTGCGTCGCGGGGACGTCGTCGTCTTCAGCGACAAGACGTGGGTGACCAACGCGCTCGTCGTCAAGCGGGTGGTCGCCGTCGGCGGCGACACGGTCTCCTGCTGCACCGACGGCAAGCTCACCGTCAACGGCAAGCAGATCGAAGAACCGTATCTGCCCCCGGGCAGCCTGGCCGAGATCAAGAACTTCCCGACCGTGAAGGTCCCCGACGGCAGGCTCTTCCTGCTCGGCGACGAGCGGCAGGGCTCCCTGGACTCCACCGCCCACCTCACGGACGCCGCCCAGGGCACGGTCGCGCGCAGTGCCGTCAAGGCCCGCGTCGACTCCGTCGTCTGGCCCATGAACGGCATGCTGAAGCGTCCCACGGGCTTCGAGACGCTCGGCGCCCTCTCCCAGCCGGGCCCGCTGCGGACGATCACCTGGCTGATTCTCGCCGGCGCCGTGCTGGTCCTCGGCGGCGGTGCGTACGGCCCGATCGCCAAGCGGACCTCGGGCCGCCGCGCCCGCCCCCAGCCGGAGCCGGCCGGTGCCCGCTGAGACGACGGACGGCTCGGCCGGCACGGACGGTTCGGCCGGCACGGGCGTCGACTCCTACGAGGGCGGACTGCGCAAGGTCGCCCGGGTCGTCCTGCTCGACCCGCAGGACCGCATCCTGCTGCTGCACGGCCACGAACCGGACGACCCGGCAGACGACTGGTGGTTCACGCCCGGCGGGGGCGTGGAGGGCGACGAGACCCGTGAACAGGCTGCTCTGCGGGAACTCGCGGAGGAGACCGGCATCACCGAGGTCGAGCTCGGCCCGGTGCTGTGGCGACGGAAGTGTTCCTTCCCGTTCGCGGGCCGCCGCTGGGACCAGGACGAGTGGTACTACCTGGCCCGGACGGCCGAAACGCACAGCTCGGCGCCCCGGCCCACGGCCCTGACCGAGCTGGAGCGGCGCAGCGTCGCCGGAGCGCGTTGGTGGACGTGTCAGGAACTGACCCGGGCACATGAGACGGTGTATCCGACCAGACTCGTCGAGCTGCTGCGCACGCTGCTCGACGACGGTCCCCCGGCCGGACCCGTAACCCTGGACACGGAAATCGTCTAGAGGCGCACGGGACTGGCGCACAATGGGGAGATCGCACGGCTGAAGGGGAACATGCCATGAGCGCCGAGGACCTCGAGAAGTACGAGACCGAGATGGAGCTGAAGCTCTACCGGGAGTACCGCGACGTCGTCGGTCTGTTCAAATACGTGATTGAGACCGAGCGGCGCTTCTACCTCACCAACGACTACGAGATGCAGGTGCACTCGGTCCAGGGCGAGGTGTTCTTCGAGGTGTCGATGGCGGACGCCTGGGTGTGGGACATGTACCGGCCGGCCCGGTTCGTGAAGCAGGTACGGGTGCTCACGTTCAAGGACGTGAACATCGAGGAGCTGAACAAGAGCGATCTGGAGCTTCCCGGGAGCTGAGGCCCGCGGGCGGACGCCCGTGTGGGTGACCGGGTTATCCACAGTCACCGAGTTCTCCACCAAGATCCTTTCTGTGGCGGCGGATGCGTGACCGTGGGTGCCGGAGGTGGTGCCCACATGAGCACGAACACGGATCTGGCCCGAGGCGCACTCGGCAGGTACGGCGAGGAACTGGCCGCCCGGCGGCTGACCGAGGCCGGGATGACGGTCCTGGAGCGCAACTGGCGCTGCGGCAGGACCGGTGAGATCGACATCGTCGCCAGGGACGGCGACGTCCTGGTCGTCTGCGAGGTGAAGACGCGCAGGGGCGGCGCTTTCCAGCACCCGATGGCGGCGGTGACCCCGGAGAAGGCCGAGCGGCTGCGCGGCCTCGCCGAGCGGTGGATCCAGACACACGGGGGAGCCCCGCCCGGCGGCGTTCGCATCGACCTGATCGGCGTCGTCCTGCCCCGCCGCGGCGCGGCCGTCGTCGAGCACGCGCGGGGGGTGGCCTGAGATGGGGTTCGCGCGTACGTGCTCGGTGGCGCTGGTGGGCGTCGAGGGCGTCGTCGTCGAGGTCCAGGCCGACCTCGAACCGGGAGTGGCGGCTTTCACGCTGGTGGGGCTGCCGGACAAGAGCCTGAGCGAGAGCCGGGACCGGGTCCGGGCGGCCGTGGTGAACTCGGGCGGCGAGTGGCCGCAGAAGAAGCTCACCGTAGGACTCAGCCCGGCCTCGGTGCCCAAGGGCGGCAGCGGCTTCGATCTCGCCATCGCCAGCGCCGTGCTCGGCGCGGCCGAACGGATCGACCCACGGGTGCTCGCCGACATCGTGATGATCGGGGAGCTCGGCCTGGACGGGCGGGTGCGCCCGGTCCGGGGCATCCTCCCCGCCGTGCTTGCCGCGGCCGACGCCGGATACGAACAGGTGGTCGTGCCGGAGTGCGCCGCCGCCGAGGCGTCGCTGGTCCCGGGCGTCTCCGTGCTCGGGGTGCGCAGCCTGCGGCAGCTGATCGCCGTCCTCGCGGACGAGCCCGTGCCCGAGGAGGAACCGGACGAGGCGGGCCGCCCGGACCCGCTCCTGGCCGGGCTCAGGATGCCCGGCGCCGGCGCGGCCACCGGGATGCACAGCATGGGCGCCGCTCAGCAGGACCACGGGCACGACCTCGCGGACGTGGTCGGGCAGCGCTCGGCGCGGACCGCGGTCGAGGTGGCCGCGGCGGGCGGACACCACCTGTTCCTCGAGGGACCGCCCGGCGCGGGCAAGACCATGCTCGCGGAGCGCCTGCCGGCCGTGCTGCCCCGGCTGAGCCGGGAGGAGTCGCTGGAGGTCACGGCGGTGCACTCGGTGGCCGGCCTGCTGCCCCCGGGCAAGCCCCTCATCGACGTGCCCCCGTACTGCGCCCCGCACCACTCGGCCACGATGCAGTCGCTGGTCGGGGGCGGGGCGGGGTTCGCCCGCCCCGGTGCCGTCTCGCTGGCCCACCGAGGGGTGCTCTTCCTCGACGAGACCCCCGAGTTCGGCAGCCAGGCACTCGACGCCCTGCGGCAGCCGCTGGAGGCGGGGCACGTGGTGATCGCGCGCAGTGCGGGAGTGGTGCGCTTCCCGGCGCGGTTCCTGATGGTGCTGGCGGCCAATCCGTGCCCCTGCGGCCGGTTCTCGCAGCGCGACACCGTGTGCGACTGTCCGCCCTCGGTGATCCGCCGCTATCAGGCCCGGCTCTCCGGGCCCCTGCTCGACCGGGTCGACCTGCGCGTCGAGGTCGACCCGGTCGGCCGGGCCGAGCTGGCGCACCGCGGTCCCGGAGGCGAGTCCACAGCCACCGTCGCCGACCGGGTCCGGGCGGCCCGGGAGCGTGCCGCGGCCCGGCTGGCAGGCACCGGGTGGCGGACCAACAGCGAGATCCCCGGCCGTGAGCTGCGCAACCGCTGGCATGCCGCGATCGGCGCCATGGACGAGGCGGAACGGAACCTGGAGCGTGGGGTGCTGACCGCACGCGGGCTCGATCGGGTGCTGCGCGTCGCCTGGACCGTCGCCGACCTGGTCGGCCACGACCGGCCCGACGCCATGGACGTGGCCCTCGCCCTGCAACTGCGCACGGGGGTGCCGCGCGGGGTGCCGATGGCCCTCGGGGCGCTGACATGACCGGCCCTGGCAGGAACGGCACTGACGTGAACGGCCCTGAAGGCCCTGGCGTCAACGGCCCTGGCGTCAGCGGCGGTGGCGACCCGGGCGACGAGCGGCTCGCCCGCGTTTTCCTCGGGCGGGTCGTCGAGCCCGGCGACGAGGTGGGCGGGCAGTGGGTGCGGGAGCGGGGCGTACGGGAGGTGGTGCGCCGGTTGCGGGGCGACGGGGAGCCGTTGCCCGGGGTGACCGCGAAACGCTGGGCCGGGTTGCTGGCGCGGGCCGGGCGGGCCGAGCCGGAGCGGGACCTGGCCGTGGCGCGGGAGGCCGGGGTGCGGTTCGTGTGCCCGGGGGACGCCGAGTGGCCCGGCACCCTGGACGAACTCGGGGATGCCCGGCCGCTGGGGCTCTGGGTGCGAGGGCGGCCCAGTCTGCGCATGTGGGCGCTGCGGTCGGTCGCCGTCGTGGGCGCCCGCGCCTGCACCCAGTACGGCGCCCACATGGCCGCCGGTCTGGCCTGCGGGCTCGCCGAACGAGGGTGGGTGGTCGTGTCCGGCGGGGCCTACGGCATCGACGGGGCCGCCCACCGGGGCGCCCTCGGCGCGGGCGGCGCCACCGTCGCCGTACTCGCCTGCGGGGTCGACCGGCCCTACCCGCGCGGGCACACCGAGCTGATCAACCGGATCGGGGAACAGGGGCTGGTGGTCGGCGAGCTGCCGCCCGGCGACCATCCCACGCCGAGCAGATTCATCCTGCGCAACCGGGTGATCGCCGCCCTCACCCGGGGCACGGTCGTCGTCGAGGCCGCGTACCGCAGTGGCTCGCTGGTCACCGCGCGGGCGGCGCAGCGGCTGGGCCGGCACACGATGGGGGTGCCGGGGCCGGCCACGAGCAGTCTGTCGGCCGGGGTGCACGAGCTGCTGCGCGGGGAGGCCGTGCTGGTCACCGACGCCGCCGAGGTCGTCGAGCTGGTCGGTGACATGGGTGAGCTGGCCCCGGACCGGCGCGGCCCGGTGCTGCCGCTCGACCTGCTGGAGCCGGGCGCCCGGCGTGTCCTGGCCGCGCTCCCCGCCCGCAGAACCGCCGGGGTCGACGAGGTCGCCCGCGAGGCCCGCACCACACCCGACGACGCGCTCGCGAGACTGTACGAACTCAGAGCACTCGGTTACGTCGAACGACACGGCGACGGCTGGAAGTTGACACGCCAGGCGATGGTCTCCGTTCGAGTAGGTCGACGCTCGTGTTGACCCGGGAGATTCGGCCGTCCGGGGGAACGCCGAAAGCCTTGGGAATTGCGGCAGTTGACCCATCCCGGTGATCACCCGCCGCGAGCGCGGCGACGCTGGAGTGGGCCCAGCGGAACGTATCTGCGTACTGGTCCGACCACGCCCTTCGCGCACCGCGACACTACAGTCACGCTACGCTCACGAGGATTCCGGCACAGACCGGTACCTCTGCACCACGCGGTACCCACCTCACGCACTTCACGGCAGAACGGCACAAGGCGACGAATGCCCCAGCACACCTCCGGGCCCGACCGGGCGGCGATCCCCCCAGCCGCCCGCGACGGTGGCAGCGTGCGGCCGCCCGCTCCCTCGACGCTCGACGAGCTGTGGCGGTCGTACAAGGACACGGGGGACGAGCGGCTGCGGGAGCAGCTGATCCTGCACTACTCGCCGCTGGTGAAGTACGTGGCGGGACGGGTGAGCGTCGGTCTGCCGCCGAACGTGGAGCAGGCCGACTTCGTGTCCTCCGGGGTCTTCGGGCTGATTGACGCGATCGAGAAGTTCGACATCGACCGGGAGATCAAGTTCGAGACGTACGCGATCACCCGGATCCGGGGCGCGATGATCGACGAGCTGCGGGCCCTGGACTGGATCCCGCGGTCGGTGCGCCAGAAGGCGCGCAACGTCGAACGGGCCTACGCCACGCTGGAGGCGCGGCTGCGGCGGACTCCGTCGGAGTGCGAGGTGGCCGCCGAGCTGGGCATCGCGGTGGACGAGCTGCACGCCGTGTTCAGTCAGCTGTCGCTGGCCAACGTGGTGGCGCTGGAGGAGTTGCTGCACGTCGGGGGCGAGGGCGGCGACCGGCTGAGCCTGATGGACACCCTCGAGGACACCGCCGCCGACAACCCCGTGGAGGTGGCCGAGGACCGGGAGCTCAGGCGATTCCTGGCGCGGGCGATCAACACGCTGCCCGACCGGGAGAAGACCGTCGTCACCCTGTACTACTACGAGGGGCTGACGCTCGCCGAGATCGGGAACGTGCTGGGCGTGACCGAGAGCAGGGTCAGCCAGATCCACACCAAGTCCGTGCTCCAGCTGCGTGCGAAACTGGCGGGCTTCGGTCGCTGACCGGCCCGAGTCACTCCCGTCGGGGGTGGCGCGTCCGTAGAGTGGTTGACGTGCCAAGGATTCGAGCGGCCTCCGTGGCCGAGCACCGGTCGATGCAGCGTGCCGCCCTGCTGGACGCGGCACGCTCCCTGTTGTCCGAAGGCGGGACGGAGGCGCTGACCTTCCCGGCCCTCGCCGAGCGCACCGGCCTCGCGCGCTCGTCCGTGTACGAGTACTTCCGGTCGCGGGCCGCCGTCGTCGAGGAGCTGTGCGAGGTCGACTTCCCGGTGTGGGCGGCGGAGGTCGAGACGGCCATGGCCGCGGCCGACGGGGCGGAGGCCAAGGTCGAGGCGTATGTGCGACAGCAGCTCGCGCTGGTGGGGGACCGCCGGCACCGGGCCGTCGTGGCGATCTCGGCGAGCGAACTGGACGCCGGGGCCCGGGAGAAGATCCGCGCGGCGCACGGCGGGCTCGTATCGATGATCGGGGAGGCCCTGGCGGAGCTGGGGCACACGGAGCCCCGGCTCGCGGCCATGCTGTTGCAGGGCGTCGTGGACGCGGCGGTACGGCGGATCGAGCTGGGAGCCGCCGAGGATCCCTCGGCGATCACGGACGCGGCGGTCTCCATGGTCCTGAGGGGTGTGCTGGGCTGAGCTACGGCAGGGGGACGCCGAGCACCGGCAGCAGCCGCGACGGGCCCCGGCGCAGCAGCCACGGGGGCAGCAGCGACAGTGGGTCCAGGTACGCCTCGCCCCGCAGCAGCCCCCAGTGCACACACGTCACCGTGCAGTGCGACCCCACCGGTTCCACCGTGCCGATCACCTGGCCCGGCGCCACCTCGTCACCCTTGTGCACCGACGCCCGTACCGGCTCATAGGTCGTCCGCAGCGGCGGCTCACCCGTGCCCGTCAGCTCCACCGCGACGACCCCGCGGCCCGCCACCCGCCCCGCGAAGGACACGCGGCCCGGGGCCACCGTCCGGACCGGGGCGCCCGGCGGGGCCGCCAGGTCGACGCCCCGGTGACCGCGCGCGTACGGCGTGGCCGGGGGCTCCCAGCCGCGTACCAGCGCCGGGCGCGTGCCGACCGGCCAGGACCGGCCGATCGCCGGGACCGGATCCGGCGGGAGCGCGGGGGCTCCCGGCGGGGCCTGGGGGTCCGCCCACGCCACGGACGCCAGCATCGTGATCAACAGGAGCAGCACCAGGCCGCCGAGGCATCGCTTCGCGTACATGGGAAAACCGTTCCGCATCCCCCGGGCCGTGGCGCGGGCCTGTGGACTACTCGCCGGTTGTGGACAGCGGCGTCACCCGGCGCCTCCCGGGTCCCGTACACTTCTTCTGGCGATCCGGGTCACCGGGTCGACTTCGCACGCCCCGGTATCGGGCGCCGGCCACGGTCGGTCTCCCGGTATCCGCGCCCCTCGGTCCTTCGTGGCTCGGCGCACCGCGGGCGTCAGGCGCGGGAGCCATCCGGCATCCGCGGCACAACCGAGAAAAACAAGGAGAACGGCCATGGCCGTCGTCACGATGCGGGAGCTGCTGGAGAGCGGCGTCCACTTCGGTCACCAGACCCGTCGCTGGAACCCGAAGATGAAGCGCTTCATCTTCACCGAGCGCAACGGCATCTACATCATCGACCTGCTCCAGTCGCTGTCGTACATCGACCGCGCCTACGAGTTCGTCAAGGAGACCGTCGCCCACGGCGGCACGGTCATGTTCGTCGGCACGAAGAAGCAGGCGCAGGAGGCCATCGCCGAGCAGGCCACCCGCGTCGGCATGCCCTACGTCAACCAGCGCTGGCTGGGCGGCATGCTCACCAACTTCTCCACCGTCTACAAGCGTCTGCAGCGCCTCAAGGAGCTCGAGCAGATCGACTTCGAGGACGTCGCCGCTTCGGGTCTGACCAAGAAGGAGCTCCTGGTCCTCTCGCGTGAGAAGGCCAAGCTCGAGAAGACCCTCGGTGGTATCCGCGAGATGTCCAAGGTGCCCAGCGCCGTCTGGATCGTGGACACCAAGAAGGAGCACATCGCGGTCGGCGAGGCCCGGAAGCTCAACATCCCGGTCGTCGCCATCCTCGACACCAACTGCGACCCCGACGAGGTCGACTACAAGATCCCGGGCAACGACGACGCGATCCGCTCCGTCACCCTGCTCACCCGCGTGATCGCCGACGCGGTCGCCGAGGGCCTCATCTCCCGCTCCCGTGTCGCCACCGGTGACAAGGGCGAGAAGGCCGCGGGCGAGCCGCTGGCCGAGTGGGAGCGCGACCTGCTCGAGGGCGAGAAGAAGGCCGACACCGAGGCCGCCGAGAAGCCGGCCGAGGCCGCTGCCGAGGCTCCGGCCGCTGAGGCCGAGGCCCCCGCTGCCGAGGCGCCCGCTGCCGAGGCCCCCGCCGCTGAGGCGCCCGCTGCCGAGGCTCCCGCCGCTGAGGCCGCCCCCGCCGAGGCTCCGGCCGCCGAGGGCGAGCAGGCCTGATTCAGGCCGTAGGCCGTGCGGTCGCCGTCGCGCCCGTACGGTCGTAGGGACGAAGTGACGGCGGGGGGCGTCCAGTACGCCGCCCGCCGTTCACCCACAGCCCCCAGATCTTCGTAGATCTTCGAGACTTCGAACTCCGAGAGAGATTCACAGATCATGGCGAACTACACCGCCGCCGACGTCAAGAAGCTCCGTGAGCTCACCGGCGCCGGCATGATGGACTGCAAGAAGGCGCTGGACGAGGCCGAGGGCAACGTCGAGAAGGCCGTCGAGGCGCTCCGCATCAAGGGCCAGAAGGGCGTCGCCAAGCGCGAGGGCCGCTCCGCCGAGAACGGCGCCGTGGTCTCCGTCATCGCCGACGACAACTCCTCCGGTGTCCTCGTCGAGCTGAAGTGCGAGACGGACTTCGTCGCCAAGGGCGAGAAGTTCCAGGCCGTCGCGGGCCAGATCGCGCAGCACGTCGCCGCGACCTCCCCGGCCGACCTCGACGCCCTGCTCGCCTCCGAGATCGAGGCCGGCAAGACCGTCCAGGCGTTCGTGGACGAGGCCAACGCCAACCTCGGCGAGAAGATCGTCCTGGACCGCTTCGCGCTGTTCGCCGACGGCTTCGTGACCGCCTACATGCACCGCACGATGCCCGACCTGCCCCCGCAGATCGGTGTCCTCGTCGAGCTGGACAAGCCGAACGCCGACGTCGCCAAGGGCATCGCCCAGCACATCGCCGCCTTCGCGCCGAAGTACCTCTCCAAGGAGGACGTGCCGGCCGACGTCGTCGAGTCCGAGCGCCGCGTCGCCGAGGAGACCACCCGCGCCGAGGGCAAGCCCGAGGCCGCCCTGCCGAAGATCGTCGAGGGTCGCCTCAACGGCTTCTTCAAGGACGCCACGCTGCTCGGCCAGCCGTACGCGCTCGACAACAAGAAGTCCGTCCAGAAGATCCTGGACGAGGCCGGTGTCACCCTGAAGCGCTTCACGCGCATCAAGGTCGGCATCTGAGTCCGTGCCGCGATCGGCGCGTCGGCCCGATAGGGTCGGGTGCAGTCGTCCGGTACGCCGTCACGCGGGCGCGTGACGGACGACAGCAGATCTGACGAGGAGGCCATTGCCGCGCATGGGATGCGAACGACACCCCGCCGGCAATGGCCTCCTCGTATGTGCGACCCGTCAAAGAAGCGAGAACGTCATGACCACCAAGGCCCAGAAGAGCGACGACGGCAAAGTGAGCGGCCGGTTTCTGCTGAAGCTGTCCGGAGAGGCCTTCGCCGGTGGCGGCGGCCTGGGTGTGGACCCCGACGTGGTGCACAAGATCGCCCGCGAGATCGCAGCCGTCGTCCGGGACGGCGCCGAGATCGCGGTCGTCATCGGTGGCGGCAACTTCTTCCGCGGCGCCGAACTGCAGGTACGCGGCATGGACCGCGCACGCTCCGACTACATGGGCATGCTCGGCACGGTCATGAACTGCCTCGCCCTCCAGGACTTCCTGGAGAAGGAGGGCATCGACAGCAGGGTGCAGACCGCCATCACCATGGGCCAGGTCGCCGAGCCGTACATCCCGCTGCGCGCCGTGCGCCACCTGGAGAAGGGCCGCGTGGTCATCTTCGGCGCCGGTATGGGCATGCCGTACTTCTCCACCGACACCACCGCCGCCCAGCGCGCCCTGGAGATCGACGCCGAGGCGCTGCTGATGGGCAAGAACGGCGTGGACGGCGTCTACGACTCCGACCCGAAGACCAACCCGGCGGCCGTCAAGTTCGACGCCCTCGGCTACGGGGACGTCATCACCCGCGACCTGAAGGTCGCCGACGCCACCGCGGTCACGCTGTGCCGCGACAACAAGCTCCCGATCCTCGTCTTCGAGCTTCTGGCCGAGGGCAATATCGCTCGCGCCGTCAAGGGTGAGAAGATCGGCACGCTGGTGGGTGAGCAGGGCAGCCGGGCCTGACCGAAAACCCCCGGTCCACGACCGGTAGGACTCTTCGGTCCCTCTCCGGTCCGCACGACAACACCTGACCGGGGGACGGACCCGGGTCGGGGGATGGACAATGTTCTGCCGGTCGGGAACCGTGCAGGAAGAAGACGCGACGCAGCCGGCCGCCGCCACCGACAGGGAACCGCAGCCGGGCCTACTCAAGACACGCAGGAGCAAGTGGTGATCGAAGAGACCCTCCTCGAGGCCGAGGAGAAGATGGAGAAGGCCGTCGTGGTCGCCAAGGAGGACTTCGCCGCGATCCGCACCGGCCGTGCGCACCCGGCGATGTTCAACAAGATCGTGGCCGACTACTACGGCGCGCCGACGCCGATCAACCAGCTGGCTTCGTTCTCCGTGCCGGAGCCGCGCATGGCGGTCGTGACCCCGTTCGACAAGAGCGCGCTGCGCAACATCGAGCAGGCGATCCGCGACTCCGACCTGGGCGTCAACCCGAGCAACGACGGCAACATCATCCGGGTGGTGTTCCCCGAGCTCACCGAGGAGCGCCGCCGCGACTACATCAAGGTCGCCAAGGGCAAGGGCGAGGACGCCAAGGTGTCCATCCGCGCGGTCCGCCGCAAGGCCAAGGACGCGATCGACAAGCTCATCAAGGACGGCGAGGTCGGCGAGGACGAGGGCCGTCGTGCGGAGAAGGAGCTCGACGACACCACCGCGAAGTACGTCACTCAGGTGGACGAGCTCCTGAAGCACAAGGAATCGGAGCTGCTCGAGGTCTGATGAACGACTCTTCCTGGGGCTCACCGCCACACACCGGGTCGCGGGCCGGGTACTGGGGGCCCGTCGACCAGGGGCCTGTCCAGGGCGCTGCCCCGGCGGGTTCCGCGTACGATGCGCCTGAGGCGCAGCAGACTCGCCCCATGCCCGTCGTCCCCGACGTATCCACACACGGCGGTCACCAGGATGACGACCGGGGGGCCGCTCGGCTGGGCGGCCCCTTGTTCCGAGACGAGACCTACGGCGGCGCCCACGCCGGCGCCGCCCATGGTGACGACACCCCGTCGGCACGGCCCCCTGCGGCAGTGCCGCAGAATCCGGAGCCCATGCCCGACGCCCCTCACCCGGCGCCCGCACCGAAGAAGAGTGCGGGCCGAGACCTGGGCGCGGCCATAGGGGTCGGGGTCGGGCTCGGTGTGGTGATCGTCGCGTCGCTGTTCGTCGTCAAGGCCGTGTTCGTCGGGGTGATAGCGGTCGCCGTCGTCGTGGGTCTGTGGGAGCTGACCAGCAGACTGCAGGAGCGCAAGGGCATCAAGGCGCCGCTCGTGCCGCTCGCGGTCGGCGGCGCGGCGATGGTCGTCGCCGGCTACGTCCGGGGGCCCGAGGGCGCCTGGGTCGCCATGGCCCTCACCGCGCTCGCCGTGCTGGTCTGGCGGATGACGGAACCGCCCGAGGGCTACCTCAAGGACGTCACGGCCGGCGTCTTCGCCGCGTTCTACGTCCCGTTCCTGGCCACCTTCGTCGCCCTGATGCTCACCGCCGACGACGGGGCGTTCCGCGTCATGACGTTCCTGCTGCTGACGGTCGTCAGCGACACGGGCGCGTACGCCGTCGGCTGGCGCTTCGGCAGGACCAAGCTCGCCCCGCGCATCAGCCCCGGCAAGACCCGCGAGGGTCTGCTCGGCGCGGTGTCGTTCGCGATGGTCGCCGGCGCGCTGCTCATGCAGTTCGTGATCGACGACGGGACCTGGTGGCAGGGTCTGCTGCTCGGCTTCGCCGTCGCGGCCAGCGCCACGCTCGGCGACCTCGGCGAGTCCATGATCAAGCGGGACCTGGGCATCAAGGACATGGGCACACTGCTCCCGGGCCACGGCGGCATCATGGACCGGCTGGACTCGCTGCTGCCCACGGCTCCGGTCGTATGGCTGCTGCTCGTGCTGTTCGTGGGTTCCGGCTGATTCAGACTGATCCGGGCTGATCCGGGCTGATCCGGGCTGATCCGGGCTGATCCGGGCTGATCCGGGCTGATCCAGGCTGATTCCGGCTGACCCGGCGCGTTCTTCGGCTTGTGCGGGCCCCCGTCCTGACCTCAGGGCGGGGGCCCACTGCCGTGGCCGCGGGGGCGGTCGAGTGGGACGATTTCTGGTGAGGGCCCTCAGGGGGGATTTCCCTGGAAGGGGGCGGGCTTCATGTCCGACTTCCGTGATTCGATCGACGTCGACCGCAGCCCCGAGGACGTCTGGGCGTATGTCATCGACCCGTCCCATCTGCCCGAGTGGCAGCAGAGCGCCGTCTCGGCGGAGCCGCTCGACCCCGGGCCGCTGGGAGTGGGCTCCCGGCTGCGGATCACCCGTCACGTCGGCCGCCGGGACGTGCCGATGACCATGGAGTACACCGAGTACGACCCACCGCGCGCCTGGGGTCTGCAGGGCGTCGACGGCCCCATCCGCGGCCATGTCCACGGCGAGATCACTCCGCTCGACGACGGCCGCCGCTCCCGGGTCACCATGGAGCTCGACTTCGAGGGCAAGGGCGTCGGCAGGGTCCTCGTGCCCCTCGTCGTCCGCCACCAGGTCCGCAAGGAGCTCCCGCACAACGAACAGCTGCTGAAGGACCGGCTGGAGCACGGGATGGCGTAGCCCCGCCGCGATCAATGGAACTCCCGGCTGTGTGTCCCCCTCTCACTGTGTGAAGGGGGACACACATGAAGTCGATGACTCGGTACGCATCCGTCGCCGTGGTGCTTGCCTTCTGCTGCCTGCCGCTGACCGCCTGCGGTACGCAGCACGCCGGGGAGCGAACGGCTGTCACATCCGGACCGGGATCGTCCGCGACGGACGAAACGAGCGACGACGGCCAAGGCAGCCTTCCGGACGAGACCAGCGACGACCAGGGCAGTCTTCCGGACGAGACCACCGACGACGGCCAGAGCAGTCTTCCCGACGAGACCAGCGACGACCAGGGCAGCCTGCCCGACACCACCAGCGACGACCAGGGCGGTCTTCCGGACGAGACCAGCGACGACCAGGACACCGACGACCCTGCGAGCGGTCCGCACCGCTGGTTCCCGATGCTCCGCGAATTCCGTGCCTACCTCACGACGGACGCCCCGAAAGCGGATGCCTCCCTCGCCTCCCACGTGACGAGCGTCCACATCCGGGTGCCCGCGGACAGCGCCCGCAGCGTGGCCGTGGTCCGGGTCGACTTCGGGGTGGGAGAGCAGGAGAGCGCGGACCGCACCGCGAAGGTGTTCGGCGACTGGCGGCGCGCCCGGTACGGCGATCACGGCCACGTGGAGGTCCTCGGCCCGGCGAAGACCACCGCCGAACGGAACTGGTAGCCGCCCCGCACCCGGATCCGGGCGGCCCGGGCCACCCGATTCGATCTGCGACACTGGTATGGCCATGCCTAAGCCCGGAGAACTCACTTTCGTCGCCCCCCGCGGAGCCAAGAAGCCGCCGCGGCACCTCGCCGACCTCTCGCCCGCCGAGCGGAAGGAGGTCGTGGCGGAGATCGGTGAGAAGCCGTTCCGTGCCAAGCAGTTGTCGCAGCACTACTTCGCGCGCTACGCGCACGACCCGGCGGAGTGGACGGACATCCCCGCCGGTGCGCGCGAGAAGCTGCGGGAGGCGCTGCTGCCGGACCTGATGTCGGTCGTCCGGCATCTGTCGACGGACCAGGGGACCACGCGCAAGACCCTGTGGCGGCTGTTCGACGGCACGCTCGTGGAGTCGGTGCTGATGCGCTACCCGGACCGGGTGACCATGTGCATCAGCTCGCAGGCGGGGTGTGGGATGAACTGCCCGTTCTGCGCCACCGGGCAGGCGGGGCTCGACCGGAATCTGTCCACCGCCGAGATCGTGCACCAGATCGTCGACGGGATGCGGGCGCTGCGGGACGGGGACGTGCCCGGGGGGCCGGCCCGGCTGTCCAACATCGTCTTCATGGGGATGGGTGAGCCGCTCGCCAACTACAAGCGGGTCGTCGGCGCCATCCGCGCGCTCACCGACCCGGCGCCGGACGGGCTCGGGATTTCGCAGCGGGGCATCACCGTGTCGACGGTCGGGCTGGTGCCCGCCATCCACCGGTTCTCCGACGAGGGCTTCAAGTGCCGGCTCGCGATCTCCCTGCACGCGCCCGACGACGAGCTGCGCGACACCCTCGTCCCCGTGAACACGCGGTGGAAGGTGCGGGAGGTGCTGGACGCCGGGTTCGAGTACACCGAGCGCTCTGGGCGTCGGCTGTCCATCGAGTACGCGCTGATCCGCGACATCAACGACCAGGCCTGGCGCGGTGACCGGCTCGGGCGGCTGCTGCGCGGCAAGCCCGTGCACGTCAACCTCATCCCGCTGAACCCGACCCCGGGCTCGAAGTGGACGGCCTCCCGGCCGGAGGACGAGAAGGCGTTCGTCGAGGCGATCGCCGCGCACGGCGTCCCGGTGACCGTCCGGGACACCCGTGGTCAGGAGATCGACGGGGCGTGCGGTCAGCTCGCGGCCACCGAGCGGTAGTCTTTAGGCCGTACACATATCTTCATATTCCGACAGGGGAGCGCCACAGCGCTGAGAGTGCGGCATCCAGGCCCGCAGACCCTCTGAACCTCGCCCAGGTCATTCTGGGTAGGAAGTTCGGTCATCACTCGAGCTGTTGCGCCCTGCCCGGCGTCCGTTCCGTGCGGACCCGGGCAGGGCCGCGTCTCTTCCTGGTCACCCCCAGGAGGAAGTCCAGTGCAGAACAAGACCATCGTGGCCGTGGCCGTCGGGCTCGGCCTGCTCACGCTGTCCGCGTGCGGGTCGACGGACGGCGGCGGGGGAGCGACGGAGTCCAAGACCGTGACCCTCGTCAGCCACGACTCGTGGGCCGTCTCCAAGAGCGTGCTCGCCGACTTCGAGAAGCAGTCTGGCTACAAGGTGAAGGTCCTCAAGGACGGCGACGCCGGGCAGGCCGTCAACAAGGCCATCCTCACCAAGGACAACCCGCAGGGCGACGTCTTCTTCGGAGTCGACAACACTCTCCTGTCCCGCGCCCTCGACAACGGGCTGTTCCAGCCGTACGAGGCGAAGGGGCTCGCCCAGGTCGACGCCCGCTTCCAGCTGGACGCCGACAAACACCGGGTCACGCCCGTCGACTACGGCGACATCTGCGTCAACTACGACAAGAAGTACTTCGCCGAGCACAAGCTGAACCCGCCCGCCTCCTTCGACGACCTGGTGAAGCCCGCCTACAAGAACCTCCTCGTCACCGAGAACGCCTCCACCTCCTCGCCCGGCCTCGGCTTCCTGCTCGGCTCGGCCGCGAAGTACGGCGACGAAGGCTGGGAGGGCTACTGGAAGAAGCTCAAGGCGAACGGTGTGAAGGTCGTCGACGGCTGGGAGCAGGCCTACAACGAGGAGTTCTCCGGTTCGGCCGGTGGCAGGAAGGCGGGAGCGGACCGGCCGCTCGTCGTGTCGTACGCCTCCTCGCCGCCCGCCGAGGTGATCTTCGGCGATCCGAAGCCGACCACCGCTCCGACGGGCGTCGCGACCGGCACCTGCTTCCGCCAGGTCGAGTTCGCGGGGCTGCTGGACAACGCGGCCAACGGCAAGGGCGGCAAGGCGCTGATCGACTTCCTGATCAGCAAGAAGTTCCAGGAGGACATGCCGCTCAACATGTTCGTCTACCCGGTGGTGAAGGGCGCGGCCGTGCCCGCCGAGTTCACCCGGTACGGTCCCGCCGCCAAGGACCCCGAGACCATGGACCCGGCGAAGATCGCCGACCGCCGCGACCAGTGGGTCAAGTCATGGACCTCGCTCGTACTGAAGTAGCCCTGGAGAAGGGGCCCCCGGGGAAGCGCGCTCCCGGGAAGCGCGCCCCCGGGAAGGGCGCCAAGGGGAGCGCGGCGGCGCGGCTCGGTCTGATGACCGTGCCCGTCGCGTTCTTCGCGGTCTTCTTCGCCTACCCGGTCGCCGCGATCGTCGCGCGCGGCCTGAAGACGGACGGAGGCTGGCAGTTCGGGCGGTTGTGGGACGTGCTCGCGCAGTCCGACATCCGGCATGTGCTGTGGTTCACCACCTGGCAGGCGCTCGCGTCCACCGCGCTCACGCTCCTGGTCGCGCTGCCGGGCGCGTATGTGTTCGCGCGGCTGGACTTTCCGGGCAAGCAGGTGCTGCGAGCCGTCGTCACCGTCCCGTTCGTGCTGCCGACGGTCGTCGTCGGCACGGCGTTCCTCGCGCTCGTCGGGCGCGGCGGACTGCTCGACGAGCTGTGGGGCGTACGGCTGGACACCACCGTGTGGGCGATCCTGCTCGCGCATGTCTTCTTCAACTACGCGGTCGTCGTACGGACCGTGGGCGGGCTGTGGGCGCAACTCGACCCGCGGCAGGAGGAGGCGGCGCGGATGCTGGGCGCGTCCCGGCTGCGGGCCTGGCGCACGGTCACGCTGCCGGCCCTCGGGCCCGCTGTCGCCGCCGCCGCACTGATGGTCTTCCTCTTCACCTTCACCTCCTTCGGTGTGGTGCAGATCCTCGGCGGCCCCACCTTCTCCACCCTCGAGGTGGAGATCTACCGGCAGACCTCCGAGATCTTCGATCTGTCGACGGCCGCCGTCCTCACGATCGTCCAGTTCGTGGCCGTCGGCGCGATCCTCGCCGTGCACGCCGCCGCCGTACGACGGCGGGAGACCGCGCTGCGGCTCGTGGACGCCTCCGTGACGGCGCGCCGGCCGCGTGGGGCCGGGCAACGGGCGCTGCTGGCCGGGGTGCTCGCCACGATCGCCGTGCTGCTGGTGCTGCCGCTGGCGGTGCTGGTGCAGCGCTCGCTCGACGCGCCCGACTTCGCCTACTACCGGGCGCTGACCAGCGACGACGGCAATGTCTTCCTGGTCCCCCCGATCGAGGCGATCGGCAACTCCCTGCAGTACGCCGTCGCCGCGACCGCCATCGCGGTGCTGATCGGCGGGCTGGCTGCCGCGGCCCTCACCCGCCGGGACGCCGGGCGGCTGGTCCGTGGCTTCGACGCGCTGCTGATGCTGCCGCTCGGCGTCTCCGCCGTGACCGTCGGCTTCGGGTTCCTGATCGCGCTGGACGAGCCTCCGCTGGACCTGCGCGGTACGTGGATCCTGGTGCCGCTGGCGCAGGCGCTGGTCGGCGTGCCCTTCGTCGTACGGACCATGCTGCCGGTGCTGCGGGCGGTGGACCAGCGGCTGCGGGAGGCGGCGGCCGTGCTCGGGGCGTCGCCGTGGCGGGTGTGGCGGGAGGTGGACCTGCCGATGGTGCGACGGGCGCTGCTGGTCGCGGCCGGGTTCGCCTTCGCGGTGTCGCTGGGGGAGTTCGGGGCGACCGTGTTCATCGCACGGCCCGACAACCCGACGCTGCCGGTCGCCGTGGCACGGCTGCTCGGGCGGGCCGGTGAGCTCAACTACGGCCAGGCGATGGCCCTTTCGACGATTCTGATGATCGTGTGCGCGGTGGCCCTGCTGGTGCTGGAGCGGCTGCGGACCGACCGGACGGGGGAGTTCTGATGCGGCTGCTCGAACTGGAGCGTGCCACCGTGCGGTTCGGCGGACGGGCGGTGCTGGACGCCGTCGATCTCGCCGTCGCCGAGCATGAGGTGGTGTGTGTGCTCGGGCCCAGCGGCAGCGGCAAGTCGACGTTGCTGCGGGGGGTGGCCGGACTGCAACCCCTGGACTCCGGGCGGGTGCTGCTCGACGGACGCGACCAGGCGGGCGTGCCCGCGCACCGGCGGGAGCTCGGGCTGATGTTCCAGGACCATCAGCTGTTCCCGCAGCGGGACGTGGGCGGCAATGTGGCCTTCGGGCTGCGGATGCGGGCGGCCTCCCGGCAGGAACAGGCCGACCGGGTGAAGGAGTTGCTCGACCTCGTGGGGCTGCCCGGCGCCGCTCGGCGGGCGGTCGCCGCGCTGTCCGGCGGGGAGCAGCAGCGGGTCGCGCTGGCCCGGGCGCTCGCGCCCCGGCCCCGGCTGCTGATGCTGGACGAGCCGCTCGGCCAGCTCGACCGGTCGCTGCGGGAGCGGCTGGTCGTCGAACTGAGGGAACTCTTCGGCCGGTTGGGGACCACGGTCCTCGCGGTGACGCACGACCAGGGCGAGGCGTTCGCGCTCGCCGACCGGGTCGTGGTGATGCGGGACGGGCGGATCGCCCAGTCCGGTACGCCTCTTGAGGTGTGGCAGCGTCCGGCGGATACGTTCGTGGCCCGCTTCCTCGGCTTCGACAACGTGGTGGAGGCGACCGTCGCCGGGGAGGTCGCGGTCACGCCGTGGGGCAAGGTGCCGGTGCCGGCCGGGTCCGGGCAGGGGGCGCGCACGCTGCTCGTCCGGCCCGCCGGGGTGCGCCTGGTGGGTGCGGAGGAGGGCCTGCGCTGCACGGTCGCCGCCCGCACCTTCCGGGGCACCCATGTCGCCGTGCACCTCCAGCCGGAGGGCGCACCGAGGCTGGAGGCGGCGTGCGCGCTGCGGGACGCGCCGGAGGTCGGGGGCGCCGTGGGGGTGTCCTTCGACTCGGCCGAAATCGTCGTGCTGGACTGACCGGCCGACCCCTAGGGTGTTACGTATGACCCTTCTCGCACATGACCGCTACTGCGACGAAATCGCCCACCAGGTCGGCCTGTTGAGGGCCGTGGTGACCTCCGGGGCGGACCTCTCGGCCACCGTGCCGACCTGCCCCGACTGGTCGCTGGAGCAACTCGTGCGGCATATGGGCGGCGCCCTGCGCTGGGTGGACGCGCTGGTGCGGACACGGGCGCAGGAGGAGATCCCGGCGGAGTCGGTGCCGCTGTGCGGCGGTCCGGAAGGCGAGGGCGACCCGGCCGCGCTGGACGCCTGGCTCGCCGAGACCGGCGAGCTGGTCGTCGACGCGTTGCGGGAGGCCGGTCCCGACGCGAAGGTGTGGGGCTGGGCCGGGACGCTCGACTCCGGCTTCTGGGCGCGCCGGATGACCCACGAGATCACCGTGCACCGCGCGGACGCCGCCCTCGCCGCCGCACTGCCCTACGAGGTCGCGCCCGACGTGGCAGCCGACGCGCTGGACGAGTGGCTGCAACTCGTGGAGTGGGTGCAGCGGAACATGCCGCAGGCGGTGGACGACGAACTGCTCGTCCCGGGCCGCAGCATCCACCTGCACGCCACCGACACGACTGCTGACCTGAACGCCGAGTGGCTGATCGAGCTCACCGAGCGCGGGATCGTCTGGCGTCGCGGTCACGAGAAGGCGACGGTGGCCCTGCGCGGCCCGCTCACCTCCGTGCTGCTCGCCTTCTACCGCCGACTGCCCCTGGACAGCCCGGGGTTGGAGGTGCTCGGCGAGCGCGAGGTGCTGGAGCTCTGGCTGGAGAAGGCGAAGTTCGGCTGAGGGAGCCGGGCGCGGGCGGGCCGGCGGCCGAACATGCGGGTGGCCCGCCCCGGCGAAGGGACGGGCCACACAACGCGTGCTGTTCGTCGTGCGGGTCAGCGGTTGCTGGACCCACGGCGACGCATGCCGAAGAACACCGCGCCACCGCCGACGGCGACCAGTGCGGCCGCTATGCCGACGATCAGACCGGTGTTGGAGTTGGCGCCGGTCTCGGCGAGGTTGGACTCCTGGACGGCGGCCGACGGGGCGTTGCTCGCGGAGGGCGCGGGCGCGGCGCTGTCACTCGCCGAGTCGGACGGGCTCGGGCCGGCGGTGTCGGCCGGCGGCGAAGCGGTGTCCGACGGGGTCGAGGACGGAGTGCCGGAGGGGGTGCCGGACGGGGTGGTCGACGGCGTGGAGGTGTCGTCGGCCTTGCAGGCCTTGGCCGGGACGGACAGGTTCGGCGTGATGTCGGCGTTGACCTCCTTGCCGTTCTTGGGGGTGGCCTCGATGTGGACGCGGTAGACCGCACCCGGCTGCCAGTCCTCGGCGAAGGTGATGTCCGTGCCCTTGGCGGAGCCGGCCACGGTCTGGGCGGTGCCGACCTGCCGGACGTCGGCGTTGTTGTTCTCGAGGAAGACGGTGACCTTGGCCTCGACGCCGGTGGCGTCCTTGTCGGTCACGGTGATGACGCCCTTGGCGCCGTCACAGCCGGCGGCGGCGGAGAAGTCGCCGATCTTGCAGGCCATTGCGTTGCCCGCTGCGCTGAACGCGAGGGCGGCGGCGGCGGTGGTGACACCGAGCATGCGCACCGAACGGGCGGCGGTACGGCGGGAAAGGGACACGTTTGTCCTTTACGGGATGCGCAACTGCGGGGGGTGGAGGGGGAGATGGCGCCCCCGGTGAGCCGAGTGCGTCACCATCCCCAGCAGGCTCACAGGTCTATAAGCGTTTCATAAGCAGTGTCAATGCGGGGACGCTTCTGAGCGGCCGACTTTGCCCGCTTATTAAGCATCGAGACGTTTCAACGCCTCCGGCGCCTCCTCGATCCGGTCAACGAGGGCGATACGGGACTCCATCGACCGCTCCCGGGCGAGTGACCGCAAGAGCGGCCAGGCGGGCAGGCGTTCGGTCCAGTGCTCCCGGTTCACGAGCACCATCGGCGTCGGCTCGCCCCGCGACCCGTAGTAGTTGGGCGTCGCGTTGTCGAAGATCTCCTGGACGGTCCCGGCGGCGCCCGGCAAAAACACCACTCCGGCGTTGCAGCGGGCCAGCAGGCCGTCCTCGCGGGTGGCGTTGGAGAAGTACTTGGCGAGGTGCGCGGCGAAGGGGTTGGGCGGCTCGTGGCCGTAGAACCAGGTGGGGATGCCCACCGAGGGGCCGCCGCCGGGCCAGTTGGCGCGCACCTCGAAGGCGGCTCGCGCCCATTCGGTGATCGAGGGGGTGAACTTCGGCGCCTTGGCGAGGAGTCGCAGCGCGTCGGTCAGCATCTCGCCGTCGAAGGGGGCGGCGTACGCGCCGAGGTTCGCGGCCTCCATCGCGCCGGGGCCGCCGCCGGTCGCCACCGTGAGCCCGGTGCGGGCGAGTTCACGGCCGAGGCGGGCGGCGCCGGCGTACTCCTATGTGCCGCGCGCCATGGCGTGACCACCCATGACTCCCACCACCCGGGCGCCGACGAGGAGTTCGTCGAGCGCGTCCGAGACGGCGTCGTCGTGGATCGAGCGGAGCATCGAGCCGAATATGTCGCCGTCTGCCTTGGTCCGCTGGAACCAGGCGTACGTACGGGCGTCCGGGGTCGCCTCGTAGCCCTCGTCGAGGGACTCGAACAACTCGTCCGGCGTGTAGACGAAGCCGCGGTACGGGTCGAAGGACAGGCCCGGTACGGGCGGGAAGACCAGGGCGCCGGAGGCGCGGGACTTCGCGGCCGCCTCCGGGGCCATGGGGCAGCCGAGGAAGACGGCGCCAGAGGTGTCCAGGGCGAGCAGGGTGTCTGTACGGTCCGTCAGATCGACGGCTTGGACGCGGAAATGGGAGAGCGTGCCGTGAGTCCGGGTGACCTCGTCGAACTCGGCGAGGGACTCGATCTCACGGTCGTGGGAACCGTCGAACGGCTGGGCGGGTGTCGTCGGATGCACCCGCCCATGCTAGGCACTGCCGTGCGGCGGACCGGCCGGTTCCGGCATCGGCGCCGGTACCGGCCCGGGCATCGGCTTCGGTCAGCCCTGGACGGCCGACGGGTCCATCCAGATGACCTCCCAGGTGTGGCCGTCGAGGTCGTCGAAGGAGCGGCCGTACATGAAGCCCATGTCCTGCGTCCGACCGCTGGGCGAGCCGCCGAGGGCGAGCGCCTTGTCGACCAGTTCGTCGACCTTCTCGCGGCTCTGGGCGCTCAGGGCGATCAGGACCTCGCTGCTCTTCGTGGAGTCCGCGATCTCCTTGTCGGTGAAGGTCGAGTAGAACGGCTTGGTGAGGAGCATCGCGATGATCGTGTCGCTGATCACCACCGAGGCCGCCTTGTCGTCGCTGAACTGCGGGTTGATCGTGTAGCCGAGCTCCGTGAAGAACTTCTTCGAGGCGTCGAGGTCGCTCACGGGCAGGTTCACGAAGATCATCTGCTGGTAGGCCGGGGCGGTCATCTGGTCTCTCCCATCGGGTGGTGTGCTGTACGGCGGGGTAGACCGGGGGGTCGCGCGGAACTCATCGGTGAGCCGAGATCTTTTTTGGCGATGATCCGCCGAGGGTCGGTCAAGGGTCCGGCGGCGGGGCTCAGCCGGTCAGGGGGAGCGACGCGAGTTCGGCCACGACCAGGGTGAGCGGGACGAACAGGGCGAGGAGGGCGCCGGTGCGCAGGGCGGCGGCGCTGCGCAGCGTCTTGGCCGGGGCGCCCAGGCGGAGGAGGGCGGCGGTGGTGTCGGCGCGGGCCTGCCTCGCCTCCACGGCCGCCGTCAGCAGCGTGGCGACGGTGCAGCCCGCCACGACCAGCGCGCCCAGGGTGCTGAGCGGGCCGAAGGACGCGTCGGCCGGGTCGTACAGCGCGGCCATCGTGTACGCGCCGGAGGCCACCGCGCAGACCACGCCCAGCGGACGGCCGATGCGGGACGCCTCCTGCATCAGGCCGCGGCCGGCGAGGAGGCGGAGGGCGCCGGGGCGGGCCGACTGGAGCAGACGGCCGCAGAGAAGGGTGAGGCCGGGGCCGGCCAGGGCGAGGCCGACGGCGGTCAGGGTCCAGCCGAGGAGGACCGCGGCGGGGCCGGTGGGGAGGCCGCCGGGGAGGGGGAAGGTGCTCGGGTTCGCCGAGCGGTTCGCGTACGCCTCCACGGCCAGGCCGGCGGCGAGGACGGCTGCGCCCCAGGGGAGGGCGGTGGGGTTGGGGGGTGCGGTGAGGGCGGGGGGCGCGGTGAGGCCGGGGAGGTGGTCCGGCGTTTCCTGAGTGTCGCCGGTCGCTGCTGGTGCTGGTGCTGGTGCGGGTGCCGGTGCCGGGGGGTTGGCCGTGCCGTCCGGCGTTTGCGGGGTGCTGTCCTGCGTGGGCCGGGAGCCGCCCGAGGCGGTACGACTGCCCGCGGGCTGCGCCTGGAGGCGTGCGCCGAACCTGCCGTACTCGCCGAATCTCTCCCCTGTGCCCCTCCTTCCGTTCGCCCCGAAGCGGCCCAGCATTCTTGGGGTCGCCGGCGCTGCCACCCGGGTGTCTCTCGGGCGCAGTGTCCATGCGACGGCCAGGGACGAGGTGACCGGTACCAGGGAGAGCAGGGTCAGGGCTGCCGGGAGGGGGAGGGGCTGGTTCGCGGCCAGGAAGTCCCGTGCGGCTCCGTCGAACGGCATGCCGGTGAGGTCGCCGCGCAGGTGGAGGAAGAGGAGGAGGGCCAGCATCGAGCCGAGAAGGGTGGACAGGGCTGTCGTCGTCGCCGAGACGGCCATCAGACGGGTCGGGCCCAGGCCGATCGCCGCCAGGCCGGGGCGGGGGCGGGTGCCGGGGTCGGTGCGGGCGACGGCGAGGGCGAAGTAGACCGTCGCCGTCAGGGGAACCGTGCACCAGGCGAGGCGGAGCAGGGAGGTGGCCGAAGGCTCGGGGTGGGCGAGGGCCTGGCCGAGGGTGCTGAGCAGGAGGAAGCCGGTGCCCGCGGAGGCCGTCGCCACCAGGAGGCGGCGCAGCTGCACCGCGGGGTGGGCGCTGCGGGTCAGACGGAGAGCGAGCACGCGGCCCCCCGGCCTTCCTGCTCCGTGACCGGCGGCAGATGGACCGTCTTCACCCGGCGCCCGTCCAGCAGCGGCACCGTGCGGTCGGCGAGGGCCGCGGTCTCCGGATCGTGGGTGGCCAGCACCACGGTGATGCCGTGGGAGCGGGCCGCCGTCGTCAGGGTGCGCAGGACATGGGCCCGGTCCGCGCGGTGCAGGGGGGCCGTCGGCTCGTCCGCGAACAGAACGGAGGGCGCGGGGGCCAGGGCGCGGGTGATGCAGACGCGCTGGCGCTCGGCCTGGGTGAGTTCCAGCGGGCGGCTGTGGGACTTGTCGCCGATGTCGAGGCGCTCCAGCCACTCCAGGGCGGCGACCTTGGCCCGGCGGCGGCTGGTGCCGCGCAGCATCAGGGGGAGGGCCGCGTTCTCCCAGACGTTGAGTTCGGGGACGAGGACCGGCACCGGGTCGATCCAGCCGAAGCGGTCGCGGCGCAGCCGCTCGCGGGCCATCGGACCCATCGTGTGCACGGCGACGCTGTTGAACCAGACCTCGCCGCGCTGGGCGGGCACCAGGCCGGACAGACAGTGCAGCAGGGTCGTCTTGCCGCTGCCGCGCGGGCCGCTGACGGCGAGGATCTCGCCCTCCCGTACCTCCAGCGAGACCCCGCCGAGGCCGGGTGAGCCGTCGCGGTGCGTGAAGTGCAGGGAGCGTGCCCAGAGCACGTCGTTGTCCGGCGGGGCCTCCATGGGCGTACACCTCGGTTCAGATCTGTGGTTCCCGTGCCAATCCCCCGTGCGGGGGAACGAAGGCAGGGCCGATCGGTCACTGGCACGCTAAGGAGGCGAGAGCGGGCATCCGGACAGCACGCGGCCCCGGGTCGCCGTTTCTCACTCCGACGGCGGACACCGGGGCCGGTGTTGATCAGCTGATCAGGCTGACGTCACAGCTTCGTCCACGCCTCCGTCAGCGTGGCGCGCAGGATCTGCTCGATCTCGTCGAACGTCTCCTGGTTGGAGATCAGCGGCGGGGCGAGCTGGACGACCGGGTCGCCGCGGTCGTCGGCACGGCAGTACAGGCCGTTGTCGAACAGGGCCTTGGACAGGAAGCCGTACAGGACGCGCTCGGTCTCCTCCTCGTTGAAGGACTCCTTCGTCGCCTTGTCCTTGACCAGCTCGATGCCGTAGAAGAAGCCGTTGCCGCGGACGTCGCCGACGATCGGCAGGTCGTGCAGCTTCTCCAGCGTCGCGCGGAACGCGCCCTCGTTGTCCAGCACATGCTGGTTCAGGCCCTCGCGCTCGAACAGGTCGAGGTTGGCGAGGCCGACCGCCGCGGAGACCGGGTGGCCGCCGAAGGTGTAGCCGTGCAGGAAGACGTTGTCCTCCTTGTAGAACGGCTCGGCCAGCCGGTCGCTGACGATGCAGGCGCCGATGGGGGAGTAGCCCGAGGTCATGCCCTTGGCGCAGGTGATCATGTCCGGGACGTAGCCGAACTTGTCGCAGGCGAACATCGTGCCGAGGCGGCCGAAGGCGCAGATGACCTCGTCGGAGACGAGCAGCACGTCGTACTGGTCGCAGATCTCGCGGACCCGCTGGAAGTAGCCGGGCGGGGGCGGGAAGCAGCCGCCCGCGTTCTGGACGGGCTCCAGGAAGACGGCCGCGACCGTCTCCGGGCCCTCGAAGAGGATCTGCTGCTCGATCTGGTCGGCGGCCCAGCGGCCGAAGGCCTCCGGGTCGTCGCCGAAGATCGGGGCGCGGTAGATGTTGGTGTTCGGGACCTTGTGCGCGCCCGGGACGAGCGGCTCGAAGGGGGCCTTCAGGGCCGGCAGGCCGGTGATGGACAGGGCGCCCTGCGGGGTGCCGTGGTAGGCGACCGCGCGGGAGATGACCTTGTACTTGGTGGGCTTGCCGGTGAGCTTGAAGTACTGCTTGGCGAGCTTCCAGGCGGTCTCGACGGCCTCGCCGCCGCCGGTGGTGAAGAAGACCTTGTTGAGGTCGCCGGGCGCGTGGTGGGCGAGACGCTCCGCCAGCTCCACGGCCTTGGGGTGGGCGTAGGACCACACCGGGAAGAACGCGAGCTCCTGCGCCTGCTTGAAGGCGGTCTCGGCCAGCTCGGTGCGACCGTGACCGGCCTGGACCACGAACAGACCCGCGAGACCGTCGAGGTAGCGCCTGCCCCTGTCGTCGTAGATGTAGGTGCCCTCGCCCCGGACGATCGTCGGGACCGGGGAGTTCTCGTACGAGGACATGCGGGTGAAGTGCATCCACAGGTGGTCGTACGCGGTGCGGCTGAGGTCCTTGGTGCTCACGGTTATCGGGTCCTCACGGTTATCGGGTTCCCCACATGTAGGTCTGCTTCTTCAGCTTCAGATAGACGAAGCTCTCGGTGGAGCGCACACCGGGCAGGGCACGGATGCGTTTGTTGATGACGTCCAGCAGATGGTCGTCGTCCTCGCAGACGATCTCGGCGAGGATGTCGAACGAGCCCGCCGTCATCACCACGTACTCGACTTCCGGCATGTCGGTCAGCGCATCCGCGATGGACTCGACGTCGCCCTCGACGTTGATCCCGACCATCGCCTGCCGGCGGAAGCCCACGGTGAGCGGGTCCGTGACGGCGACGATCTGCATCACGCCCTGGTCGAGCAGCTTCTGGACGCGCTGACGCACCGCCGCCTCGGAGAGGCCGACGGCCTTGCCGATCGCGGCGTACGGCCGGCGGCCGTCCTCCTGGAGCTGCTCGATGATGGCGAGGCTGACGGCATCGAGGTGAGGGGTGCTGCCGTTCCTGGACTCGCGGGAGTCCCTGTGCTCTGCGCTTCGACTGGCCACGGCCTCACTGTGCACGACGTCTCGACAGTTCCGCAAGGCCGATGCGATGAAATTCGTTGTTTACGTGAGCGAGATCTGCGGATTCCGCAGTCGACGCGGCGGCGGGGGTGTTGAAAACGTGGGCGGGCGGATTAGGGTGGGTGTCTCAGTCCATGGACACCCCCAGCAGTCAAGAAACCGACAGGAGGCCGGCAGTGAGCACCGAGCTGCGTCGTCTGCGCAACTACATCGACGGTGAGTTCCGCGACGCCGCCGACGGACGGACCACCGAGGTGGTCAACCCCGCGACGGGCGAGGCGTACGCGACCGCGCCGCTGTCCGGCCAGGCGGACGTCGACGCCGCGATGGCGGCCGCGGCCCAGGCCTTCCCGGGCTGGCGCGACACCACCCCGTCCGAGCGCCAGAAGGCCCTGCTGAAGATCGCGGACGCGTTCGAGGAGCGCGCCGAGGAACTCATCGCGGCCGAGGTGGAGAACACGGGCAAGCCGATCGGGCTCACGCGGTCCGAGGAGATCCCTCCGATGGTCGACCAGATCCGCTTCTTCGCGGGCGCGGCCCGGATGCTGGAGGGGCGCTCGGCCGGCGAGTACATGGACGGGATGACGTCGATCGTCCGCCGTGAGCCGGTCGGCGTCTGCGCGCAGGTCGCGCCGTGGAACTACCCGATGATGATGGCCGTGTGGAAGTTCGCCCCGGCGATCGCCGCGGGCAACACGGTGGTGCTCAAGCCGTCGGACACGACGCCCGCCTCCACCGTCCTGATCGCCGACATCGTCGGCTCGATCCTGCCCAAGGGCGTCTTCAACGTCGTCACCGGCGACCGTGACACCGGCCGGCTGATGGTCGAGCACCCGACCCCGGCGATGGCCTCCATCACCGGCTCGGTCCGCGCCGGCATGTCCGTCGCCGAGTCCGCGGCCAAGGACGTCAAGCGCGTCCACCTGGAGCTGGGCGGCAAGGCGCCGGTCGTCGTCTTCGAGGACACCGACATCGCCAAGGCCGTCGAGGACATCTCCGTGGCGGGCTACTTCAACGCCGGCCAGGACTGTACGGCGGCCACCCGCGTCCTCGTCCAGGAGTCGATCCACGACGAGTTCGTCGCCGCGCTCGCCAAGGCCGCGTCGGAGACGAAGACCGGGCAGCCGGACGACGAGGACGTGCTCTACGGCCCGCTGAACAACCCCAACCAGCTCAAGCAGGTCTCCGGCTTCATCGAGCGGCTGCCCGCCCACGCCAAGGTCGAGGCGGGCGGTCAGCGGGTCGGCGACAAGGGCTACTTCTACGCCGCGACCGTCGTGTCCGGGCTGAAGCAGGACGACGAGATCATCCAGAACGAGGTCTTCGGACCGGTCATCACCGTCCAGTCCTTCACCGACGAGGACCAGGCGGTTCAGTGGGCCAACGGCGTCGAGTACGCCCTCGCCTCCTCCGTGTGGACCAAGGACCACGGGCGGGCGATGCGCATGTCCAAGAAGCTGGACTTCGGCTGCGTGTGGATCAACACCCACATCCCGCTGGTCGCCGAGATGCCCCACGGCGGCTTCAAGAAGTCCGGCTACGGCAAGGACCTGTCGGCCTACGGCTTCGACGACTACACGCGCATCAAGCACGTGATGACGTCCCTGGACGTGTAGGAGGCGGGCCAGCGCAGCGAGGGGCGGGCCACCGCAGCGAGGGGCGTGCCGCGCGCACGCCCCTCGCCTTTCGACGCTCCCTTCTGGGCCGATCGGCTCAGACGCGGCGCGCCTCGGCCACGAGGGCGGCCGCCGGTGGACGATCGGTGGACGATCGGTGCGGAGGCGGCCTCGGGACCGCCGTCCCCCGGCACCGTCCCAGCGCGCGAGAGGCCCGGCCATGAAACCGTTCGACGACGACACCCTCGGCGTCGCACCGACGGCGACGTGAGCGCCGCTCCACCCGGGGGCGCACCGGGCGACGGCCGTTACGGCGAAACCGTCTTCGGCCCCGAACGTGCGGGTGAGGGCGAGCGCATCGACTTCGGCGCCCTCGCCTACGACGACTTCACCATGACGCGGCTGCGGGCCCTCGGGGCCGGCCCGGGATGGCGGTGCCTCGACGTGGGCGCCGGTACGGGCACGGTCTCCCGCCGACTGCTGGACGAGGCCGGGGTGGCGAGCGTCCTCGCCGTGGACCGCGACGTACGTTTCCTCACCGAGCGGGCCGTGCCCGGGCTCGACGTGCTGAAGGCCGACATCACCGCCCCGCACTTCGCCCCCGGCCGGTTCCGGCTCGTTCACGCGCGCTTCGTGCTGATGCATCTGCCCGAGCACGGCCGTCTGATCACGCACCTCGCCGAACTCGTCGCGCCCGGCGGTGTGCTGGTGCTCAGCGACGCGGTCGACCTGACGAGCGAGGGGACGCCCGGCACGCCGTACACCGCGGTGATGCGGGCGATGTGGCAGGGGCTGGGGGCCGCCATCGGCACCGATGTCTCCTGGGTGCCGTCGTACCCGCACCTGCTGCGCGGGGCGGGGCTCGCGTCAGTCGCCGCCGAGATCCATGTGCCGCCGTTGCTGCCGGGCAGTCCCATCAGCCGTTTCTGGGCGGACACCTGGGAGCGGAGCAGAGCGGCGATCCTCGCCACCGGCCTGGTCGACGAGCCGGCCGTCGAGGAGGCGATCCGGTACCTGGACTCCGACGAATGCGCCGCGCTGTCGGCCGGCATGCTCACCGCCTGGGGAAGGAAGCCCGAGTAGGCCGCCTGGCGCCGATCCGCCTGCGCCCCTCTCCCGGCCGGGACCCCCGAATTTCCCGGCCGGGACCCCCGAAAGGGCTTTGCCATCTCTTTACAACCTGCTCCCGGGCTGCCTCGTCTCTTCGCTCGATCCGTCAACGGACCGATGAAAGAGAGCGATTCATGCGACTCATGCCCCGAACGGGCTTCGCCGCCCTGGCAGTTGCCGGCGCCGCCCTGCTGGTGGGCGCGGCCCCCGCACTCGCCGACGGCACGCCGACCCCCGTCCCCAGCGCCGCCACCCCGGCGGCGAGCGAGGCTCCGGCCGACCCCTCCACCGCCCCGAGCGCCGAGCCCGCGGCTAGCACGGCCCCGAGCGCCGTGCCGAGCCAGGTGAGCGTCGTGCCCAGGGGAGCGGCCGACACCGGTGTCGCGGAGCCCTCCGAGAGCCACACCGGAGTGATCGGCGGCAGCGCGGCCGCGGCGCTCGCGACGGCCGGCGCGGCCTTCTACGTCGTACGGCGCCGGAGGGCGACCGGCGCATGAGGGCGCTCTCCAGGCGCGCCCCGGCCCTGACGGCCCTGGCGGTGCTGCTGCTCACGGGCTGCGCCGGCCACGTGGCCGACGACGACCCGGCCGCCTCCGCCGACCCGGTCGCCACGACCGCCGCACGGACCCCGGGGGCGTCCTCGACCCCCTCCGGCCGGGCGGCGCGTCCCCTCGCCCGCTCGGCGCCGGTCGGGCTGCGGATTGCGGCCATCGGGGTCGACACCCGGGTCATGCGGCTGGGGCTGGCCGGCGACGGCAGCGTGCAGGTGCCTCCCGTCGAGAAACACGACCGGGCGGGATGGTACGAGCACTCGCCGACACCGGGGCAGACCGGACCGTCGGTGATCCTCGCCCATGTCACGGTCGGCCGGTACGGCGACGGAGTCTTCCGGCACCTCGACCGGCTGCACCGGGGCGACCGGATCGAGGCGCGCCTGGAGAACGGCACGACGGCCGCGTTCGCCGTCACCGAGGTACGGACCGTCGACAAGGCGCGGTTCCCGACCGACGAGGTCTACGGGAACGTGGACCGGCCCGAACTGCGTCTCATCACGTGCGGCGGGCCCCGTACCGGCGACGGATACCGCGACAACGTGATCGTCTTCGCCGCGCTGAGCACCGATTCCGGTGCCGCGTCGAGTTCCGCGGGAGAACGTTGAAACGGTCACGCGCGAGCGAGAGGGCGGCGTCCGAGCTGTTCGCCGCCCTCTACCCACGCCTCGCCGGCTGGTGCCGCCGTCTCGTCGACGACGACGAGACGGCGCACGAGATCGCCTCGGAGGCGTTCACCCGGCTCTGGGCCCGCTGGACGAGCGTGGCCGAGCCCCAGGGCTTCCTCTTCGTCACCGCTGCCAACCTGGTCCGCGACCACTGGCGCAAGCTCGAACGGGAGCGCCGGGCCATGCGCCGGGCCACCTTCGAGGCCGCCGTCGCCCCGCCCGCCGAACCGGCCGACCCGTCGGTGCGGCTGCTCGTGCAGTCGCTGCCCGACCGGCTGCGCGTCCCGATCCTGCTGCACTACTACGCTGACATGCCGATCAGGGAGGTGTCCGTGCTGACCGGGCGCAAGGAAGGAACCGTCAAGGCAGACCTGCACGCGGCCCGCGAACTGCTCCGCGCCCACCTGAGGAGAAGCCTTGATCACACCCGCTGACGACTTCGACGACGGCCCGGACCTCGACCCCGACGACCCGCTCACCGTCATCCTGCGCCCCACCCCCGGCCACCTCGGCCCGCCGCCCGGCCGGTACGAGGAGATCCGTCGCGGCGCGGCCCGCCGCCGGGTGCTGCGCGCTGCGGCAGGCGTCGGCGCGACCTGCGCCGTCGCCGCGCTCGCCGTCCTGCTCCCGCTGCGCCTGACCGCGTCCGACACGCCCGCCCGCCCGACGGTCCCGCTCGCCCCGCCCCCGATGAGCAGCCCCCCGACGGCGCCCACGCCATCAGCCTCCGTGCAGTCGTCGTCCATGCCCTCGCCGCCCACGCCCTCGCCGTCCGCCGTGCCCGGCACCGAGCGCCCTACGCAGGGGGCCGCCACCCCCGCCCCGGGCCCCCTGCCCTCGACTGCCCCCGTCGGCACCGCTGTCCCGGATACCGCTGACACCCCCGTGGGCCGGCCGAGCCCGTCCGTGCAGCAGGCGACCCCGTCCGACCCGAGCACGCCGTCACTCTCGCCGTGAAAGGGGCTCCGGCTGTGGCGGTGGTGGCGCCGACGGTGGTGGCGTCGGCTACTTGAGTGCCGCCAGGGCGATGCGCTTGGCCACCGGGTTCATGTCCTCGCCCTTGGCGTCCGTGGAGTTGACCGAGTAGACGAGGGTCCGGCTCAGGTCCCGCGTCCCGGCGAGCACCGCGTTGTAGCCGTACCGGCCGCCCGACTTGAGCCAGTACACCTTCCCCTCCAGCTCGAAGCGCTGCAGGCCCGCACTGTAGGTGGCGCCCTTGATGCCCGCCGGGACCGTGAACATCTCCTCCAGCTGCGGCCCGGGCACGATCCGGCCCCGGAAGAGGGCGGTGAGCAGCCGCTCCAGATCGGCGGTCGTGGAGATCATGTCGCCGGCCGCGAACCGGTCCGCCTGGTTCCACTCGGTCACGTCCACGAACTCCGTCGTCCCGTCGGCCTTCTTCACCGCCTGGTAGCCGCGGTTGTGCGGGCCGAGGATGCGCGGGTCGGCGCCCGGGAAGTACGTGTCCCGCATCCCGGCCGGCGCCAGCACCAGCCGGGTGGCCTCGGAGGCGTACGAGCGTCCGGTCACCTTCTCGATCAGCAGGCCGAGGAACGTGTAGTTGATGTTGAGGTAGTGCTGCTTCTCCCCCGGGCAGAACTCCGGCTTCTTCGCCCCCGCCGAGGCGGCGACCTGCCGCGGGGGCAGCGTGTCGAAGCGGTGCGCGTACACCTCCTCGAAGGAGTCGCCGAGGCCCACGCCCTCCGGGATGCCGCTGGTGTGGTTGAGCAGCTGCCGTACGGTGATCGGCCGGAACTGCCTGCCGAGGAGCCCGGGCAGATAGTGCTGGATCGGCGTGTCGAGGCCGACCCGCCCCTCGGCCGCGAGACGGAGCACGGCCGCCGCCGTCACCACCTTCGTCGTCGAACCGGCCCGGAAGCGGGCGTCGGGGTCGGCCGCCGCGCCGCTCGCCAGATCGTGCACGCCCGCGCTGCCGCGCCAGACGCCGTCGATGCCGCCGACCCGGACGAGCGCGGCGGTCGCGTCGGCGTCCGGGAGCCCGGCGAGCGCGGCGGTGAGGGCCTGGGTGTCGAGGCCGTCCGTGTGCTGTGCGGCTGCCGTCGCGTCAGCGGCGGCGGGCGTGGCGAAGGCCGGCGCGGCCAGCGGGCCGGCCGCCGTGAGGGCGAGGACGAGGGAGGCGGCCAGGACGGTGGTACGGCGGCGAAGAGGCATGCTGAGGACTCCTGGGAAACCGGCGAGGGCGAGGGCGAGGGCGAAGAGGGACGAGGGACGAGGGACGAGGGAAGAGGGACGGGGGACGAGGACGGGGGCGTCGGAAGAATCGTGATGATCGTCCGACGGGGCGGGATCGTTCCGGATCGTCGGCGGGGAGGGTGCCGGCCCCTGAAAGAACCCCGAGCAAGTCCCGTGCAGGATGGGGGAGTTGTGCGGGGCCTCCCCTACGGGTGCCGAAAAAGTGTTATCCCGGGGCCGTTCCGTTCGTCCCCACGGGTGTGATCTCCGACATTGCCAACAGCGGGGGCCCGGCTGAGAGGGTGCGGGCATGAGGACGTACGCCGACGCCGAGGCCGCGCACTGGCGTGCCACCATCGCCGACGCGCAGGCCGGAGACCGGCAGGCGCTCGACGAACTGGTCGCGGGCTGGCTGCCGCTCGTCTACAACATCGTCGGCCGCGCCCTGAACGGCCACGCCGACGTCGACGACGTCGTCCAGGAGACCATGCTGCGCGCCGTCGGCAACCTCGGCTCGCTGCGCGACCCCGACAGCTTCCGCTCCTGGCTGGTCGCGATCGCCATGCGGCAG
This sequence comes from Streptomyces sp. NPDC031474, assembly GCF_055581185.1. NCBI lineage: Bacteria > Bacillati > Actinomycetota > Actinomycetes > Kitasatosporales > Streptomycetaceae > Streptomyces > Streptomyces sp. NPDC031474. The sequence goes on from NZ_JBVIJX010000011.1 coordinate 307,594, forward strand.
ATCCGGGACCGCGCGCGCCGCAGGACGACACAGCGCCTCGACGAGAGCGTGCCGCAGGACGGGGCCGCCGACTTCGCCGAACTCACCGTTCTCCGGCTCCAGTTGGAAGGCCAGCGGCGCGAGGTCGCGGAGGCGGTGCGCTGGCTGGACGACGAGGACCGGCAACTGCTGTCCCTGTGGTGGCTGGAGGTCGCCGGCGAACTCACCCGCCGTGAGCTGGCCGCCGCCGTCGGCATCAGCCGCCAGCACGCCGCGGTGCGCGTGCAGCGGGTGAAGGAGCGCCTGGAGGTGTCGCGGGGCATCGTGCGCGCCCTCGACGGGGCCTGCCCCGACCTGCGCGAGGTGACCGCCCGCTGGAACGGCCGCCCGGACTCCGTATGGCGCAAGCGACTGGCCCGGCACATTCGCGGCTGCGGCTACTGCGGCGACACCAGCGAGTCCGTCGTCCCGGCGGAACGGCTGCTCGTCGGGATCGCGCTGGTGCCGATCCCGGCCGGCTTCACGATTTCCCTGGCCCTCGGCGGCAAGACGGCCGCGGCGGCCACCGGCACGGCCTCCGTCGGCTGGTCCGCGAAGGTGCTGACCGCGCTGACCAAGCCGGCCGTCGCGGTCACGGCCGGCGCGACCCTCGCCGCGGGCGGCGCCTACGTCGTCGTACAGACCCCCGACGACCCGCCCCGGCGCGCGGCGGTCGTCCCCACGGCGGCGAGCACACCCGCCCCCGCGCCGCCCGCCGCTTCCCCCACCCCTTCCCCTTCCGCCTCGCCGTCGCCGTCCCCCTCGCCGTCGGTGACACAGGAGAAGACCGCGGTCTACGGCAGTGTCGTCGACGCCGTCGACGGCGCGCCCGCCCCGGACACCCCGCCCGCCGCCCTGCCGCAGCGGCCCGCGTCCGGTGTCACCAGCAGCGGCGGGGCGCACGCGACCATGAACCATCGCGGGGACGGCGTGACGCTCAGCGGGCAGGGCTATGTCCTCGTGCGCTGGCAGATACTGCCCCAGTACCGCCCCGGCAGCCTGGTCATGCCGAGCTGGACCGGCCTCAGGGGCAAGCTCTTCCACGTGGCCTCGGGCGGCGGCCACCGCATGGACGACCCCGTCGGCGACACGGACAGCACGGACACCGGCATGGGCAACAAGACCACCGGGTACACCGTGCTGCCGGCCGGCGCCCAGCAGATGTGGCAGAACGAGTACTTCTACCTCACCGGCAGTGTCACCCTCACCGTGAACGAGCGGGGCGCCGACTACAACCTCAACGTCTTCCCGACGACGTGGGACGCCGTGGAGAAGGACGTGACGACCGGCCCCGCCCAGGGCGTCCGGCGCTACGGCCTGGTCCGTGACACCGGCGGGGACGACACACCCGTCCCGCAGTACGTCACCCGCTCGACCCCGGCCGACCCGGCGACCGTGGCGCAGCGCTCACGCGTCTAGCCAGGACCTGTCCTGGCGGCCCGGGTCACCCCTGCTCGCGCAGGGCGGTCAGGACGTCGATGCGGTTGGTGGTGATGGAGTCGACGCCCAGGTCGATGAGCCGGCGCAGCGAACGACGGGTGTCGGGGGTCCAGACGGAGAGCAGGTAGCCGTCGTGGTGGACGCGCGCGGCCAGCTCTCGGTCGACCAGGGAGAAGCGGTAGTTGAGCCAGCGCGGCTTGACCGCGGTGAGCAGCGCCGGGCGCGGGGGCGCCAGGCTGGTGTGGGTCAGGGCGATCTCGGCGGACGGGTCGGCGGCGCGCACGGCGAGCATGGCGGTGGCGTCGGCGCAGTAGTACGCGCGGTCGGCCGCCCCCGCCTCCCGTACGACGTCCACGATCCGGCGGGCGGTCCGCGCCTCCCGGGTGCCCGGCAGGTCCAGCATCACCCGGCTGCCGTCGGTCGCCGCGAGGGCCTCCGCGAGCGTCGGCACCGCGCCCGCCGTCAGCCCGCGCACCTCGGCCGCCGACAGCGACCGCAGCGGCCTCTCCAGTTCCCACAGCCGCTTCAGCGTCTCGTCGTGCAGCAGCACGGGCACGCCGTCCCGGGTGAGGCGGACGTCGAACTCGACGGCGTCCGCGCCCCGGTCGAGCGCGGAACGCAGCGAGTCGAGCGTGTTCTCACGGAAGCGGTACGGGTCGCCGCGATGGGCCACGGCAGTGAGCGTCTGCATGGGCCCATTGTGACGTCAGGGGGCGAGCCATTCCGCCGTGTAGGCGTCGATCTCGTTCCGGAGCCGCCCCTTCCCCGCCCCGTCCAGGAAGGACGCCTCGACGGCGTTCGCGGCGAGGTCGGCGAGTGCGCGCTCGTCGAGGTCGAGAAGGCGGGCGGCGACCGCGTACTCGTTGTTCAGGTCGGTGCCGAACATCGGTGGATCGTCGGAGTTGATCGTGACGAGGACGCCGGCCTTCACGAACTCCTTGATCGGGTGCTCGTCGAGGGTGCGGACCGCGCGGGTGGCGATGTTCGAGGTCGGGCACACCTCCAGGGCGATGCGGTGCTCGGCGAGATGCGCGAGCAGCTTTCCGTCCTGCGCGGAGCTGGTGCCGTGCCCGATGCGCTCGGCGCGCAGGTGGGTCAGCGCGTCCCACACCGTCTCGGGGCCGGTGGTCTCGCCGGCGTGCGGCACCGAGCGCAGGCCGGCGGCGATCGCCCGGTCGAAGTACGGCTTGAACTGCGGGCGCGGCACGCCGACCTCGGGGCCGCCGAGCCCGAAGGAGACCAGTCCCTCGGGGCGGATCCGGTCGTCGGTGGCGAGCCGCGTCGTCTCCTCGGCGGCCTCCAGGCCGGCCTCGCCGGGGATGTCGAAGCACCAGCGCAGCATGGTCCCGAACTCCGCCTCGGCCGCCTTGCGGGCGTCCTCGATCGCGTCCATGAAGGCCCGTTCGTCGATGCCGCGCCGGGTCGAGGAGAACGGGGTGATGGTCAGCTCGGCGTACCGCACCTGCTGGCGGGCCAGGTCCCGGGCGACCTCGTACGTCAGCAGCCGGACGTCCTCCGGGGTGCGGATGAGGTCGACGACCGACAGGTACACCTCGATGAAGTGGGCGAAGTCCGTGAACGTGAAGTAGTCGACCAGGGCCTCGGGGTCGGTGGGCACCTTGGAGTCGGGGTGCCGGGCGGCCAGCTCGGAGACGATGCGGGGGGAGGCGGAGCCGACGTGGTGGACGTGCAGTTCGGCCTTGGGCAGCCCGGCGATGAAGGCGTGCAGGTCGCGGGCGCCGGCCACGGCGGGCGCGGTGGGACCGGCGGGCGCGCCGGAGACGGGGGAGCCGGGGGAGCCGGGGGTTGCGGCGGCGTCGAAACGGTCGGTCATGGGGTCCTCCCCGGGACGGCGCCCCGGGCCGAGCGGGCCTGACGGGACGCGGGTGATCGGCTGATCGATGAGTCGGGATCATCGTAGGCGGCGCTCTCCCGCGCCCGCCGCCCACATCCCCGAGCTGTGGGCCGTAGCATGACGGAGCGTACGCGGGACGGAACGGTGTTCGGATGACGGAACGCGCGCGCTTGGCAGAGGGTGACAAGAGGGGGGACTCACGCATGTCCGACGACGCGCCGACTCCGGCCGGTGACGCCGAGGCAGCCGGTCCGCAGGACGCGGTTCCCAGGGTGTCGTTGGGCAAGAACACGACGGACTCGGGCACGGCGGACTCGGGCACGGCGGACTCGGGCGCTACGGACTCGGGCTCCGCGGGCAGCGCTGCCGCTGCTGCCGGAGGCTCTCCGGTCGCGCCGAACCCCTGGGCCGCCCCGGGCGACGGCGCGCAGAGCGGCCCCGGCCACACCGTCGCCGCAAACGAACCCCTGGCCCCCACCGCCTTCCCGCCGTTCGCCCACGACCGGCGGACGGTCGGCTCGCTGCCCTCGGACGGCGCCGTCGGCGGCCCGCAGGCGAACGGTCCGCTCGGGTCGTTCCCGCCGCCCGATCCGGCGACCGCCGCCGGCGGTCCGCCGCCCAACCCCTTCGCGCCTCCCGCCCAGGGCGGTACGGTCCCCCCGCCGCCGATCGCACCCGACGGGCCCGGACAGATCCCGTATGGCTATCCCGGCGGCTATGGCTACCCCTCCCACCCCCACTACGGGGGCGGGGCTCCCGGTCCCTACGGCTGGGCCGGGCACGGGGCCGGGGAGAGCAACGGCATGGGCGTCGCCGGGCTCGTGCTCGGGATCATCTCGGCCGTCGCCTTCTGCCTGTGGCCGGTGGCGATCGTGCTCGGCATCCTGGGCGTCGTCTTCGGCGCGGTGGGCCGCGGCAAGGCCAAACGCGGCGAGGCCTCCAACCCCGGCCAGGCACTGGCCGGCATCATCTGCGGAGCCGCGGGCATCGTCCTGGCCATCGGCCTGGGCGTCCTGGTGATCGTGGCCCCCTGAGGGGAGCCCTACCGTCCTGGGCAGGACCCCGGCGTGAGGGGAAGACCTGGTGGATCTGCCAGCCAGGCCGAGTACGTGGCCGCGCCGGCTGCTGACCTGGCGCTCAAGCCGGCCGGTATCGACCATGTGCAGGCGGCCGGTGCGCCGATGGCCGTGCTGACGGCCTGGCAGTACCTGGTTGATCTCGGTCACGACGTGCCGTCTCCTTTCACCGGCCGGATGCACCAGCCGGTGCCGATCACGCCAGGGATGACCGTGCTGGTGAACGGGGCGGCCGGTGGGGTGGGCCACTTCGCGGTGCAGCTGGCCAAATGGAAGGGGGCACACGTCATCGCGGTGGCCTCGGGCCGGCACGAGCGGTTCCTGCGCAAGCTCGGCGCCGATGAGTTCATCGACTACACCACGACGCGGGCCGCGGACGTGGTCAGCGGCGTCGACCTGGTGATCGACGCCGTCGGTGGCCCGGCCGGCTCTCGCTTCCTGAGCGTGCTCAAGCGCGGCGGCACCATGCTTCCGGTGTTCTTCGCCGAGTACGACCCGGAAGAGACGGCGCGTCTGGGCATCACCGTCTCCACCATTCAGGTGCGTTCCAACGGCCCCCAGCTCGCCGAGATCGGGCGCCTCTTCGACGAGGGCAAGCTCCAGGTCGGGGTGGACAGCACCTACCCGCTGCCCGAGGCGGGCAGCGCACACACGCGAGCCGCGCAGGGCCACATCCAGGGCAAGATCGTGCTGACAGTGGTCTCGTGATCGCCATCCGTGACGGACATACGGCCCGGACCGGACATGGTGAGTGGCGGATCGCCGAGCTCACCCTGACGCCGGACAACGCCTTGTAGGGCGAGGCTCGACGACGAACAGCACGGTGGGTCGGGCTGGTCCCGGGCGGTTGGGTCAGGTCTGTGCTCTCAGCCGCTCTCGGGCCTCCATCAGGGCGAAGCCGAGGAGGTTCAGGCCTCGCCAGCGCTCCGGGTTCATCGCGGCCTCGTCGTCCGCCGCCAGGCCGATGCCCCACACGCGGTCCATGGGGCTCGCCTCCACCAGCACCCGCTCGCCGGTGCCCAGCAGGAACGCCCGCAGTCCGGCGTCCGAGGCGAACTTGTGGACGCTGCCCTCGACCACGATCCGGAACCGCTCCCGCTCCCAGACCGCCTCGTCGAAGCCGCGCACCAGCCGCCCCTCCTTCTTCGCCTGGGCGGGGGACCTGGCGGCCAGCGCCCGTCGCTCCGCCTCCGCGTCTTCGAAAAGTCGCGCCTTCTGGGCCATCATCCAGTGCTCGGCCGTCGCATACGTGACCCCGTCGACCACGAACGGTGACGGCCACCACTGGCTCAGACAGCTCGGCCCCACCTGGCCGTCCGGCCTCGGCCGGTGTCCCCAGAAGTGCAGGTACGTGATCCTCGCCCCCGCTCGGGCCTGCCTGACCAGGGCGTCCCGGCCGTCGATCGTCTCCATGCACGCCAGCATGGCAGGGGCCACCGACATCGCGTCCCGCCTTTTCCGTCCCCACTCGGCACCTGGTCGCCCCTCGGTCGACAGATTCCGTCGCGTAACCAAAAGGCAACAACGGAATCACTTGTTGGAGTGCCCTTGCTCTGTCAGGATCGGCAATCAAATCAGGCCGGAGCTACGCCACCCGCTCTCGCGCAGAGCGGGGCGAAGGCGGAGGAGAGCGACATGCAGGACCGGTTCCCCGCACAGGAACGTTTCGCGGACGGCGCTCAGTACATCGGGGGCCGTCTCACCCACGGCACGTCCGGCCCGACCCACGCCGTGATCGACCCCGCGACCGGCGAGGAGGTCTTCACCTACAGGCCGGCGAGCGCCGACAACGTGGACGCGGCCGTCGCCGCCGCCCGCGCCGCCTTCCCGGGCTGGTCAGGTGCCACGCCGGGCGAGCGTTCGGACGCCCTGCACCGGCTGGCCGCCGTCCTCGCCGACCGTGCGGAGGAATTCGCCCGTGCCGAGTCCCTCCAGTGCGGCAAACCGCTGAAGCTGACCCGCCAGTTCGACATCCCGGGGACGATCGACAACACCGCTTTCTTCGCCGGCGCCGCCCGCCACCTCGCGGGCCAGTCCGCGGGCGAGTACTCCGGTGACCACACCTCCTACGTCCGCCGCGAGCCCATCGGCGTCGTCGGCTCCATCGCCCCCTGGAACTACCCCCTCCAGATGGCCGCCTGGAAGATCCTCCCGGCGATCGCCGCGGGCAACACCATCGTGCTCAAGCCCGCCGAGCTCACCCCGCTCACCTCCCTCCTCTTCGCCCGGGCGGCGACGGAGGCCGGCCTGCCCGACGGTGTCGTCAACATCGTCAACGGGACCGGGAAGGAGGCGGGCGAACACCTCGTCGGACACCCCGATGTCGCCATGACCTCCTTCACCGGCTCCACCGCCGTCGGCAAGCGCGTCGCCGAGATCGCCACCGCGACCGTCAAGCGGCTCCACCTGGAACTCGGCGGCAAGGCGCCCTTCGTCGTCTTCGACGACGCCGACCTGGAGGCCGCCGCCAACGGCGCGGTCGCGGGCGCGCTCATCAACACCGGGCAGGACTGCACGGCCGCCACGCGCGCGTACGTGCAGCGGCCCCTCTACGAGGCGTTCGTCGAGCGGACGGCCGCCCTGATGGAGACCGTCCGGCTCGGCGACCCCTTCGCCCCCGGCACCGACCTCGGCCCACTGGTCTCGCACGTCCAGCGCGACCGGGTCGCCGCCTTCGTCGACCGGGCGCGTGCCTACGCGCGCGTGGTGACCGGCGGCGAGGCCCCGCAGGGAGAGCTCAAGAACGGCGCCTACTATCTGCCGACCCTGATCGCGGACGCGGCCCAGGACAGCGAGATCGTCCAGTCCGAGATCTTCGGGCCGGTCCTGGTCGTCCTGCCGTTCGACAGTGACGACGAGGGCATCGCGCTCGCCAACGACACCCCGTACGGGCTCGCGGCCTCCGCCTGGAGCCGGGACGTCTACCGGGCGAACCGGGCGACACGCGAGATCAAGGCCGGGTGCGTGTGGATCAACGACCACATCCCGATCATCAGCGAGATGCCGCACGGCGGCTACCGGGCGTCCGGCTTCGGCAAGGATATGTCGGTGTACTCGTTCGAGGAGTACACCCAGATCAAGCACGTAATGTTCGATAATACGGCGGTGGTTCGGAAGCCCTGGCACCGCACCGTCTTCGGGGACGCGTAAGCGACGACTGACAAGCGACGACGAACGGCCGCCGACCACGGCCGGACCTCCCGAAAGGGCACCACGCGCATGGAGCAGTACGAGCCCGACCGCCTGAGTCCGGCCCAAGTGGCCGCCATACGGCGCAGCTTCCGCAACGGCAGGGCGGCCATGACCCGCCGGTCGCTGCTGCGCGCCTCCGCCGGCGGCGCGCTCACCCTCGGCGGCCTCGGCGCACTGAGCGCCTGCGGGATCCCCGCGGCCGGCAAGTCCGGGGGCGGCACGTCCGCAGAGGACCACTCGGCGCAGGAGAAGACCGTGAACTTCTCCAACTGGACCGAGTACATGGACGTCGACGACAGCGGCAAGCACCACCCCACGCTCGACGCCTTCACCCAACGCACCGGCATCAAGGTCAAGTACACCGAGGACATCAACGACAACAACGAGTTCTTCGGCAAGATCAAGCCGCAGCTCGCCGCGGGCCAGGACACCGGCCGCGACCTCATCGTCCTCACCGACTGGCTGGCCGCCCGCCTCATCCGCCTCGGGTGGGTCCAGAAACTGGACGCCTCCCACCTGCCGCACGCCTACGCCAACCTGTCGCAGCAGTTCCGCAGCCCCGACTGGGACCCGGGCCGGGCCTACTCCTACCCCTGGCAGGGCATTTCCACGGTCATCGCCTACAACAAGAAGGCGCTGGACGGCGTCGAGGTGAAGTCGGTCTCCGACCTGCTCGACAATCCCAAGCTGAAGGGCCGCGTCGGCTTCCTCACCGAGATGCGCGACAGCATGGGCATGACGCTGCTGGACATGGGCAAGGACCCGGCGAAGTTCACCGGCGACGACTACGACGCGGCCATCGCCCGCCTGCAGAAGGCCGTCGACAGCGGCCAGATCCGCCGCTTCACCGGCAACGACTACACGTCCGACATCACCAGCGGCGACTTCGCGGCCTGCATCGCCTGGGCGGGTGACGTCGTCCAGCTCAAGGCGGACAGCCCCGACGTCGACTTCGTCATCCCCGACAGCGGCTATCTGACGTCCAGCGACAACATGCTGATCCCCAACAAGGCACGTCACAAGACGAACGCCGAGCGGCTCATGGACTACTACTACGAGCCGGAGCCGGCCGCCGAACTCGCCGCCTACATCAACTACGTCTGTCCCGTCGACGGAGTGAAGGACGCGCTGGCGAAGATCGACAAGGACGCGGCGGACAACCCGCTGATCATCCCCGACAAGGCCATGCAGGCGAAGTCGCACTCATTCCGCTCGCTGAGCGCGAAGGAAGAGACCGTCTACGAGGCGAAATTCGCGAAGCTCACTGGGGCGTGACGACGATGAAGACAACGGACAACGGCAGCGGCGACGTCCGCCTGGCCGGCATCGGCAAGACCTACGGCTCCTTCACCGCCGTCCACCCGCTCGACCTGACCGTCCCCCAGGGCTCCTTCTTCGCCCTGCTGGGCGCCTCCGGCTGCGGCAAGACCACCACCCTGCGCATGATCGCCGGCCTGGAGGAACCTTCCTCCGGGACGGTCCACCTCGGCGACCAGGACGTCACGGCCCTCCCGCCGTACAAGCGCCCGGTGAACACCGTCTTCCAGTCCTACGCCCTCTTCCCGCACCTCGACATCTTCGAGAACGTCGCCTTCGGCCTGCGCAGACGCGGTATCAAGAGCGTGAAGAAGCAGGTCGAGGACATGCTGGAACTCGTCCAGCTCGGCGAGCAGGCCCGCAAGAAGCCGCACCAGCTCTCCGGCGGCCAGCAGCAGCGCGTGGCCGTGGCCCGCGCCCTCATCAACCACCCCAAGGTGCTCCTCCTCGACGAGCCCCTCGGCGCCCTCGACCTCAAGCTGCGCCGCCAGATGCAGTTGGAGCTCAAGCGCATCCAGACCGAGGTCGGCATCACCTTCGTGCACGTCACGCACGACCAGGAGGAGGCCATGACGATGGCCGACACGGTCGCCGTGATGAACGCGGGCCGCGTCGAACAGCTCGGCTCGCCGACCGACCTCTACGAGAACCCGAACACCACCTTCGTCGCCAACTTCCTCGGCACGTCGAACCTGATCGAGGCCGAGGTCGACGCCAGGAGCGGCGACGACATCGTCCTGAAGGCGGGCGGCGGCAAGCTGGTGCTGCCCGAGGCGCGCTGCGCCGCGCCCACGACGACCGGCGGCAGGGTGCTGGTCGGCGTCCGTCCGGAGAAGATCTCCCTCACCCACGCCGACGACGCGGGCGAGATCCCCGAGGGCCGCAACCGCATCACCGGGAAGATCGCCAACTCCTCGTTCATCGGCGTCTCCACCCAGTACGTCATCGACAGCGCGGTCTGCCCCGAGTTCGAGGTCTACGCCCAGAACATCGACCGGGACGCCCGGCTGGTCCCCGGCGCCGACGTCGTCCTGCACTGGAGTCCGGCCCACACCTTCGGCCTGGACGCGTCCCAGGACATCGACGCGGGCATCCAGGAAGAGGCGGCGGTCTGACATGGCGACACTCGCCGAGGCGCCCCCGCCTCTCACCCCCACGGCCCCCGCGCAGAAGCCGCCCCGCAAGCGCGGGCGCCTCACGCCGTACTGGCTGCTGCTGCCCGGGCTGCTCTGGCTCTTCGTGTTCTTCGCGCTGCCGATGATCTACCAGGCCTCCACGTCCGTGCAGACGGGCTCCCTGGAGAACGGCTACAAGGTCACCTGGCACTTCGCGACCTACTGGGACGCGCTGAGCGAGTACTGGCCGCAGTTCCTGCGCTCCGTCCTCTACGCGGGCGCCGCCACCATCCTGTGTCTGGTGCTGGGCTACCCGCTGGCCTATCTGATCGCCTTCCGCGCGGGCCGCTGGCGGAACCTGATCATGATCCTGGTGATCGCGCCGTTCTTCACCAGCTTCCTGATCCGCACCCTCGCCTGGAAGACGATCCTCGCGGACGGCGGCCCGGTCGTCGGCGCCCTCAACACGCTGCACGTCCTGGACGTCACCAGCTGGCTCGGCTGGACCGCGGGGGACCGCGTCCTCGCCACACCGCTCGCGGTGGTCTGCGGTCTGACGTACAACTTCCTGCCGTTCATGGTCCTGCCGCTCTACACCTCGCTGGAGCGCATCGACGGGCGCCTCCACGAGGCCGCGGGCGACCTGTACGCTAGGCCGGTGACCACCTTCCGCAAGGTCACCTTCCCGCTCTCGATGCCGGGCGTGGTCTCCGGCACGCTGCTCACCTTCATCCCGGCCGCCGGCGACTACGTCAACGCCGAACTCCTCGGCTCGACCGACACCCGCATGATCGGAAACGTCATCCAGACGCAGTTCCTGCGCGTGCTGGACTATCCGACGGCTGCTGCCCTCTCCTTCATTCTCATGGCCGCGATCCTGCTCATGGTCACCTTCTACATTCGCAGGTCCGGGACGGAGGATCTGGTCTAAATGCCCTTCGTCAACTGGCTCAAGCGCCATTTCGTGGTCATCGCGGGACTTCTCACGCTCGGCTATCTCCTGCTGCCGAACATCGTGGTCACGGTGTTCTCCTTCAACAAACCGAAGGGCCGCTTCAACTACCAGTGGCAGCAGTTCTCCACGGACGCCTGGAAGGACCCGTGCGGGGTCGCCGGGCTGTGCGGCTCGCTCTCACTCAGCCTCCGGATCGCCATCTGGGCGACCCTCGGCGCCACGGTCCTCGGCACGATGATCGCCTTCGCGCTGGTTCGCTACCGCTTCCGCGCGCGGGGCGCCGTCAACTCGCTGATCTTCCTGCCCATGGCGATGCCCGAGGTCGTCATGGCCGCCTCGCTGCTCACCCTGTTCCTCAACCTGGGTGCACAGTTGGGATTCTGGACGATCCTCATCGCGCACATCATGTTCTGCCTCAGCTTCGTCGTGACGGCCGTCAAGGCACGCGTCATGTCGATGGACCCGCGCCTGGAACAGGCCGCCCAGGACCTCTACGCCGGACCGGCGCAGACCTTCCTGCGCGTCACCCTGCCCATCGCGGCCCCCGGAATCGCCGCGGGCGCGCTGCTCGCCTTCGCGCTCTCCTTCGACGATTTCATCATCACCAATTTCAACGCGGGCTCGACCGTCACCTTCCCCATGTTCGTCTGGGGTTCGGCCCAGCGTGGAACGCCCGTTCAGATCAACGTCATCGGCACGGCCATGTTCCTCGTCGCCGTACTGTTCGTCCTGATGTCGATGGTCATCGGAAACCGTCGCCGCAAACAAAAGGCATAAAGGCCTGTAAGGCAAAAAGCTCTGTAGGGAGTTGAAATCATGGCCCCAAGCGCCATGAACCGGTGGATCACTTCTCTTTCCGACGCCCAGCCGGTCCCGTACTGGCTGGAAGATCCCGGCAAGCCCCGCCCCGAGCCCGCGCTCACCGGCGCCGAGACCTGCGACCTGCTGGTCGTCGGCGGCGGCTACAGCGGACTGTGGACCGCGCTCGTCGCCAAGGAGCGCGAGCCGCGGCGGGACGTGGTGCTGCTGGAGGGCCGCGAGGTGGGCTGGGCCGCCTCGGGCCGCAACGGAGGCTTCTGCGCGGCCTCCCTCACCCACGGGCTGCCCAACGGGCTGGCCCGCTGGCCCGACGAGATCCACCGGCTGCAGGAGCTGGGCGGGCGCAACCTCGACGAGATCGAGGCGGCGATCGCCCGGCACGGCATCGACTGCGACTTCGAGCGCACCGGCGAGATCGACGTCGCGACGCAGCCGTACCAGGCGTGGGAGCTGCGCGACTGGTACGAGGAGCTCGACCGCAAGGGCCTCGCCGAGGGCCTGGAGTTCCTCGACGCGGACGCGGTCCGCGAGCAGGTCGCCTCGCCCACCTTCGAGGCGGGCCTGCACGACCGCCGGGGCGTGGCCATGCTGCACCCCGCCAAACTGGCCTGGGGACTGAAACAGGCCTGCGCCCGCCTCGGCGTCCGCGTCTACGAGCACACCCCCGCCCTGAACCTGAAGCCGTACGGCGCGGGGATGGCCGTACGCACCCCCTACGGGTCGGTCCGCGCCCGGCAGGTCGCCCTCGGCACGAACGTCTTCCCGAACCTGGTCAAGCGGGTGCGGGCGTACACCGTCCCGGTCTACGACTACGCGCTGATGACCGAACCGCTGACCCCCGAACAGCTCGACTCGGTCGGCTGGAAGAACCGCCAGGGCCTCGGGGACAGCGCCAACCAGTTCCACTACTTCCGCCTGTCCGCGGACAACCGCATCCTCTGGGGCGGCTACGACGCGATCTACCCGTACGGCGGCCGGGTGCGCGCCGAGTACGACGACCGGCCGGAGACCTACGCCAAGCTCGCCGGCCATTTCTTCGGCTGCTTCCCGCAGTTGGAGGGCGTCCGCTTCACCCACGCGTGGGGCGGCGCGATCGACACCTGCTCGCGCTTCTCGGCGTTCTTCGGCACGGCCCACCAGGGCAAGGTGGCGTACGCCGCCGGCTACACCGGCCTGGGCGTGGGGGCCACCCGGTTCGGCGCCGAGGTGATGCTGGACCTGCTGGCGGGGGAGAGCACCGAGCGGACGTCCCTGGCGATGGTCCGCAAGAAGCCGCTGCCCTTCCCGCCCGAGCCGTTCGCCTGGACGGGCATCGCCCTCACCAAATGGTCCCTGGCCCGCGCCGACGCACACGCCGGCCGCCGCAACCTGTGGCTGAAGACGATGGACCGACTGGGCCTGGGCTTCGACAGCTGACCCCTGCTGACGGGGTGTGAGCCGGTTCACCCCCACGGGGCGCCGGAACCCGCGTAATGCTCGCCGTGGACCTGCCTCTCCCTCGTGAACGCGCTCGTGTTCACGAGGGAGAGGCAGGGCTTCACATGGCTGGGGCGAAGACGGCGGTCGAGTGGCTGGCATCCGCCGCACCGGATCCCGAGGCATGCCGGTGGGAGTGGGAGCGCAGCCCTCTGGGGGTGGTGCTGCTGCCCGCGGGCAGGGCCTGGGACGTACTCATCCTGCCGGGGGAGCTCGGCTATCCCACCCTCGACGTGCTGACCCGGATCCTCGACCGGCCGGGCCCCGTGCTCGTCGACTTCGGGGACGACCGCATGGGGTTCTTCGTGGCGCCGGGCACGGCCGCCCGCTGGCTCGGCACCGGCATCCGCTCGGCAGGGGCCGGCACCTGGATCGTCGTGCCGTATCCGGGGCGCTCGACCGGGAGCGTCCGCTGGCTGGTCCTCGAACTCGCGATGCACGAGGCTGCCGCCGGCTTGGCCGAATAGGAGGTGCCGGGGGCTGTTATGAGCCACTGCCGCGAGTTTTATCTCCCGGTCACCGGCCTGGTCTCGTTTCTCGGACTCGATGGGACCAGATTCGGCCATCACTTCCCTGTCCGAGCGGTCGGAGACTATCGCGGATTCCGATGGACACGAGGGGTTCTGCTGGTGACGGCGAGACTCCAGGGATAAGATATCGCGCGCTGCTCGCGATGGCGGTCGGGGAGGCCGGGGTGGGGGAAGCACCGTGATTGAGCTGCACGAACACGCGACCCCGGGCGGCCCTGCCCGAGGTCGTGAACGCGCGTTTGCCTTTTCTGGCGTGCGGCGCTCACAACTCACCCGCAATATCCTCCAACGATCATCACAAAGCGGTCCACGCAACAGCGGTGGGCCCCTTTTCCTCATGAAGCGGGCGTGTGGCGAGAAGCGGGTGTTCCGTTTTCACGACAAGAGAAATATGGAGTGTGATGCCATGAACGGAGTTGGCAGAGAGTCGCGCCGATTAGCCTCGAGCCTTGTGGGGCCGTCGGCGCGCATCGGGTTATCCGTTCTTCTGCTGGCGGGCGGCGCCGTGGGAGCGACGGCTGGAGCGGCCGCCGCCTCGGCCGCCGACGGCACGCTGACGGTCGAGGTGCTGCGCGACTTCTTCGGCACCGGAGTGATCAACACGACGATGGACGTGCCGCAGCGGGGCATGAAGGTGGAGGTCTCCGACCCCGCCGGGCACCATGTCACCGGTGTCACGGATGCCACCGGAAAGGTCGTGGTGTCGCCGTCGGAGGTGCTGAGCGGCGGCAAGTACCGCGTCGACGTCAGCGTCCCGAAACCGTACAGCGACTATCTGCGGGCGGCGCCCGCGTCGACGGCGGAGAGCCACTTCGACAGCTTCACGTCGTTCGTGGACGTGTCGGACGGAAAGAACGCCTCGGTGGTGACGGGGGTGTGGGATCCGGCCGACTACACACTGCCGGACTCGCGGTACTTCGTGCCGATCCACAACGGCCCCAAGGGGACCGACACCCGGGCGTTGGTGGCGTTCGGGACGAAGACCCGGGGCACGTGTCCCACCGATGTGGCCTGCCCGACCACGCTGGCCACACAGGCCCAGGTGGGCACGACGTTCGGGCTGGCGTACGACACGTACCGGACCCGGCTGTTCCAGAGCGCGTTCGCCCGCCGCTACGCCCCGTACGGGCCGCAGGGCGGGGGCGCGATCTACACGGTGCCGGTCAACGGCTCGGCTGCGCCGCAGCTGTTCGCGCGGGTGCCGGACGCCGCGGTGACGCCGCACGACACCGCCAACATGATCAAGGATGCCGGGTTCACCGACGCGCCGGGCAAGGAGAGCATCGGTGGCCTGGCCCTGTCGGAGGACGGCTCCACGCTGTACGCGGTGAACCTGCGGACCCGCAGCCTGGTGAGCTTCGACGCGACAGGGGCCACCGCCGCGGCGCCCAGGTCGACGGTCCCCATCCCGGACCCGGGGTGCGCGAGCCCCGACGACTGGCGGCCGTTCGGTCTCCAGGCCCACAACAACACGCTGTACGTCGGCGGTGTGTGCAGTGCGGAGAGCACGCAGCAGCGCGCGGACCTGAAGGCCGTCGTCTCCACCTACGACGGCAAGCGGTTCACCACGGTGCTGAGCCACCCGCTCACGTACGCACGCGGCAGCGTCTTCGGTGCCGGCGACAAGGCCACCCACTGGAACCCGTGGAACACCGGCCTGGACACGTGGGACGACCGGAAGTCGGGCAACGTCTACATCGATCCGCAGCCGGAGCTGTCCTCCCTGGCCTTCGGCCGCGACGGCTCGATGATCCTGGGCTTCCGCGACCGGTTCATGGACGTGCTGAGTTGGGGAGGGCTGGGCCCCCGCCCGACCGACACGCAGCAAAACGGCATGTCCGGTGGTGACATCACCATGGTCTGCGCCACGCCCACCGGTGAATACCAGTGGGAAGGCACCGGAAGCTGCCCCAACCACGCCACCCCCGCCAACAACGGCGGCCAGCCCGCCGATGTCGTCGAGTACTTCCCGGGCGACACCTACGCCAACGCGCACCAGGAGACCGCGCTGGGGTCGGTGGCCTACATCCCGCGGGAGCAGTGGGTCGTCAGCACGGAGTTCGACCCGGTCGCCGACGTCGCGACCTCGGGCACCGGGTACCACGACATCACGACCGGTCAGGGCCCGGGCAACGACCCGAAGGCCAACGGGTTCCAGTTCGTCAGCCGGGAACAGGGCGGGTTCGGCAAGGCCGGCGGGCTCGGTGACATCGCTTACGCGGCGGCGAACGCGCCGATCCAGATCGGCAACGTCGTGTGGTTCGACGGCGACCACAACGGGATCCAGGACCCGGGGCACGTGCTGCTGCCGGGGGCGACGATCAACCTGCTGGACGCGGACGGCAAACAGGTCGCCACGACCAGGACCAATGCCGCCGGCGAGTACTACTTCGGCGGTGTGGGCGCCGCGTACGAGCTCACGCCGGGCGCGAAGTACACGGTGCAGTTCGACGTGTGCACCGCGGACACCGGCCAGGTGCCCGAGCAGCCCCCGGCGAGCGAGCTGAGGTTCACGCTCCCGCGGGCCGGCGCCGACCGTGCGCACGACTCCAATGTGACCCCGCCGACCACCGGACCGCTGTGCAACGGCTCCGCGCCTGTCACGGCGCCGGCCAAGCCGGGCGGGGTCGATCACACGATCGACGCCGGGGTGTACATCCCGAAGGAGACGCCGACCCCGACGCCGACTCCCACACCGACTCCGACGCCGCCCGCGGCCTCCACGCCGCCTGCCAACCACCCGGCCCCGGCCGGTGGAGGCGGTGGTTCGCTGGCGAGCACCGGTACGTCCGGGCTGGCGGAGATGATCGGCCTCGTCGGTCTGCTGGTGGGTGCGGGCCTGGTCATCGCGTTCGTGACCCGGAATCGTCGCGCCCGGCACCACTGAACGAACCGCAGGGCGGTGATCTGCCCGTCCGCGATCCGGACGGCGCGGACGGGCAGATCACGTCCCGGCGGGCCCACGAGGGCCGGCCGGCGTGGCGATCGAAAGGATGAAGCGGAGAGTGTCAGCGTCGAACCGCGTGCGGAGCGTGAGAATCCGGCAAGCCCCACCGGGTCGTCCGGCCGGCCGGCGCCGATGGCCGCGGTCGCGCCGGGCCGCGGCCGTCATCGGCATCGCGGCCGTCGGGGCGGCCGCGGTGGCCGCTGTGGTGGCGTTCCTGGTCGTCGACCGCGGCTCCGACACCGGCGGTCCGCGCCCGCTGACGACGGATGAGGCGAACCGGCTGGCGATCACGCGATTCCTCAACTACCAGGCGCAGGGCCGCGCGGTGACGATCACCGTGCCGGGCGCCGCCGGCGGGCTCACCGTCACCGGGTCCGTCGACTATCGGCGCAAGGTCGGTTACGGCGTGGTGCACGGCACCGGGCGCGACAGGTCCAGCGACGGGCTGATCCAGTGGACGCCCACCTCGGTGCACGTCCGCCCGATGACGGACGCCCCGGCGCACGCACCCGCGTCGCCGCCCCGTTCGGGCTGGTACGACCGTCCGCTGCTGTCGTCCGGCAGCGCGCTGGACACCTCCCTGTCCATCGCGCTCGGTCTCGGCGGCGACCGGCCGGACAACGCCGCACTGCTGCCGCAGAACGGCGCCGCCTGGTGGGGGCGGGAGCAGGTGGACGGGCGGCGCGTGGACGTCATGACCGGGCCGTCCTCGCCCGGCCGCTCGGGTACGGCGGGCAACGTGCGCTACTGGATCGGCCCTGACGGCACGATGTACCGGGTCCGCGTCAGCGTGGGTTCACAGCCGGAGCCGGTGGTCATCGATTTCGACACCCACACGTACGTTCCGGTCGAGCCGTTACCCGGAACCACCCCGACACCCGGAACCACCCCGACCCGGTAGCCGCTGTTCAGGACGTCCGCACCCGCGCGTTCGCGGCGAGCAGGGAGGCCGGCGGCAGCCGGATGTCCTCCGTCCTCGGCAGGACCGGGACCGGCGGGACAGCGGTGGCGCCCGCGGTGGCGGCGTCGGGGAACTGCGGCTGCGGAGCAGGCGCGGCGACCTCGGTGAACGGGATGCCACCGGGTGCCGTCGGCGCCGTCCAGGTGCCGGCCGGCGAGGACGACCCGGCCGGAAGCGGGCAGGCCGCAGTCGTCGCGAGCCGGGCGGGCACGGTGGTGCGCAGAGCGTTGCCCCGCAGGCAGTTGCCCCGTCCCCGCGTGGCGGTGGGGAACGTCCAGCCGACGTCGACGCCGTTGCCGGTGAAGGTGTTGGCCAGGATCTGGTTGCCGACCGGAGGTATGTCGACGGTCGCGGTGATCACCAGCCCGGCGCTGCGGTTGCCGGCGATGCGGTTGCGGATGAACCGGTTGTCGCTGCCGCCGTCGATGCCGGCGCCGATGCCCCACCCGCCGTCGGCCTGCTCGGGGGTGGCCGTCTGCTGGTTGGCGGCGATCAGATTGCCCGCGATGACGGAGCCCTGCTGCGGGAGCAGTTTCTCCTGGTGGTCGGAGTTGGTGGTGAGTCCGACCCGGTTGCCGACCAGGCGGTTGCCGACCACGTACATGTCCCCGCTGGCGTTGGTGCCTTCGTAACCGACCGCGTTGAGTTCGGCGACGTTGTCCCGCACCACGATGTTGCAGGGCTTGCACTGGCCGACGTAGATCCCCGAGTCGGCGCCGCCCGACGCGTACGAGTTCGCGATGACACCGTTCTGGGCGGAGAACGCGTAGATGCCGTACAGACCGTTGCGGGTCGCGGTCACATGGGAGACCAGGAACGACTTCAGGAAGGTGACGGGCTCGTCCCCGGTGTCGTAGCCGCCGCTTCCCCCCGACAGGCCGGCTGCCGCCTTCGCCGAACCGGTGACCAGCACGCCGTTCTGCGTGTTGTTCTGCACGGTCAGGTTCTCCACGGCCACCCCGGGCGCCGAGACGACGACGCCGTTCGGCTGGCGCAACCGCCCGTCGATGACGACCTTGTCCCGGGACGAGCCGCGAAGAGTGACGCGCGCCGTGTCGAGCCTCACCGACTCGTGGTAGACCCCCGGAGCGACCAGCACCAGGTCACCGGGGCGGGCCAAGGACACCGCGGCCGAGATCGTCGGGGCATCGGCAGGCACGCGGATCGTCACCTGCGCACCGGCCGGACGCCGGCCTTCGCCCGATCCGCCGCCGTCACCGCCACAGCCGGCCACCAGTGTCACCGTGCCCACTACGGCCGCCAGCACGCGCAGAGCTAATCGAGGCATGATCCCAGTCTGGCATGATCCCGGTCCGGTACGACGCCCAATTCCCCGCCAGAATCGCGAAGTTGACCGGCACGTACGAATCGGGTGTGGCACTGTGCACACCATGCGCCGAGCCGATCACCACCCGTCCCGCCGCACGTTCCTCGATGTCGCCGGAGCCATGATGGCCGCCGGTCTGACCGCCGGGTGCACATCGGGCTCCGCCCAGCCAGGCCGGCACGCCCCTGCCCCGGGGGCCACGCCCACGCCCATGCCGGTTCCGGCCACGGGCCGCCATCAGGCAGGCATCACGCTCCCCCAGCCGGCCCAGCCCCACCTGCTCGCCGTGGTGGCCGACCTCGGCGCCACCGTGGCCCCCGGCCCGCTGCTGGCCGAACTCGGCCAGGCCATCCGCACCCTCACAGCCGGCACCGACCGGCGGCTGCTGGGCCTGCCGCCGGGCGACCTCACCGTGACCGTCGGCGTGGGCCCCCGGCTGGTGCGCACGGTCGACGCCGCACTGCCCGGCGCGGCCGACCTCCCGCGCTTCTCCCGCGAGCGGATCGCCCCGCAGGCACGCGGCGGTGACCTGCTGATACAGATCTGCGCCGGCGACCCGCTCCTCTTACCGATCGTCGCCGCCGCGCTCCTGGAGCAGGCCGGTGACCGCATCCGCGAACGCTGGCGCCAGTCCGCACGCCGCGGTGCGAACGTGTCCGTCGGCAACGGTCTCACCGCGCCACGCAACCCGCTCGGTTTCATCGACGGCATCGTGGGCCCGCACACGACCGCCGAACAACAACGCGACCTCTGGCTGGCGGGGCCCCCTGCGGTCGCCGGCGGCACCCTTGCCGTGCTGCGGCGTATGGAACTCGACCTGCCGCGGTTCGCCGCCCTGTCCGTGGCCGAACAGGAAGCGGTCTTCGGGCGGCGCCGGGCCAGCGGCGTCCCCCTCTCCGGCGGCACCGCCGCCTCGGGTCCGAAGCTCGGAGCCAAGACACCGGACGGGCGCTATCTCGTCCCCGCCGACGCCCACGTGCGCAGAGCGCACTCCACCGTGGTCGGGGTCGGCCTCATGCTCCGCCGCTCCTACGGCACCGACGAGCCCGCCCCCGGCCTGCTCTTCATCAGCTTCCAGAACGACCTGCGGACCTTCACCGCCACCCTCACCCACATGGACACCTCCGACGCGCTGCTGCCCTTCACCACCACGACAGCCAGTGCGACCTTCCTGATCCTCCCCGGCTTCGACCGGCAACACCCGCTCGGTTCCCACCTGTTCGGCTGATCACGATCAACTCGAGCGCAGTCTCCGTCGAGGCTCGGCGACCGGCCGGCCCCCCCCCGCTTTCGACCGCGGCCGTCCTAGTCCGAGGTCGTGGCCTTCAGCGCCAGCCACAGCTCCATCCGGACGTCCGGGTCGTCCAGTGAACGCCCGAGGATCTCCTCCACCCGCCGCATCCGGTAGCGCAGGGTGTGCCGGTGGACGCCCAGGTCGGCCGCCGCCGCGTCCCACTGGCCGTGGCGGGAGAGCCAGGCCCGCAGGGAGGCCACCAGGTCGCCGCGGCCGGTCGCGTCGTGCTCGTGCAGGGCGCGCAGCAGGCCGTCCGCGAACGCCTTCACCGCGTCGTCCGCGAGGAGGGGCAGCACGGAGCCCGCGGCGAGCTGCTCGTGCTCCACGAAGACCCGGCCTCGGCGCCGCGCCACCGACAGCGCCTGCTGGGCCTGCTTGTACGCCGCTGCCGCCGCGATCGGCCCGGCCGGCGCCGACAGGCCGACGACCAGCTCGTCCTCGTCCACGCCCTCGCCGGCCGCGCGCCTCGCCTCCAGCGACGCCGCGTACTGCGCACACGCCGCCACGGCCGCGCCCCCGTCCGTGGCCAGCGCCACCAGCTGCTCGCCCTGGGGCACCACGAGCACGGCCTCCCCGGCCCGCGCGGCCGCCGACTCGACGACTTCGGTGAGACCGCCGAAGCGGTCCTGGGCCGTCTCGGCGCCGACCGCCGGCCGGGCGTCGAACGACCCGCGCGCGTGCGCCCGCCCCTCGGCCGGCCCGTCCGCTGCCGTCGTCGCAGGCCCGCGCCCCTGACGCTCGGCGTGTGCCCGGGCGGCCGGTGCCGGCTCGGCGACGATCACCCGGAACGGGGCGTCGAGCAGGTCGCCGTACAGGTCCCCGGCGACGGCGCGCGCATGGTCCGGTTCGCCCGCCAGCAGCATGCGCAGCACCGCCGCGCCGATCCGCTGCTGCGCCTCCCGCAGGGGGCGGGAGCGTTCCGTGGCGAGGGTGAGCAGCGCGATCGCCGAGTGGACGGCGTACCGTTCGGCCGTGCCGAGAGCCGACGCCGTGCCGACGGCGAGCGCGGCGCGCGGGCGCCGGCCGGTGCCCAGGGAGTGCAGTTCGACCCGGTCGTCGTAAGTCTCGTCGGGCCCGGAGCGCTCCGGGTCGCCGGCGCCCCCGACGACCGCCGAGGCCGGCGCCGGCCGCTCCCGCAGCCGCTCCACCTCCGCCGTGAGCCGCGCGGCCCGCCGGCCCGCCCACTCCGGCGCGGCCGCCACGACGGCGCCCGAGGCGTCGTACAGCGCCGCCCACCCGTCGACCTGGGCGGCGAGCGCCCCGAGCAGCCCCTGCGGGCCGTCCGTCAGCGCCTGCTTCGTCAGCTCGCGCTGGGCCGCGAACCCGTCCGTCACCGCCCGGTACTGGTCGGCCGCGATCGCCGCCGACACCGCCTTGCTGATCGCGAGGAACGGGGTGCGGCGCGGTACCTCCAGCAGCGGCAGGCCTTCCTCCTCGGCCGCGTCCACCAGCGCCTTCGGGATCTCCTCGTAGGCGACGCCGACGGCGAAGCCCAGCCCGACCACCCCGGCCTTGGCGAGCCGCTTCACATAGCGCCGCATGGCCTGCGGGTCCTCCGCGTCCAGCTTGAGCGCGGTGATCAGCAGCAGCTCCCCGCCCTCCATGTACGGCACGGGGTCCGCGAGTTCGCTGACGTGCGCCCAGCGCACCGGCACGTCCAGACGGTCCTCGCCCGCCCGCACGGTCAGCTTCAGCGCGGAGTGGTGGACGAGCGAGGCGAGCGTGGGAGGCATGGGGCCTTCAGGTCGGGGAGCGAACGACAGCGAGGGATGAGGTGATCTTTTGTCCGCCGCGTATGAACGGCCTCCCCCGATTCTGCCTCACTGTACGGACCGCAGGTCCACCAGCAGCGGCGGCGCGTGCTCGCCCGCCACGCTCGTCAGGGACAGCACCGCGTGCCCGGGCGGCACCTCGTGCGCCAGCCGGGACGCCGACCACCGCTCCCGCTCGACCTGGCGCACGGTCACCGCGTCCGTGGTCACCGCCTTGCCGGTCACCAGCTTGCGCAGGGCGTGGATGGCGCGGGTCATCGGCTGGTCGGCGAAGACGGTGTGCTTGGCGACCTCCGTGGTCTCCACCCACTCGGTGCCCCAGGTCTGCGCGAACCTGCTGCCGTCCCAGGTGGTGATGCCGGAGAACGCCATCCGGCAGCCGACGGCCCCGTACAGCGGCCCGTGCAGCGCCTCGGGGACGTCGCCGATCGTACGCAGGGCCAGTACCACGCCCGCGTTCTGCGAGCGCAGCCGCTGCAGCCGGCGCACCGACCCGTCGGTGACCGCCCCCGTCGCGTCGTCCAGGACCAGACAGACGAAGTGGTCGCGCCGCTCCCGTACGACGGTGTGGAACTGGGCGAGGACCAGCCGGGTGATCAGCCGGGCGGCCTCCTCGTGGCCCCGCTCGGGCAGGTCGACGCGGACCCGCAGCGGGTGGTGGGCGACGGCGCGCAGCGAGAACGCCCGGTGCGCGTTGCCGCCCGCGCCGAAGAACTCCGCGAACACCGGCCGGTTCAGCAGCGCCAGCCGGTCGGCGAGGGCTCGGCCGACGTCGCCCGGCGTGCCCGTCTGCCGGATGCGCGCCTCCAGCTCACGGCGCATCATCTCGTCCCCGGCCACCGCCGTCCGCAGCGCGGCCAGCGCGCCCGGCTCGCCCTCCAGCAGCTCGCGCAGCTCCGGGAGGGTGGGGAAGCAGCCGTGCACGCTCCGGTACGGGCCGAGCAGCTGGGCGAGCGCGGTGGCCGCGCCCTGGCCGCTCACCGTGTCGAGATCGCCGACCAGCGCCTCGGCGAGGATCGCGGCGGCCTCGTCCGGGTCGTCGGACTCGGCGTAGGGGTCGAGGTCGTGCACGGACGACGGATCGCCGATCCGGACGATCACGTCGAAGGCGGAGTCGGCGCCGAGCGGACCGCTGCCGGGCGAGGACACCGCGACCACGGCACACGAGCCGGTGAGCGCCTGCAGGGCCAGCGCCTCGGTCAGCGGCTCGATCAGCGTGCGCGTCTTGCCCGAGCCGGACGGCCCGACCGCCAGCAGCGAGGTGCCGAGCACCTCCGGGCCGAGCGCGGCGCCCGCGTCGTGGTAGCTCGCCGGCGTGCGCTCGGCGGCCACCCAGCGACCGATGCGCACCTGTCCGGCGAGCAGATCGTGGCGGGCGGTGCGCCGGGGCAGGTCGCGGGCGCCGGAGGGATGCGTCCAGGCCGCCCCGCCGTGGCGCAGCACGGTCTCCCGGAAGTCGGGCAGCCCCGCCGTCCAGGCCCGCCGCACCCGCGTGCAGTCGACGTCGTTCATCCGCCCGGCGGCCACCTCACCGGTCAGCAGCTCGGCCGCCTCGTACTGCCCGGCGTCCCGCAGCTCGGGCCACTGGGCGCGGGGCCGCTCCACGGCGGGGGCGGCCGCCGGGCGCTCACGGGAGGCGCGCCGTTCCCTCAGATACGGCAACCAGCCCCCGAACCGGGCGAACGGCCACACCACGAGCAGCGTGATGACCGCGTACAGCGCGTTCGTGAACAGGGGGGAGGCGAACAGCTCGTAGCTGCCGGAGATCAGCACGATGAGCGAGAACAGCGGGTCGACGACCGGCAGCGCGTCCCAGCCGACCCCGAAGGCGTCGGGGAAGACGAAGCTCAGCGTGGCGAGCGCGCCGAGCAGGGCGAGCAGGGCACGGGCGGGCTGCGGGCGGCGGCCGACGAAGTGGCGTACGACGTGCGGCCAGCTGCCCAGCCGGCCCATGGCGTAGACGAGGACGGCGAAGAACACCCCGTCGTAGACGACCCGCGCCTCGGCGCCCTCCATGGTCTTCGGGGAGGCGATCGTGCCGCCCCACCACCAGCCGTCCGGGGTGAACAGCCGCAGCACGGTGAACTGGTACGGCATGCTGCCCCGCCGCCACAGCGACCACGCGACCAGCGCCACCACCAGCGGGACCAGCATGCCGACGACGGTGACGGGCGCGAGCCGCTCCACCGTCGCCCGCGCCGCCTTCGGCAGCCGGTATCCGAAGCGCCAGATGCCGGGCTTCGCGGCGGGCCGCTCCTCGTCGAGCCACTCGGCGACGGCGGACGAGTCCGGCGGGGCATGTTCCGGCGCAGGTGGGACACCCGGCGCCCGGGCCGGGCGCGGCGGCGTCGAGGGCGCCCGCGGCGGCCCCGCCGGGCGCGGCACGGGATTCGCATGTGTGCCCCGCGCGTCCTGCGTCCCGTCGCTGTCCATCGCCCCTGCCCCCTGACCAGCCGTTCCGTCCACCATCAGCGAGTCAATCTAACGCGCCCGCAAGGGGAGTTCACCGTTTACACGGCCGGGCCCGCGACGATCACCGTCCAGGGCGGCGTCGCCGGCACTGTCCACGGCGGACAAGCGGCCTCGCCGACACCGCCCACATGGAGCATGCCCACCCTCCGTTCCCCGTCCTAGCCTGCGAGAAAAGAAGGCAAGCGTCCGCAACGCCCCGTTCCCCGCCGTTCCCCCGTTCGCAGAACCACAGGAGCCCCTCATGACCGCCCTTCCGCAGGAGCGCCGCGTCGTCACCGCCATCCCCGGCCCGAAGTCGCAGGAACTGCAGGCCCGCCGTACCGCCGCGGTCGCGGCCGGGGTGGGTTCGGTGCTCCCTGTCTTCACCGCGCGTGCGGGCGGCGGCATCATCGAGGACGTCGACGGCAACCGCCTGATCGACTTCGGCTCCGGCATCGCCGTGACCTCCGTCGGCGCCTCCGCCGAGGCCGTCGTGCGCCGGGCCGCCGCCCAGCTCGCCGACTTCACCCACACCTGTTTCATGGTCACCCCCTACGAGGGCTATGTGGCGGTCGCCGAGGCCCTCGCCGAGCTCACCCCGGGCGACCACGCCAAGAAGTCGGCGCTGTTCAACTCCGGCGCCGAGGCCGTCGAGAACGCCGTCAAGATCGCCCGCGCCTACACCAAGCGCCAGGCGGTCGTCGTCTTCGACCACGGCTACCACGGCCGGACCAACCTCACCATGGCCCTGACCTCGAAGAACATGCCGTACAAGCACGGCTTCGGCCCGTTCGCCCCCGAGGTCTACCGTGTCCCGGTCGCCTACGGCTACCGCTGGCCCACCGGCGCCGAGAACGCGGGCCCCGAGGCCGCCGCGCAGGCCATCGACCAGATCACCAAGCAGGTCGGTCCGGACAACGTGGCCGCGATCATCATCGAGCCGGTGCTCGGCGAGGGCGGCTTCATCGAGCCCGCCAAGGGCTTCCTCCCGGCCCTCAGCAAGTTCGCGTCCGACAACGGCATCGTCTTCGTCGCCGACGAGATCCAGTCGGGCTTCTGCCGCACCGGCCAGTGGTTCGCCTGCGAGGACGAGGGCATCGTCCCGGACCTGATCACGACGGCCAAGGGCATCGCGGGCGGGCTGCCGCTCGCCGCCGTCACCGGCCGCGCCGAGATCATGGACGCCGCGCACGCGGGCGGCCTCGGCGGCACCTACGGCGGCAACCCGGTCGCCTGCGCCGGTGCGCTGGGCTCCATCGAGACGATGAAGGAGCTCGACCTCAACGCCAGGGCGAAGGCGATCGAGGCGACGATGAAGTCCCGCCTCGCCGCCATGGCCGAGAAGTTCGACGTCATCGGCGACATCCGGGGCCGCGGCGCGATGATCGCCATCGAGCTGGTCAAGGACCGTACGACGAAGGAGCCGAACCCGGAGGCCACGGCCGCGCTCGCCAAGGCCTGCCACCAGGAGGGCCTGCTGGTCCTGACCTGTGGCACCTACGGCAACGTGCTGCGCTTCCTGCCTCCGCTGGTCATCGGCGAGGATCTCCTCGCCGAGGGCCTCGACATCATCGAGCAGGCTTTCGCGCGCATCTGAGCATGGGCGTCGCACAGCTGATTCCCACCGGCCGCAAAGGGTGTGAAGAAGGTGTGCGGGGAGGATGGCGGGACGGAATGGGGCCTGTCGTACCGCCTGTCCCTGCCGTAGGTTCTACCGAGATGAGAGATACACCCCGCCCACAGGGGACTGTGGGCGGAACCCAGGCCGGGGCCTCCCCAGCTTCGACCTGGTCGTGCCCTCGCGCACACAACCGGAGCATCCGGCTTCGGATCTCCACACCGATCGGACGGTCGCCCGCCCCAAACCCCCCGGGGCGGCCGGCGTTTCCGGTCCGGACGGCCACCCCGGAACCACCCCCCCTGTTCCGGGGTGGCCGACCTCCTTCTCTGCTGCGGACCACTGAAAGCGGACCCCGGATTCGTTCCGGGGTCTTTTTTTCGTGTCGGCTGCGACACCGGTGCCGGACCACACCGCCCGGGCCCCCGTCCACGGAGCGGGGGCTCCTGACAAGCTGGGGCCCATGTCGTTCCGCGTCCGCCCGCAGACTCTGCTGGGCCTGCCCGCCCTGCTCTTCGTGCTGATCACCTGGCAGGTCGCCGCCGACGGGCCCCTTCTGCGCCTGGACGAGCGCCTCAGCCGTGCCCTCGTGCACCCCGACCGGGCCTGCGAGCTGCTGTCCGACCTGGGCAATGTGCAGGTCGCGGTGCCGGCCCTGCTGCTGGCCGCGGCGTATGCGGCCTGGCGGGGGAGAGCGGCCGGCGAGGCACGCTGGTGGATGCCGTCCGCCGCCGCGGTCGCACTGATGGTGCTGGCGCCGCTGATCATCGTCCCCCTGAAGGAGTGGACCGACCGGCCCGGCACGCCCGCCGTGCCGCCGGCCACTGGCTACTACCCCTCCGGGCACACGGCGACGGCGGCGATCGCCTACGGCTCGGCGGTGATGATCCTGCTGCCGTGGCTGCGCACGGCACTCGCCCGCCGGGCGGCCGTCGCCACGGGCGCTCTGCTCGTCCTGGCCGTCTCGTTCGGGCTGGTCCGGCGGGGCTACCACTGGCCGCTGGACGTCGTGGCGAGCTGGTGTCTGTGCACGGTGCTGCTCGGTGCGCTCCGGATCTTCCTGACCCGGAACCCGGTACGGGAGCAGGGCCGACCGTGCCAAACCGGCGCACCGCCGCCGCCCACCCGTACGACTCGGACAAGCGACCCCCGTGCTTCGCGCCCCTACCGTGGAGCACGGAAACCTCAGGACACCCCCTAAGCGGAAGGGCCGGGACTCGCACATGCCCCAGGAAAAGAACGTGGGGGCCACCCACGCCTTCTGGCTCGCCGGCCGCCAGGTCACCGGCGAGGACACCTTCGACGTCACCTCCCCGTGGGACGGCCGCCTCGTCGGCAAGGCGAGCGTGCCGACCGACGCGCAGGTCGAGGAGGCCGTGGCCGCCGCGTACGCCGTACGGGACGAGTTCGCCGCCACCCCCGCCCACGTCCGCGCCGCCGCCCTCGACCACGTGAGCCGTCGCCTCGTCGAGCGCACCGAGGAGATCGCGCAGCTCATCTCCGCCGAGAACGGCAAGCCGGTCAAGTGGGCGCGCGGCGAGGTCGGGCGCGCGGTCTCCGTGTTCCGGTTCGCCGCCGAGGAGGCCCGGCGGTTCAACGGCGGCGAGGCCCAGCGCCTCGACACCGACCTCGGCGGTCAGGGCCGGCTCGCCCTCACCCGGCGCTTCCCCAAGGGCGTCGTGCTCGGCATAGCGCCGTTCAACTTCCCGCTGAACCTGTGCGCCCACAAGATCGCCCCGGCGATCGCGGCCGGCGTGCCGATCATCCTGAAGCCCGCCCCGGCGACCCCGCTGTCCGGTCTGGTCATCGGCGAGCTGCTCGCCGAGACCGAGCTGCCCGCCGGTTCCTGGAGCATCCTGCCGGTCGCCAACGACCGCATGGCCGCCCTCGTCCAGGACGAGCGGCTGCCGGTCATCTCCTTCACCGGCTCCGAGAAGGTCGGCTACGCGATCATGGACTCGGTGCCGCGCAAGCACTGCACCCTGGAGCTGGGCGGCAACGGCGCGGCCGTCGTCCTCGGCGACTACGCGAGCGACGCCGACCTCGACTGGGCCGCGACCCGCATCGCGACCTTCTCCAACTACCAGGGCGGCCAGTCCTGCATCTCCGTGCAGCGGGTCATCGTGGACGCCTCCGTCCACGACCGGCTGCTGCCGCGCATCGTCGCCGCCGTCGAGGCCCAGGTCACCGGCGACCCGTCCGACGATGCGACCGACGTCGGGCCGCTGGTCAGCGAGGACGCGGCCAAGCGCGTCGAGACGTGGGTGGACGAGGCCGTCGCGGCCGGCGCCTCGCTGCTCGCGGGCGGCAAGCGCGACGGCGCCTCCTATGCGCCGACCGTCCTCACCGACGTACCGGCGGACACCAAGATCGCCTGCGAGGAGGTCTTCGGGCCGGTCCTCACCGTGCAGAAGGTGCACGGCGAGAGCGAGGCCTTCGCGGCCGTCAACTCCTCCAAGTACGGCCTCCAGGCGGGCGTGTTCACGCACGATGTGCAGGCCGCATTCCGCGCCCACCGCGCGCTGGAGGTCGGCGGCGTCGTCGTCGGCGACGTGCCCTCCTACCGCGCCGACCAGATGCCGTACGGCGGGGCCAAGCAGTCCGGGGTGGGACGCGAGGGCGTGCGCTTCGCGATGGAGGACTACACCTACGAGCGCGTCCTGGTCCTGACCGGGCTCGCCCTCTGACCCGAGCCCACGCCCTCTAGCTAATGGGAACCATTTTCAGATAGTCTCGGGGCGGCGCGAAAACGCCGTCCCCCGAAGGGGCCCGGCACCGATGCCTTCCGGTGCCGGGCCCCTTCATCGTGTCGGCGCTCCAGCCCCTCAACCGGAGAAGCCGACGTGCGCGAGCCGCAGTGGGCCACGCAGTCTGAGGTGCAGGTCGTGGACGCCCTCGGCGGTGAAGGGCGCCTCGACGTCGAGATAGTCGTACCGTCCCGGCGTGGGCGTGGCGACCGTCACCGTCGCCAGGGCCGGGCCGCCGCCGAGGGACAGTTCGACCGTGCCCGCCCCCGCCACCGTCACCGTCACGCGCGTGGCGCCCCCGCCGAAGTCGCAGGCGCGGTAGACCAGTTCGCCCGTTCCGTCCGCCGTCCCCGGCGCCGGCGTCACCGCGTCGCCCGACACCTTCGTGCGGTCGACGATCTCCGTGCCGCTCTGCTCGTCGAAGTCGGCCGCCTCCAGACCGAGCCGGCGGACCGGCCGCGGGGCGGACGGCTCGCCCTCCAGCGTGACGGACCCGCGCAGACGGACGTCCGCGCTCGACGCGCCGGCCAGGAGGTCGTAGGGGCCGGACTCCAGCCGCCACCGGCCGTGCGCCACGTCCCAGAACGCGAACGCGGACAGCGGGACCTCGAAGGACAGCTCCGCCTTCGCGCCGGGGGCGAGCCGCACCCGACGGTGGCCGAGCAGCTCGCGGCGCGGCCGGGTGACCGACGGGTCCACGGCCCGGGTGTACAGCTGGGCGACCTCGTCGGCCGTCATATCCCCGGTGTTGGTGACCGTGAAGGCCACGTGCACCGCGCCGTCCTCCACGCGCACCGCCAGGTCGGCGTACGAGAACGACGCGTACGACAGGCCGTGCCCGAACGGGAACAGCGGGGCGCCCTCGAAGTAGAGATACGTCTGACGGGCGCCGATCACGTCGTAGTCGAGGAGATCGGGCAGGTCGGCGTCGTCGGCGTACCAGGTCTGGGGGAGCCGGCCGGCGGGGGAGACGTCACCCGCCAGGACCCGTGCCAGGGCGGTGCCGGCCGCCTGGCCGCCGTGCGCGGTCCACAGCACCGCGGACAGCGGACCCGGCTGGAACGCGTACGGGTACGCCGACACCAGCGCCAGCACCGTGTGCGGGTTCGCCGCCCGGGCCGCCGCCAGCAGCCGCTCCTGATGGGCGGGGAGCCGCAGGGTGGTGCGGTCCTCGGTCTCCCGCCCGTTGAGGTGCGGGTCGTTGCCCGCCACGACCACGACCACATCGGCCTCGGCCGTGACGCGGGTCACTGCGTCCTCGCCGCTTTCGACGACGATGACCTCGACGACCTCGGGATTGTCCTCGGCAACCCGCACGCCGTCGGCGGCGACACTGACGTGGCGACCCGTACCC
Source organism: Streptomyces sp. NPDC031474 (assembly GCF_055581185.1). Taxonomy (NCBI): domain Bacteria; kingdom Bacillati; phylum Actinomycetota; class Actinomycetes; order Kitasatosporales; family Streptomycetaceae; genus Streptomyces; species Streptomyces sp. NPDC031474. The sequence goes on from NZ_JBVIJX010000011.1 coordinate 337,858, forward strand.
AAGTGCCGGAGGAGGTGACCGTTCTCATGGGGTTCGAGGCGGAACGTCTCCTGGACGATCCAGCCGCCGGGCTGGTCGGCGGAGGCACGCAGGAAGCCGTCCTCGGCGACGGAGACATAGCGGCCGTCGGGGGCGCGGAGCGTCAGCACGTCATCGCCCCAGTCGACGAGCGCGAACTCCGTGCCGGCCACGCCGTCCGTGGTGAGCGGGGGCAGGTCCGTGCGGCCGGCGAGCAGCGCCGGGTCCAGGGCGCCCTCCGCGCCGCGCGCCTCGTCGGCGGCCCCGGGGGCCGCCGGGACCTTCAGAAACGTTCCCGCGGAGGTCTTCAGCAGGACCCGGTCCACACCCTCCGCGAACTCCACCCGCTCGGCGCCGAACCGCTCGTACAGCCCTTCCAGGGGTGTGGAGCGGTGGATCAGTGTGCCGCTGTACCAGTCGAGCTTGCACTCGTCGGCGAGCAGACCCACCACCGCGATCCGGGTGTCGGCGGCCAGCGGCAGCACCCCGTCGTTGCGCAGCAGCACGATCGCCTGCTCGGCGGCCTCCTCGGCGAGGGCGCGGTGCGCCGGGGTGTCGAACTCGCCGGTTTCCGCGTGCGGGTCGTAGTGCGGGTCGAACTCGCCCAGCCGGAAGCGGACCGACAACTGGCGGCGCACCGCCGTGTCGACGTCGGCCTCGGTCAGCAGGCCCTGCTCCAGAGCGCCCCTGACCCGGGCGACGATCGTCGAGCCGTCCGTGCCGTGGTCGGTGAAGCTGTCCACGCCGGCGACCAGCGAGGCCGCCGTCGCCTCCTCGTGGGTGTCGAAGTAGTGCTCGGAGTCGACCAGGTTGGAGGGCGCGCCCGCGTCCGAGCAGACCAGCAGCTCCTCGTCCGTCCAGGCCCGCAGTTGCTCGCGCAGATACGGCGAGACATGGTTGGGGCGGCCGTTGACCAGGTTGTACGCGGGCATCACCCCGGCCACCGCACCCGCCTCGACGGTGTCCTTGAAGGCGCGCAGGTCGTACTCGTGCAGCACGCGCGGGCGGACCGAGGAGGACGTGACGGACCGGTCGGTCTCGTTGTTGTGGGCCAGCCAGTGTTTGAGCACCGGGGCCGTGCGCCAGTACGTCGGATGGTCACCGCGCAGACCGTGGGTGTAGGCGGTGGCGATGGCCGAGGTGAGCTTCGGATCCTCGGAGTAGCCCTCCTCGTTACGGCCCCACAGCGGGTGGCGCAGCAGATTGACCGTGGGCGACCAGACGTTGAGGCCGACGCGCTCGTCGCGGGCGCGCATCGCCCTGACCTCCTTGGACACCGCCTCGCCGACCCGGCGCACCAGCTCGGTGTTCCAGGTCGCGCCCAGCCCCACGGCCTGCGGGAACACCGTCGCCGGACCCATCCAGGCGACGCCGTGCAGCGCCTCCTGGCCGGTGCGGAACCCGGCGATGCCGAGACGGTCGACGGCGGGGGCGAACTGGTGGAGGAAGGAGACCTTCTCGTCCAGGGTCAGCCGCGACAGCAGATCGTCGATGCGCTTCGCGAAAGGCAGCTGAGGATCGCGGAAAGGCGGCGTGGGCGTCGGGTGTGCGGTCACTTGAGGATCCCTTTGCGGTGGAGCGGGAAGACTCTTTCGAAGCGCTTCGATGCTCATTCGACGTATGGGCGGGTGTCAAGGGCATCTCGCCGCTATTTCAAGCAGCGCATGCGAACAGGTCGCCCGTGATGGCTCGGAGGAATGTTTGAAGCGACCCTTGTGCACCCCCGGGTGTTCACTTAACCTCGCAGCAACATCGAAGCGCTTCGACTGAAAATCACCGTGACAGTGGTCGGAGTATCCGCTTCAGCTCAGCCAGTTCCACTCGAGACACCGCAGCCGACGGCCACCGCCGGGTGTCCTGGTGCGCCACGAAGGGTTGACGCAATGACGCCGAACGCCGCTTCCGCCTCCTCCGGACCCAGCCGGAGAAGCTTCCTCGCCTCCACGGCGGTCGCCACCGCAGCGGTGGCGGGAGGAATGCCGTTGCTGGCCGCCTGCGGAGGCACGGACAGCGGCTCGCGCGAGGGCACCACGTCGGGCAAGGACGCGAAGAAGATCCTCCCCGCCTTCGTGGCCAGCAACGTGGTGACGCCGGACATCCCGTCGAAGAACGGTTCCTCGGTCGGCTTCACCAGCAAGCTCGACCTCGCCACGCTGAAGACCTCGGTGCCGAAGAAGCTCGGCAAGGGCAGCAAGGTGACGATCATGTCGCCGTTCTGGGGCTCGCCGCCGAAGGGCGACAACGCCTACTACACGGCGATGAACGCCCTCATCGGCGTCGACGTCGCCTGGCAGAACCAGGACGGCAACACCTACGACCAGAAGCTCGGCGCCGTGCTCGCCTCCAGCGATGTGCCGGACGTGGTGGTCGTCCCCGGCTGGAACATGGGCGGCAAGATACCCAGCGCGATCCTCAGCAAGTTCGCCGACCTGGGCCCGTACCTGTCCGGCGACAAGGTCAAGGACTACCCGAACCTCGCGGCGATCCCGACCGACGCCTGGCAGCGCTCCCTCTTCGGCGGCAAGCTGCGCGGTCTGCCGATGCCGTCCTCCTACGTCCCCAACATCGTGCCCTTCTACCGCAAGGACCTCTTCGACAAGCACGGCTACACGGTCCCGAAGACGACGGACGAGTTCATGGCCCTGGCCAAGGAGATCACCAACGCCAAGGCGAAGGTGTGGGCCTGCGGCGACATGAAGTGGACCGCGTTCAACAGCTTCGGGGTCCCTTCCGGCGGGGAGAAACCGCTCGGCTGGATCCTCGAAGGCGGCAAGCTGGTCAACCGCATCGAGCTGGACTCCTACCTCGAGGCGCTGGAGTGGACGCGCAAGCTGTTCGCCGCCGGTTACGTGCACCCGGACTTCAAGCTGGGCAAAAGCCAGGCCGTCGACCCGAGCACCAAGTTCGCCGCCGGTGAGTTCCTCATCTACAACAACGACATCTCCAGCTGGTACGGGCAGCAGGCCTCGCAGGCCACCCAGAACCCCGCCTTCCAGATCTGGGGCATGGACATCTTCGGCCACGGCGGCGCCACCCCGGTCATCTACGCCACCCAGCCGGCCAACATCTTCGCCTTCGTCAACAAGAAGGCCTCCGAGGCCGTCATCCGCGATGTGCTGGCCGTCGCCAACGTCACCGCCGCCCCGTACGGCACCAAGGAGTACATGCTCACCAACTACGGGGTGGAGGGCACGCACTACAGCGTCAAGGACGGGGTGCCCGTCAAGAACGACAAGGGCAACCAGGAGGTCCTGAACGCCTTCGTGATGGTCGCGAGCCCGGCGTCGACCATCGCCCACCCCGACTTCCCGGCCATAGCCAAGGGCCAGGTCGAGTGGCAGCAGCGGATGGGCGCCTTCACCAAGAAGTCGGCCTTCTACGGCATGCAGATCACCGAGCCCAGCCGCTGGACCAACCTCTCCAACGACTTCGAGCAGCTGGAGGACGACATCGTCCGCGGCCGCAAGAAGATCAGCGACATGCAGGCGGCCGTCTCCGACTGGAAGAAGAAGGGCGGCGACGAGCTGCGCGCCTGGTACCAGAAGCTGCTCGACGACAACGGCACGGCGGCGAGCTGACCGGCGGCGAGGCGAGGAGAACGGCCGTGTCGCACAGCACGGTGCCTCGGAACAGGGCCGAGGCCGACGAGACGGGAAAGACCCCGGTGGCGCCCGGCGGCCCCACCCGCCCCCAGAGGAAACGGTCCTCCGGGAAGCTGGGTCTGCGGGTCAGGTTCAGACGGGACCGCGTCCTGCTGCTGATGACGCTCCCGGCGGTCGCCCTCGTCCTGCTCTTCAACTACGTGCCGATCCTCGGCAACGTGGTCGCCTTCCAGGACTACGACCCCTACATCAGCGACAACGGAGTCGTCTCCATCCTGCACAGCCCCTGGGTGGGCCTGGAGAACTTCCAGCGGCTCTTCGAGGACTCGGCCTTCTGGGAGGCCGTCCAGAACACCCTGGTGCTGTTCTTCCTCCAGCTGGTGCTGTACTTCCCGATCCCGATCATGCTCGCGCTGCTCATCAACAGCGTGGTCAGGCCCCGGGTGCGGGCGGTGTCGCAGGCGATCCTCTACCTGCCGCACTTCTTCTCCTGGGTGCTGGTCATCGCCGTCTTCCAGCAGCTGTTCGGCGGCGCGGGGCTCCTCTCGCAGCTGCTGCGCCAGCACGGGTACGACGGCATCGACATCATGACCGACCCGGACACCTTCAAGTTCCTGATCACCGCGCAGAGCGTCTGGAAGGACGCCGGCTGGGGCATCATCGTCTTCCTCGCCGCGCTGGCCTCGGTCAATCCGGACCTCTACGAGGCCGCCGCGATGGACGGCGCCAACCGCTGGCGCCGGATGTGGCACGTGACCCTTCCCGCCCTGCGCCCCGTCATCGCGCTGCTGCTGGTGCTGCGGGTGGGGGACGCGCTGACGGTCGGCTTCGAGCAGATCCTGCTCCAGCGCGACGCGGTTGGACCAGGGGCGTCGGAGGTCCTCGACACCTTCGTGTGGTGGAACGGCGTCCGCAACCAGGACTTCGGCTACGCGGCCGCCGCCGGCCTGATCAAGGGCGTCATCAGCCTCGGCCTGGTGCTCGTCGCGAACAAGGTGGCCCATCTCATGGGCGAGCAGGGGGTGTACAAGAAGTGACCGCCGTCATCGACAAACCCGTGCGCACACCCGGCCGGTGGGCCGCGCCGCCGCGACCCGTGTGGGAGGAGGAGCCCAGCAGGGCCGGCCTCGCGGGCAAGGGCATCGCCCTGGCCTTCGCCTGCCTGGCGATCCTCTTCCCGCTGTGGATCGTCCTCGTCACCAGCCTCTCCTCCCGGAAGACCATCGACGAGGCCGGCGGGCTGGTGATGATCCCCAAGGGGATCACCCTCGTCGCCTACCGGGAGCTGCTCAGCGGCGGACAGGTCACCCGCGCGGCGGTCATCAGCGTCCTGATCACCCTCGTCGGCACGCTCTTCTCGATGGGCGTCTCCGTGCTGTGCGCCTACGGTCTCTCCCGCTCGGGCTCGCTCGGGCACCGCTGGATCCTGATGGTCCTGCTGGCGACGATGTTCTTCAGCGCGGGCCTGATCCCCACCTATCTGCTGGTGCAGTCCCTGGGCCTGATGGACTCCTACCTCGCGCTGATCCTGCCGAGCGCGATCAGCGTGTTCAACATCCTGGTCCTGCGCGGCTTCTTCATGGGGATCTCGCAGGAGCTCATCGACAGCGCGCGGATCGACGGGGCGGGCGACTTCCGCATCCTCTGGCAGATCGTCATGCCGCTGTCGAGGGCGGTCCTGGCGGTCATCACGCTGTTCTACGCCGTCGGGTACTGGAGTGCCTGGTTCAACGCGTCGCTGTACCTCAACGACCAGGACATGATGCCGCTGCAGAACGTCATGATCCAGCTGGTGCAGAAGCAGGAGGCGCCGGTGGGCATGGGGCAGGCCATCAAGACGGGCCAGGTGTCGGGCCTGGCCGTGCAGATGGCGGTCATGGTGCTGGCGTTGCTGCCGGTCGCCGTGCTCTCCCCGTTCGTCCAGAAGCACTTCAAGAAGGGCATGCTGACCGGCGCGGTCAAGGGCTGACGCCCGGCGCCGGGGGCGGCAGGCACGGCGGCCGCGGTTCGCCGTGGCAGGCGTGCCCATGTCGCGGAGCCGCATACCGACACTGTCCCGCGCCTTGCGGGCCGGGTGTGACCGGCCCTGCTCAGGGGCGCGGGGGAACCGCGCGACCAGCCCCCACCACCCGCAGCCGAACGACATGGCCCCGGCCCGTACACCTTCACCCACCGAGGTAGCCCACCATGCTCCCCACCCGCCGCACCCTCCTCACCGGCACCGCAGCCGCCGCCACGCTCACCGCACTCCCACTCACCCAGAACCCGGCCCGAGCCGCAGCCACCCGATCCGGTTCGACCGCCCGAGGCTACCGCTGGCGCAACGTCGTCATCGGCGGCACCGGGTTCGTCACCGGCGTCCTCTTCCACCCCACCGTCCGCTCTCTCGCCTACGCCCGCACCGACATCGGCGGCGCCTACCGCTGGGACGACAGAGCCGCCCGCTGGACCCCCCTCACCGACCACCTCGGCTGGGACGACTGGAACCTCCTCGGGGTCGAGGCGCTCGCCGTGGACCCCGCCCACCCCGACCGCGTCTACCTCGCGCTCGGCACCTACGCCCAGTCCTGGGCCGGCAACGGAGCCGTCCTGCGTTCCGAGGACCGCGGCGCCACCTGGACCCGCAGCGACCTCACCGTCAAGCTCGGCGGGAACGAGGACGGCCGGGGCACGGGGGAGCGGCTGCTGGTCGACCCGCGCGACAGCGACACCCTGTGGCTCGGGACGCGACACGACGGGCTGCTCAAGTCGACCGACCAAGGAGCCACCTGGGCCGCCGCCACCGCCTTCCCCGGCGCCCCGAGCGCGAGCGGCCAGGGCGTCACCCTCCTCGTCGCCGCCGGCCGCACCCTCTACGCCGGCTGGGGCGACTCCGACGGGGCCACCGCCAACCTGTTCCGCACCGCCGACGGCGCCACCTGGGAAACCGTCCCCGGCCTGCCCGCCGGCGCCGCCGCCAAGGTCCCCGTCCGCGCCGCCTACGACTGCCACACCCGCGAGCTGTACGTGACGTACGCCAACGCGCCAGGACCCAACGGGCAGTCCGACGGCAGCGTGCACAAGCTGGCCACCGCCACCGGCAAGTGGACCGACGTCACGCCCGCGAAGCCGGGCGGAACGACGAGCGACGGGAGCGTCGACAGCTTCGGCTACGGCGGCGTCGCCGTCGACGCCCGGCGGCCCGGCACCGTCGTCGTCTCCACCAACAACCGGTGGGCCGCCGTCGACACCCTGTACCGGACCACGAACGGCGGCCGTACCTGGACGTCCCTGAAGGACTCGGCGGTCCTCGACGTGTCCGAGACGCCGTTCCTCACCTTCGGCGCCGACCAGCCGAAGTTCGGCTGGTGGATCCAGGCCCTCGCCGTCGACCCGTACGACTCCCGGCACATCGTCTACGGCACCGGCGCCACCCTCTACGGCACCCGCGACCTGAAGCACTGGGCCCCACAGATCCGCGGCCTGGAGGAGACCTCCGTACGCCAGTTGATCTCGCCCCCGACCGGGCAGGCGCACCTGATCAGCGGGCTCGGCGACGTCGGCGTGATGTACCACGAGCGGCTCACGGCCTCGCCGTCGCGGGGCATGGCGACGAACCCCGTGTTCGGGTCGGCGACGGGACTCGCCCAGGCCGCCGCCAAGCCGTCCTACGTCGTCCGCACGGGCTTCGGCGACCACGGCAACGGCGCCAGCTCCAGCGACGGCGGCAGGACCTGGGCGCCCTTCGCGACCCAGCCGGCCCTCGCCAAGGACGCGCCCGGGCCGATCGCCGCGAGCGCCGACGCAAGCGTGCTGCTGTGGACCTTCGTGCACTGGGACGGCACCAAGTACCCCGCCCACCGCTCCACGGACAACGGCGCCACCTGGGCCGAGGTCTCCTCCTTCCCCAAGGGCGCCACCCCGCTCGCCGACCCGGCCGACCCGACGCGTTTCTACGCCTACGACAGCGACACGGGAACCCTGTTCGCCAGCACGGACGGCGGCCTCACCTTCACCGCTCGGGCCGGCGGACTGCCCTTGGGCGACAGCCAGTTCCAGCTGGCCGCGGCCCCGGGACGCTCCGGCGACCTGTGGCTGAGCACCAAGGGGAACGGCCTGTACCGGTCCACCGACGGCGGCGCGACCTTCACCAAGCTGACCAGCTGCTGGGCCTCGTACACCCTCGCCTTCGGCAAGGCCGCCGACGGCGCCGACTACCCGGCGGTCTACCAGGTCGGCTCCACCGAGGCGATCACCGCCGTGTACCGCTCCGACGACGGCGCGAAGAGCTGGACGCGGGTCAACGACGACCAGCACCAGTGGGGCTGGATCGGCGCGACCATCGCCGCCGACCCGCGGATCCACGGCCGTGTCTACATCGCCACCAACGGCCGGGGCATCCAGTACGGGGAGCCCGTCTGATGCCGGCCGTCCACCGGCCCACCCTCGCCGACGCCACCCGGGGCCGCATCCTCTTCGGCGGCGACTACAACCCCGAGCAGTGGCCCGAGGAGACCTGGCACGAGGACATCCGCCTCATGAAGGACGCCGGCGTCAACTCCGTCACCCTCGGCGTCTTCTCCTGGGCGAAGCTCGAACCCGAGCCGGGCGCCCGGGAGTTCGGCTGGCTGGACCGGCTGATGGACCTGATGCACGAGCACGGCGTCGGCGTCGTCCTGGCCACCCCCACCTCCGCCCCGCCCCCGTGGCTGGGCCGCCTGCACCCGGACACACTGCCCCGCGACGAGAACGGCGACGTCGAGCGGTGGGGCGGCCGGCAGCACTTCTCGCACTCCAGCGCCACCTACCGCCGCTACGCCGCCGCCATCACCGAGGACCTGGCCGCCCGCTACGGCGGCCACCCCGCCCTCACCATGTGGCACATCAACAACGAGTACTGCACCGCCGACCACGGCGACGAGGCGGCCGCCGCGTTCCGCCGCTGGCTGCGCGAGAAGTACGGCACCCTCGACGCCCTCAACACCGCCTGGGGCACGGCGTTCTGGAGCCAGGGCTACGACAGCTGGGACGGCATCCTGCCCGCCCGCCGCACCCACTACCTGAAGAACCCGGCCCAGGTGCTGGACTTCCGGCGCTTCACCTCCGACGCGCTCCTGGAGTGCTACCTCGCCGAACGTGACATCGTCGCCCGGCACACCCCGCACATCCCCGTCACCACCAACTTCATGCCGCTCTTCATCGGCCAGGACGCCTGGCGCTGGGCCGAGGAGGAGGACGTGGTCTCCGTCGACCTCTACCCCGACCCGCGCGACCCCTTCGGCGCCCAGCACGGCGCTCTCGTCCAGGACCTGACCCGGTCCCAGGCCCGCGGCCCCTGGATGCTGATGGAGCAGGCGGCCGGCCCGGTCAACTGGCGCGGGGTGAACCACCCCAAACCGCGCGGCCTCAACCGGCTCTGGTCCCTGCAGGCCGTGGCCCGTGGCGCGGACGCCGTCTGCTACTTCCAGTGGCGCCAGTCCCGGCAGGGCGCCGAGAAGTTCCACTCCGGGATGGTCAGCCACGCGGGCGAACACGGCCGCACCTTCCAGGAGGTCAAACAGCTCGGCACCGAACTCGCCCGCATCGGCGGTCAGGTGACGGGCAGTCATATCCCTGCGGACGTCGTGATCCTGCACGACTGGCACGCCTGGTGGGCCGGCGCCCAGGACGGCCGCCCCTCCACCCGCGTCGACCACGCGGCGGTCCTGCACGCCTGGCACCGCGCCCTGTGGGAGGCTCACCTCACCACCGACTTCGCTCACCCCGAGCACGACCTCACCGGCTACAGACTGGTCGTCGTCCCACAGCTGTACGCGATGACCGACGCGGCGATCGACAACCTCCTCGCCCACGTCCACGGCGGCGGCACCCTCGTGGCCGGCTTCCTGACCGGTGTGGCCGACGAGGACGACCGGGTCCGCCCCGGCGGCATCGACGCCCGGCTGCGCGAGCTGTTCGGCATCCGCACCCTGCACGAGTGGTGGCCGCTGGGGGCGGGGGAGCGCGTCGAGACCGACGGCTTCGGCGGCACCCTGTGGTCGGAGGAGCTGGAAGCGGCCGACCCGGGCGCGGTGGAAGCCGTCTACCAGGGCGGCGAGCTCGACGGACTGCCCGCCGTCCTGCGAGGCGACCGCGCCTGGTACGTCTCCACGCTCCCCGAGCCCGACGCCCTGCGCGCACTGCTCGCCCGGATCGCCGCCGACGCGGGCGCCCGGCCCGTCCTCGACGGCCTCCCGCCGGGCGTCGAGGCCGTACGCCGCGGCGACCTGCTGTTCCTGCTCCACCACGGCCGCGAGCCGGTCACCGTCCGCCTCCCGGGCACCCACCACGACCTGCTGACCGGGACGACCCTCACCGATGAGATCACGCTGGGCCGCTACGGCGTGGTGGTGTTGCGCTCATGACCCACGTCCCGCCCCGCGCGTACCCCGCCCGCCCGAACACCGACAGCCCCGTGCACGCAACCTTCGAGTACCAGCCCGCCGCCCGCTGGGAGGACGCCTTCCTCAGCGGCAACGGCCGGCACGGCGCCCTCGTGTTCGGCGATCCCTACGACGACCGGGTGATCGTCACCCACCACACCCTGGTCCGCCCCAACGGCGCCGAACACGCCCGCCCGCCCGAGCTGGCCGCCGAACTCCCCGCCCTCCAGGACAAGTTGCTGGCCGGCCAGTGGGAGGCCGCCGAAGGCTTCACCGACCACCGGCCCCTGCAATGGGTCCAGCCCTTCCACCCCGCCTTCCAGATACGGCTGCGCAGAGCGCCCTCGGACGAACCGCGCCGATACCGCCGCTATCTCCGCCTCGTCGACTTCACCACCGGCGAGACCGACGCCGCCTGCGTGGGCGGCGCCGGCCGGGTCTTCGTCTCCCGCGCCGACGACGTGATCGTCCACCAGGTCACCGGCCTCGACCTGGACATCTCCCTCGACCACCGGCTGCCCGGCGCGCCCGCCGACCTCGCCGTCGGCCAGGGCTGCGTCCTCACCCCGGACGGCGCCCTGCTCACCCTGCGCGCCCGCTACCCCGACAGCGACCGCGCCTACACCGGCGTGACCCTCGTCGTCGCCACCGGCGGCCGCACCCGGCTCACCCACCCCGGCGTACGCGTCACCGGCGCCCAGTCCGTACTGCTGCTCACCCGCGTGCACCGGCACACCGGCGAGCTCGACGTCACCGCGCAGCAGCGCGCCCTGACCGAGCTGCCGCACCTCTACGACGACCTCCTCGCCCGCCACCTCCCCCTCCACCGCACCGCCTACGACCGCGTCACCCTCGACCTGAACGCCGACCCCGCCGAGCGCGGCCTCCCCGGCTCCGAACTGCTGGAACGCCCCCGCAGCACGGCTCTCCTGGAGCGCCTCTTCGCCGCGGGCCGCTACCACCTGCTCTCCTCCTCCGGCCTCAACCCGCCCCGCCTGCCCGGCCTGTGGACCGGCGACTGGGACACCGCCTGGGCCGGGGCCTTCACCAACGACGCCAACGTCAACCTCCAGACCGCCTCCGCCGCTCCCGCCGCACTTCCCGAAGTCACCGACGCCCTCGCCTCTCTGATCCACCGTCAGCTCGACGACTGGCAGGAGAACGCCCGAGCGGTCTTCGGCGCCCGGGGCGCGGTCGCGCCCGCCCACACCGACGGCGAGTCCGGACTGACGTACCACTTCAGCCGCGAGTACCCGCTCCACCTGTGGACCGCCGGCGCCGACTGGCTGCTCAAACCGCTCGTCGACCACGACGAGACACGCGGCGCACGCGACCCGCGCACCGCCGCCGCCCTCGCCGAAGTCGCCCGGTTCTACGAGGACTTCCTGACCCGCACCGACCCCGGCGACCCCGACGGCCACCTCGTCGTCGTCCCCTCCTACTCGCCCGAGAACCGCCCCGCCAACGCGAGCTGGGGCGCCCTCAACGCGGCCATGGACCTCTCCGCCGCCCGGCACGCGCTCCTCACGGCTGCCGACTACCACCCGGACGACCCCGAGCAGGCCGACCGCTGGCGCGCCCTCGCCGACCGCCTCCCGCCCCACCGGATCAACGCGGACGGCGCCCTCGCCGAATGGGCCCGGCCCGGCCTCGACGACACCTACGACCACCGCCACCTCAGCCACCTCTACGGCGTCTGGCCCCTCGACGAGATCAACCCCTACGACACCCCGCGCCTCGCGGCCGCCGCCCACCGCGCCCTCGCCCTGCGCGGCGCCGAGAACGACTCCGCGCACGGCCACCTCCACCACGCGCTGATCGCGGCCCGGCTCCGGGACGGCCGGCGCGTCGCCCACGCCCTCGCCCAGGTCCTCGACGGCGACTTCTTCCACGCCTCGCTGATGAGCGCCCACTACCCCCGCCGCGACGTCTACAACGCGGACGCCGCGCACACCCTGCCCGCCGTGCTGATCGAGACGCTCGTCCAGTCGACCCCCGACCGGCTGGTCCTGCTGCCCGCCCCCGACCCGGCCCTCCCGTCGGGCGAACTGCGGGGCGTGCGCACCCGGTTCGGCGCCGAACTCGACCTCGTGTGGGGCCCCGACGGCGCGCGGGCCGTACTGAAACCGCACCGCAGCCACCGCATCGAACTCAGGACTTCCTCCGGCGACGGCGACGACGAAGCACAGCCGCTCGACCTCGTCGCCGGAGAAGACCACGTCCTCACCCTAGGGGCGTGGTAACTCCCCCCACCCATGGAAGGGACACCATGGCAACACGCACCCTCGGCAGGGTCGCCAAAGCCCTGCTCGCCCCCGCTCTCGCGCTCGGCGCCACGATCGGCCTCGCCTCCGCGCCCGCCTCGGCCGCCGTCTGGAACTCCTGCGACCAGTGGGGCAACACCAGCCTGAACGGCTACACCCTCTACAACAACATCTGGGGCTCGGGCGCGGGCAGCCAGTGCATCTGGGCCAACTCCGGCACCAACTGGGGTGTCTGGGCCAACCACCCCAACACCGGCGGCATCAAGTCCTACCCCAACGCCAAGAAGGTGATCAACAAGTCGATCACCTCCCTCGGGTCGCTCAACAGCAGCTACAACGTCACCGTGCCGTCCTCGGGCTCGTACAACACCTCGTACGACGTCTGGGACACCGGCAACAACCACGAGATCATGCTGTGGGTCAACTACAACGGCAGCGTCGGGGCGCTCGGCAGCCTCCAGGGCAGCGCGACGCTCGGCGGCCACAGCTGGAACGTCTACAAGGGCACGGCCACCCGGTCCGACGGCTCGACCTGGCAGGTCTACTCGTTCCTGCGCACGTCGGACTCGACCTCCGGCACCGTGCAGATCCTGCCGATCCTGAAGTGGATCAAGGACACGAAGCAGTGGATGGGCAACGTGACCATCACCGACGTGCAGTTCGGCTTCGAGATCACCTCGTCCTCGGGCGGCCTGGACTTCACCACGAACAACGTTTCCGTGAGCAGCAGTTGACCTGATCGTGAAGCGGCGTCGGGTTGGATGGGGGTATGCGTACCCCCACCCCCCTGCGCCGTGTCCTGACCACCGTGGCCGCGGCCGCGGCCGTCGCCCTCGCCGCGACGAGCACCGCGGTCGCGGTTCCCCTCTCCGGGACCTCCGCGTCCGCCACGGCGCCCCGTGCCACCCCCCACCCCCTCTCCGCCCTCCACCTCGTCGTCGAACTGTCCGCCGAGCGGCTCGCCACCGCCGACCAGGTCGCCGCCGCCAAGTGGGGCACCGCCACTCCCATCGACGACCCTGCCCGTGAGCAGCAGGTCCTCGACAACGTGGCCGCCCAGGCCACGCGGCTGGGCGCCGACCCGGACGAGGTCCGGACGATATTCCGCGACCAGATCGAGGCGAACAAGATCGTGCAGCGCGGCCTGTTCCAGCGCTGGACCGACCACCCCGAGCAGGCTCCCACCACCCGCCCCGATCTGAGCGTCGTACGCGTGGAGATCAACCGCGTCACGAGCGCCCTCGTCCAGGCCCTCGCCGACACGACCGCCGACCGCTCCACGCCCACCTGCCGTCCCGGAGTGGCCGTCGGCGTACTCCAGGTCCACCACGAGGACCACCTCGACGGCCTGCACACCCGGGCACTCGTCCGCTCCCTGGCCTCCGTCTGCGGCTGACCCGCACGACCATGCGGCCGGCCCCACCCCCGTGGGACCGGCCGCACCGGCGCCGCTACCCGGCCACCGGCAGCCGCGCCCCGTCCCGCAGGAACAGCGGGAGCCGGTCCAGCGGGGCGTCGACCGTCACGGCCGTACCGCCCTCGTACGTCTCACCCGTCCACGCGTCCGTCCAGGTCGCGCCTGCCGGGAGGTAGGCCGTGCGGGCCGTGGCGCCCGCCGTCAGCACCGGGGCGACCAGCACATCCCGGCCGAAGAGGTAGGAGTCGTCGACGGACCAGGTCGCGGGATCGTCGGGGAACTCCAGGAACAGCGGCCGCATCGGCGGCAGCCCCTCCTCGTGCGCCTCCCGCATGACCTTCAGGACATACGGCTTGATGCGCTCGCGCAGCCGCAGGTACTTCTCCAGGACCGGCCCGGCCTGCTCGCCGTACGACCACACCTCGTTGGGGCCGCCGGTCATGTCCGGGCCCAGCGGCATGCCCGGGTCGCGGAAGCCGTGCAGACGCATCAGCGGGGACAGCGCGCCGAACTGGAACCAGCGCACCATCACCTCCTGGTACGCCGGGTCGCCCGGGTCGCCGCCGTGGAAGCCGCCGATGTCCGTGTTCCACCACGGGATGCCGGACAGCGCCGTGTTGAGACCCGCCGCGATCTGGCGGCGCAGGGTCGCGAAGTCGGTGCCGATGTCACCGGACCACAGGGCGGCGCCGTAGCGCTGACTGCCCGCCCACGCCGACCGGTTGAGGCTGATGATCTCTTCCTCGCCCGCCGCGCGCAGCCCCTCGTAGAAGGTGCGGGCGTTGTCCGCCGGGTAGATGTTGCCGACCTCCAGACCCGGACCCGCCCAGTACCGCAGGTTCTCCTGGAAGCCCGGCTTCAGCTCGGGCTCGCAGGCGTCCAGCCAGAACGCCGTGATGCCGTACGGGGCAAGGTAGTTGTCCCGGATCTTCGACCACACGAACTCACGGGCGTCGGGGTTCGTCGCGTCGTAGAACGCCACCTGGACCGTGGAGGCGACGCCCTTGTCCGGCCAGTCGGCGTGCGCCATCGGGCCGTACTGGGTGCCGATGAAGTAGCCGCGCTGCTCCATCACCGGGTGGTTCTCGCTCAGCGGCGACACCGACGGCCAGACGCTGACCACCAGTTTCACGCCCAGCTCGTCCAGTTCACGGACCATCGCCGCCGGGTCGGGCCACTCCGCCGGGTCGAACTTCCACTCGCCGAGATGCGTCCAGTGGAAGAAGTCGCAGACGATGGCGTCCAGGGGCAGCCCGCGGCGCTTGTACTCCCGTGCCACGGCGAGGAGTTCGTCCTGCGTGCGATAGCGCAGCTTGCACTGCCAGAAGCCCGCCGCCCACTCCGGCAGCATCGGGGTGCGGCCGGTCACCGCGCTGTAGCGGCGCTGGCCCTCGGCCGGCGTTCCCGCGCTGATCCAGTAGTCGATCTGCCGGGCCGAGTCCGCCACCCAGCGCGTGCCGTTCCCGGC
This sequence comes from Streptomyces sp. NPDC031474, assembly GCF_055581185.1. NCBI lineage: Bacteria > Bacillati > Actinomycetota > Actinomycetes > Kitasatosporales > Streptomycetaceae > Streptomyces > Streptomyces sp. NPDC031474. Next base: position 353,028 of record NZ_JBVIJX010000011.1, read on the forward strand.
CAGCTCCACCCGGCCGATCGCCGGGTTGTTCCACAGCAGCGTGTAGCCGCGGCTGGAGGTGAGCACCGGGATGCCGACCTCGGCGTTGCGCTGGACGAGGTCCAGGACCAGCCCCTTCTGGTCCAGCCGGCCGTGCTGGTGCTGCCCGAGCCCGTACAGCTTCTCGTCGTCGTACGCGGCGAAGCGCTGCTCCAGACGGTGGTGTCCGTTGCCGACGGCCGTGTAGAGCCGTGAGCCGGGCCACCAGAAGTGGGCGCGCTCCTCGGCCAGGATCTCCGTACGGCTCTCCGTGCGCAGAAAGCGGATCAGGCCCTCGGCGGACACCTCGACGGTCAGCGCGCCGACCGTCAACTGGCCTTCGTCGTCGCCGACCTTGACGCTGCTCTCGGTGGCCGGCGGCTCGTCGAGCAGCGCTCCCGGCAGCCCTTGGAGAATCGGCCCGCCGAGCCGGGCCCGCACCCGGACGGCGTCCGGACCCCAGGGCTCGATCCGCAGGGTCTCCTGACGGCCGCTCCACTCCAGCGCGCCGTCGCGTTCGCGGAACGTGCCGACCGTGGGGGAGGACTGCGCGAGGGAGACCTGAGGCTGGTTTTCGGCAGGCTGTTTCATCGGATTCCTCCGTGGATGCTCCGCCCTTCAGGGCGGAGAAGAAACGGACTCCTGCGGAGCACGGCAAGGAGCGGGGTTTCGCCCCCAGGGCGGAAGACCGTGCCCTGACCCGCAGATTTGATCTTAAGTCGTAGCCTCGTTAGTTTGTGAGCGTGACAGCGACGTGCGTGAAGCGGGCGTTCAAGTACCGCTTCCATCCGACCGATGCGCAGGCAGCCGAGCTGTCGCGCACGTTCGGTTGCGTGCGGAAGGTCTACAACCTGGCCCTCGCTGCTCGCACGGAGGCGTGGGCGCGGCAGGAGCGGGTCAACTACAACGCCACGTCGGCGATGCTGACGGCATGGAAGAAGACCGAGGAGTTGGCGTTCCTCAACGAGGTGTCGTCGGTGCCGCTCCAGCAGACGCTGCGGCACTTGCAGACCGCCTTCACCAACTTCTTCGGCAGGCGGGCGAAGTACCCGCGCTTCAAGTCGCGGAAGAAGTCCCGCAGGTCGGCGGAGTACACCACCAGTGGGTTCCGCTTCCGCGACGGGGAGGTGACCCTGGCGAAGATGACCGAACCGCTTGACATCGTGTGGTCCAGGCCGCTCCCATGTGGGGCGAAGCCGTCCACGGTGACTGTTTCCCAGGACCCGGCGGGACGCTGGTTCGTCTCTTTGCTGTGCGACGACCCGTCCGTCCAGCCCCTCCCCGCCACCGAAAGCGCGGTCGGAATCGATGTCGGCCTGGACCACCTGCTGATCCTCTCCACAGGGGAGAAGATCACCAACCCCAAGCACGAACGCCGGGACCGTGTCCGACTTGCCAAGGCCCAGCGGAAACTGTCCCGCAAGGCCAAGGGCGACGGCGCCAACCGGACCAAGGCCCGGCGCAAGGTCGCCAAGATCCACGCGAGGATCGCCGACCGACGCCGTGACCTGCTCCACAAGCTGACCACTCGGCTCGTGCGTGAAAACCAAACGCTCGTGATCGAGGACCTGACCGTGCGCAACATGGTCAAGAACCACACGCTCGCCCGAGCCATCTCGGACGCGAGCTGGCGCGATTTCCGCTCCATGCTGGAGTACAAGGCCGCCTGGTACGGGCGGGAAGTGATCGCGGTGGACCGCTTCTTCCCCTCGTCCAACATGTGCTCCCACTGCGGCGCCTTGCAGGACAAGATGCCGCTCAACGTCCGCACCTGGGCGTGTGCCTGCGGAACGACCCACGACCGGGACGTGAACGCGGCGATCAACCTTCTGGCGGCCGGACGGGCCGTTGCAGCCTGGGGAGCTGGTGTAAGACCTCAACGGAGTTCTCCGGGCGGGCAGTCGGCGATGAAGCAGGAAGTCTCACGGCGCGAGCCGTAAGAAGCTCCCTCCGTCAGGAGGGAGAGCGTCAAGTGGGGTGCTCCTTATGAGGAGTGCAGGCCGGCGGTGCCCCGGCAGGGCACGACAGCGGGCAGAGCAGGGGTGGGGCAGGCGGCGAGGGGGTGGGTCAGGAAGCGGCGGGGGCCGGTCCCGTGCTCGCCCTGACCGTCAACTCGGGGGAGATCAGCACGACTTCGTCGCTGCCGCGCCCCTCCAGCTTGGCCACGAGGCGTTCCACCGCGTGGCGGCCCATGTCCTGGGCGGGGATGGCGACGGACGTCAGCCGGACCGAGGCCTGCACGGCGACCTGGTCGGGGCAGATCGCCACCACCGACACGTCCTCCGGCACGGCCCGGCCCTGCTGGCGCAGCAGCGCGAGCAGCGGCTCGACCGCCGACTCGTTCTGCACGACGAACCCGGTGGTGCCCGGACGCTCGTCGAGGACCCGGGCCAGGGTCACGGCCATCGCGTCGTACCCGCCCTCGCACGGGCGGTGCAGCAGCCTGAGGCCCAGGTCCCTGGCCCGGTACCGGAGTCCGTCGAGCGTGCGCTCGGCGAATCCGGTGTGTCGTTCGTAGACCGCCGGCGCCTCGCCGATGACAGCGATGTCCCGGTGACCCAACGTCGCCAGATGCTCCACGCACAGCGCGCCGGTCGCCGCGAAGTCCAGGTCGACACAGGTCAGTCCGGAGGTGTCGGCGGGCAGCCCGATCAGCACCGACGGCTGGTCGGTGGAGCGCAGCAACGGCAGCCGCTCGTCGTCCAGCTCGACGTCCATCAGGATCATCGCGTCGGCGAGCCCGCTGCCGGTGACACGGCGCACGGCGTCGGGACCCTCCTCGCCGGTGAGCAGCAGGACGTCGTACCCGTACGTGCGTGCCGTGGTGGCCACCGCGATGGCGATCTCCATCATCACCGGCACATACATGTCGGTGCGCAGCGGGATCATCAGGGCGATGATGTTCGACTTGCTGCTGGCCAGTGCGCGGGCGCCCGCGTTCGGGTGGTAGCCGAGCTCGCGGATGCTCTGCTCGACCCGCTGCCGGGTGGTCGTGGAGATGGACCGCTTGCCACTGAGGACATAGCTCACCGTGCTCGCCGAGACTCCGGCGTGCTGGGCGACCTCGGCGAGGGTGACCATCCAGCTCTCCAAGTTTTGTGAAGCGCTTCGACAGTGCGCATTGCGAACAGGGGCGGGTGAGGGTGGTTCGACAGTAGCTCTAGCGGGGGTGGGTGTCCATAGGTTGTCGAAGCGCTTCGACAGCGAGTTGTGGGGGATTGGTGGAGAAGAGTACGGCAACCCTTCGCCGAGGCCCTCACCCCCGCCCGGACACTCGTTCGGCGCAGGGCGCCGAGCGGCGACGATCACGCCCCCGGCGACGGGTTCGGCTCCGGCTCCGGCCCCGGCGTCGGCCGGGGAGCAGGCCGGGGAGCAGGCCGGGGAGCGGGCCGGGGAGCGGGCCGTCCGGGACGCCCGAACCCGCCCGCGAGGGGTGGCGGGCTCGTCCCGGATCGGGTACCAACGATCGGGTAGCACCCATCGGTAACCAATGTGGTCCGAGATCCCGATTCGCGGCGAGGTGAGCCTCATGTCCGCACCACCCCTCAAGAAACCCACCGTCACCGAGCGTGAGGCCCGCCAGGTCGCCGAGGCCGCCCGGGAGCAGGACTGGCGCAAGCCGAGCTTCGCCAAGGAACTGTTCCTGGGCCGCTTCCGGCTCGACCTCATCCACCCCCACCCGCTCCCCTCCGACGAGGCCGTCCGGCGCGGCGAGCAGTTCCTGGCCAAACTCCGCGACTTCTGCGAGACGAAGGTGGACGCGGCCCGCATCGAGCGCGAGGCCCGCATCCCCGACGAGGTCGTGAGCGGGCTCAAGGAGCTCGGCGCCCTCGGCATGAAGATCGACCCCAAGTACGGCGGTCTCGGCCTCACCCAGGTGTACTACAACAAGGCGCTGGCCCTGGCGGGCTCGGCCAGCCCCGCGATCGGCGTGCTGCTGTCGGCGCACCAGTCGATCGGCGTACCGCAGCCGCTGAAGCTGTTCGGCACCGACGAGCAGAAGCAGCGGTTCCTGCCGCGCTGCGCGACCACCGCCATCAGCGCCTTCCTCCTCACCGAGCCGGACGTCGGCTCCGACCCGGCCCGCCTCGCCACCAGCGCGGTCCCCGACGGCGACGACTACGTCCTCGACGGCGTGAAGCTGTGGACGACCAACGGCGTGGTCGCCGACCTGCTGGTGGTCATGGCGCGGGTCCCGAGGAGCGAGGGGCACAAGGGCGGCATCACGGCCTTCGTCGTGGAGACGGACTCGCCCGGCATCACCGTCGAGAACCGCAACGCCTTCATGGGCCTGCGCGGCATCGAGAACGGCGTCACCCGCTTCCACCAGGTCCGGGTCCCGGCCGCCAACCGCGTCGGCCCCGAGGGCGCGGGGCTGAAGATCGCCCTGACCACGCTCAACACCGGCCGGCTCTCGCTGCCCGCGTCCTGCGTGGCCGCCGGCAAGTGGTGTCTGAAGATCGCCCGCGAGTGGTCGGCGGCCCGTGAGCAGTGGGGCAAGCCGATCGCCCACCACGAGGCCGTCGGCGCGAAGATCAGCTTCATCGCGGCGACGACCTTCGCCCTGGAGGCGGTGCTGGACCTGTCGAGCCAGATGGCCGACGAGGACCGCAACGACATCCGCATCGAGGGCGCGCTCGCCAAGCTCATCGCCTCCGAGATGGGCTGGCGCATGGCCGACGAGCTGGTCCAGATCCGCGGCGGCCGCGGCTTCGAGACGGCGGAGTCGCTCGCCGCCCGGGGCGAGAAGGCGGTCCCCGCCGAACAGGTCCTGCGCGACCTGCGGATCAACCGCATCTTCGAGGGCTCGACGGAGATCATGCACCTCCTCATCGCCCGCGAGGCCGTCGACGCCCACCTCACGGTCGCCGGCGACCTCATCGACCCCGACAAGTCCCTCCAGGACAAGGCGAAAGCGGGCGCCAACGCGGGCGTCTTCTACGCCAAGTGGCTGCCGAAGCTCGTCGCGGGGCCGGGCCAACTGCCGTCGTCGTACGGAGAGTTCAAGCACGCGGGCGTGGACCTCTCGCCGCATCTGCGGCACGTCGAGCGGCACGCCCGCAAGCTCGCCCGCTCCACCTTCTACGCCATGTCCCGCTGGCAGGGCCGGATGGAGTCCAAGCAGGGCTTCCTCGGCCGGATCGTGGACATCGGCGCGGAACTCTTCGCGATGAGCGCCGCCTGCGTCCGCGCCGAGCTGCTGCGCTCGCGCGGCGAGAACGGGCGCGAGGCCTACCAGCTCGCCGACGCGTTCTGCCGCCAGTCCCGCATCCGCGTCGACGAGCTCTTCGCCCGTCTGTGGACCAACACCGACGACCTGGACCGCAAGGTCGTCAAGGGCGTCATGGCGGGCGCCTACGAGTGGCTGGAACAGGGCATCGTCGACCCGTCCGGGGAGGGTCCCTGGATCGCCGACGCCACACCGGGACCGAGTGAGAAGGAGAACATGCACCGCCCGATCAGGTGAGGCGCCGCACACCCGTCCGCAGGGTGCCCCCTGTCCCGAACCTCTCATGAGGGGGACGAGGAGGGGGCACCCTGCCCTGCCGCCCACCCGCCTCGGCAACAATGGGGGGATGACCGACAGTCCAGCCCCCCGCGCCCTCGCCGACCCGCACCTCGTCTACGACCCGGTCGCGGGCGACGGCCCGAAGGACGTGGTGATACTCGGCTCCACCGGTTCGATCGGCACCCAGGCCATCGACCTCGTGCTGCGCAACCCGGACCGCTTCCGGGTCACCGGCCTGTCCGCCAACGGCGGCCGGGTCGCCCTCCTCGCCGAGCAGGCCCGCCGGCTGCGGGTGCGGACCGTGGCGGTCGCCCGCGAGGACGTCGTCCCCGCGCTGCGCGAGGCGCTCACCGCCGAGTACGGGGCCGCCGAGCCCCTCCCCGAGATCCTCGCCGGCCCGGACGCGGCCACCCGGCTCGCCGCCTCCGACTGCCACACCGTGCTCAACGGCATCACGGGCTCCATCGGCCTCGCTCCCACCCTCGCCGCCCTGGAGGCGGGCCGCACCCTCGCGCTCGCCAACAAGGAATCGCTCATCGTCGGCGGCCCGCTGGTCAAGGCGCTCGCCGAGCCCGGGCAGATCATCCCGGTGGACTCCGAGCACGCCGCCCTCTTCCAGGCGCTGGCCGCCGGCACCCGCGCCGACGTCCGCAAGCTGGTCGTCACCGCCTCCGGCGGCCCCTTCCGCGGCCGCACCAAGGCGGAACTGGCGAACGTCACCGTCGAGGACGCCCTCGCCCACCCCACCTGGTCCATGGGCCCGGTCATCACGATCAACTCCGCGACCCTGGTCAACAAGGGCCTGGAGGTCATCGAGGCGCACCTCCTCTACGACATTCCCTTCGCGCGCATTGAGGTGGTCGTACACCCCCAGTCGTATGTCCACTCGATGGTTGAGTTCACGGACGGATCGACACTGGCCCAGGCGACGCCCCCCGACATGCGTGGGCCGATCGCCATCGGCCTCGGCTGGCCCGGACGCGTCCCCGACGCGGCCCCCGCCTTCGACTGGAGCACGGCGTCGACGTGGGAGTTCTTCCCGCTCGACAACGAGGCCTTCCCCTCGGTGAACCTCGCCCGGCACGTGGGCGAGCTCGCGGGCACGGCCCCGGCGGTGTTCAATGCCGCCAACGAGGAGTGCGTGGAGGCGTTCCGCAAGGGCGCGCTCCCGTTCAACGGGATCATGGAGACCATCACCCGGGTCGTGGAGGAACACGACACGCCGGTGACGGGAACTTCACTCACCGTGTCGGACGTCCTCGAAGCGGAGACCTGGGCACGGGCCCGGGTCCAGGAACTGACGGCTACCGCGGAGGCGCGTGCATGACAGCCCTGATGATGATCCTCGGCATAGTCGTCTTCGTGGTCGGCCTGCTGTTCTCGATCGCCTGGCACGAGCTGGGACACCTGTCCACGGCCAAGCTCTTCGGCATCCGGGTGCCGCAGTACATGGTCGGCTTCGGCCCGACCGTCTTCTCACGCAAGAAGGGCGACACCGAGTACGGCATCAAGGCCGTCCCGCTCGGCGGCTACATCCGCATGATCGGCATGTTCCCGCCCGGTGAGGACGGCCGGATCACCGCCCGCTCCACCTCGCCCTGGCGCGGCATGATCGAGGACGCCCGCTCGGCCGCCTACGAGGAGCTCCAGCCCGGCGACGAGACGCGCATGTTCTACACGCGCAAGCCGTGGAAACGGGTCATCGTGATGTTCGCGGGCCCCTTCATGAACCTGGTGCTCGCCATCGGGCTGTTCCTCACCGTCCTCATGGGCTTCGGCATCTCGCAGCAGACCACCACGGTCAGCTCGGTCTCCCCCTGCGTCATCGCGCAGAGCCAGAACCGCGACGCGTGCAAGTCGACCGACCCGGCCTCCCCGGCCGCGGCCGCCGGCATGAAGCCCGGCGACAAGATCGTCTCCTTCGCCGGAAAGCAGACGGACGACTGGAACACCCTCTCCGATCTGATCCGCGTCAGCGCCGGCAAGAAGGTCGACATCGTCGTCGACCGGGGCGGCCGGGAACTGACCCTGCACACGACCATCGCCACCAACCAGGTCGCCAAGAAGAACTCCGACGGCAGCTACGTCCAGGGCGAGTACATCAAGGCCGGCTTCCTCGGCTTCAGCGCGGCCACCGGCGTCGTCAAGCAGGACTTCGGCGACTCCGTGTCCTGGATGGGCGACCGGGTCGGCGAGGCCGTCGACTCCATCGCCGCCCTGCCCGGCAAGATCCCGGCCCTGTGGAACGCCGCCTTCGACGGCGCGCCCCGCGAGCCCGACTCACCCATGGGCGTGGTCGGCGCGGCCCGCGTCGGCGGCGAGATCTTCACCCTGGACATCCCGGCCTCGCAGCAGCTCGCCATGGCCGTGATGCTGGTAGCGGGCTTCAACCTCTCCCTGTTCCTGTTCAACATGCTCCCGCTGCTGCCCCTGGACGGCGGGCACATCGCGGGCGCCCTGTGGGAGTCGCTGCGCCGCAATCTGGCCAAGGTGCTGCGCCGCCCCGACCCGGGCCCGTTCGACGTGGCGAAGCTGATGCCGGTGGCCTATGTGGTGGCGGGCATCTTCATCTGCTTCACGGTCCTGGTCCTGATCGCGGACGTGGTCAATCCGGTCAAGATCAGTTGAGGACCGGCCGCCTTCCGGTCCGACGGCTGTGACACCGTGCCCCTTGCCCGCGTGACCCGCGTGGGCGAGGGGCATGGATCATTCGTACGGCGCGGAAGGCGTGATACGGCCAACTTCCGCCGTCCGGAGGGGTGTTCGGCGCGACAAACGGCCAACAGGTGGAACCGGAGGATCAGGTTGGCGCTCTGGCATGTCGACGTCAAGAGAAAGCAGGGACATCGAGCATGCTGGACATGAAGAAGCCGGACGAGACGCGCGCGACCGACGCGCAGGCGTCCACTCGCACTTCGGGCCGGGGACTGTCGTCGCGCCGCCGGTGGACCGCGGCGATCGGCGTGACCCTGTCGCTGGGGTTCGCGTTCATGAACACGAGCTCCGCGACCGCCGCGGGCTCCGTCTACGCGAAGACGAACATCCTGCGCAATTGGGAGACCGGGCGCTGCCTGGACAGCAACTGGGAAGGCCAGGTCTATACGAACCCCTGCGACCAGGGCAACGACTACCAGACCTGGACCGTGGTCTACAAGGGCCACAGCGCCTTTGACGAGGTCCAGATCGTGAACAAGGCGACCCAGCGATGCCTGTACTCGAACGACAACCCGGCCCTGGTGCTCGCCACCGTCCCCTGTGAGGGCGTCCCGGCGGGACAGACGCCCGGCGCGGGTCAGCTGTGGGGGGCGGACGGCCCGGGCTGGGACAACGTCCAGCTCAAGAGCGCGCGGTGGTGCCTGGACAGCAACCGCGGCGGCAGCGCCTACGTGCAGGGTTGCAACGGCGGCAACTACCAGCACTGGAAACTGGGTCTCTGAACCGGACCGCGCAGGGCGGGCCCGACCGGGTCGGACCCGACCGGGTCGGACCGGGCCGGGCGCGGCGACGAGGCGGAGATCATGTCCCGCCGGATCGGTCGTCATGCCCGGCCCGCCGTCAGGGGGCACGATCGGGCGGACCGCCGGGCGCTGCGTCCTCCCCGTTCGCGTCCGTGGCGTAATCTCGAAGCCTGGAACCCGCCTGAGGAGCGGGACCTGGGCCTTGATCCACGACTTGGGGTTGCACAGCAGATGACTGCGATTTCTCTCGGCATGCCGTCCGTTCCGACCAAGCTCGCCGAGCGCCGCAAGAGCCGGCAGATCCAGGTCGGCTCCGTGGCGGTGGGCGGAGACGCGCCGGTCTCGGTCCAGTCGATGACCACGACCCGCACGTCCGACATCGGCGCCACCCTCCAGCAGATCGCCGAGCTCACCGCCTCCGGCTGCCAGATCGTCCGCGTCGCCTGCCCCACGCAGGACGACGCCGACGCCCTGTCGACGATCGCCCGCAAGTCGCAGATCCCGGTGATCGCCGACATCCACTTCCAGCCGAAGTACGTCTTCGCCGCGATCGAGGCGGGCTGCGCGGCGGTCCGCGTGAACCCCGGCAACATCAAGCAGTTCGACGACAAGGTCAAGGAGATCGCCAAGGCCGCCAAGGACCACGGCACCCCGATCCGCATCGGCGTCAACGCCGGCTCGCTGGACCGCCGCCTGCTCCAGAAGTACGGCAAGGCCACCCCGGAGGCGCTGGCCGAGTCGGCGCTGTGGGAGGCGTCTCTCTTCGAGGAGCACGACTTCCGGGACATCAAGATCTCGGTCAAGCACAACGACCCGGTGATCATGGTCGAGGCCTACCGGCAGCTCGCCGCCCAGTGCGACTACCCCCTCCACCTCGGCGTCACCGAGGCCGGCCCCGCCTTCCAGGGCACGATCAAGTCGGCGGTCGCCTTCGGCGCCCTCCTCTCCCAGGGCATCGGCGACACGATCCGCGTCTCCCTCTCGGCCCCCCCGGTCGAGGAGGTCAAGGTCGGCAACCAGATCCTGGAGTCCCTGAACCTCAGGCAGCGCGGCCTGGAGATCGTCTCCTGCCCGTCCTGCGGCCGCGCCCAGGTCGACGTGTACAAGCTGGCCGAGGAGGTCACCGCGGGCCTCACGGGCATGGAGGTCCCGCTGCGCGTCGCCGTCATGGGCTGCGTGGTCAACGGCCCCGGCGAGGCCCGCGAGGCCGACCTCGGCGTCGCCTCCGGCAACGGCAAGGGCCAGATCTTCGTCAAGGGCGAGGTCATCAAGACCGTCCCCGAGTCCAAGATCGTCGAGACCCTCATCGAAGAGGCCATGAAGCTGGCCGAACAGATGGAAGCGGCCGGCACCCCCTCCGGCGAACCGTCGGTGTCAGTCGCGGGCTGACGCACTTTGGGAGCGCCGGCGGGGCAATCCAGCCCGTCCGGCGCTCAAGGCCGAGCGTTTGTCCTTTCAGCCCGTCCGGCGTTTGAGGACGAGGCGCCTTCGGGGCCGACAGCGGGGGTCTGGGGGCGGCAGCCCCCAGGGACGGCACGCAGGCCCACGGCCACCGGCAAACGAGCGGCCCCCACCGCAAGGCACCACGGCAAAGCTTCCGCAGGTACAGTGCGGGGATCAGCCAGACCTGAGTGTGAGGCCCCGCGCGTGTTGACCCAGACCACCTCCCGGGTCCTCGAACCGAGCGACCTGGACGCCGCGCTCGCCGTCCTCGACCGCGAGCCGGTTGCCAATGCCTTCGTCACCTCCCGGGTACAGGTCGCGGGCCTCGACCCGTGGCGGCTCGGCGGCGAGATGTGGGGCTGGTACGAGGACGGCATGCTGACGTCCCTGTGCTACGCGGGCGCCAACCTGGTCCCGATCTGCGCCACCCCGCGCGCGGTCCGCGCCTTCGCCGACCGCGCCCGCCGGGCAGGCCGCCGCTGCTCCTCGATCGTCGGCCCCACCGAGCCGACCACCCAGCTCTGGCGCCTCCTCGAACCCCACTGGGGCCCGGCCCGGGAGGTCCGCACCCGCCAGCCCCTCATGGTCACCGACCGCATGCCCGCCGACATCGCCCCCGATCCCTACGTCCGCCGCATCCGCAAGGACGAGATGGACACGATCATGCCGGCGTGCGTGGCGATGTTCACCGAGGAGGTCGGCGTCTCCCCGATGGCCGGCGACGGCGGCCTGCTGTACCAGGCCAGAGTCGCCGAACTCGTGGGCTCCGGCCGCTCGTTCGCCCGCCTCGACGACAACGGCAAGGTCGCCTTCAAGGCGGAGATCGGCGCCGCGACGTCCCAGGCCTGCCAGGTCCAGGGCGTGTGGGTGGCCCCCGAATACCGGGGCCAGGGCCTCGCGGCCCCCGGCATGGCAGCGGTCCTGCGCTACGCCCTGGCCGACGTCGCCCCGGTCGTCAGCCTCTACGTCAACGACTTCAACACCCCGGCGAGGCGCACCTACAGGAGGGTCGGCTTCCAGGAGGTCGGCGCATTCACGAGCGTGCTTTTTTGACGCCCCTGTAGGCTCCCCGCCATGGACCTCGTCATCGGCCCCTTGGACCTTCCCGCCCATGTGGACGAGGCACTGGCCGTCCAAGCGGTCGCCTTCGGACTGGGCCCGGACGAGGTCGCCGTCCGCCGTCAGATCGTCCTGCGCCACATGACGAACCCCGGCGCGAGAGCCTTCGGCGCGACCGTCGGGGACAGACTCGTCGGCTTCGTCTACGGCATGCCCAACGACCGCACGCACTGGTGGTCCACGGTCGTCCAGCCCTACCTCCGCGCCCAGGGCAACGAGCACTGGCTGGACGACTCCTTCGTGATCACGGAGCTCCACGTCCACCCCGCCCACCAGAACCGCGGCGCGGGCCGGGCCCTGATCACCACGATCACCGACACCGCGGCCGAACCCCGCTCGATCCTCTCCGCCATCGACACCGAGAGCCCCGCCCGCGCCCTCTACCGCTCGCTGGGCTACCGGGACCTGGCCCGCAGCGTCCTCTTCCCCAGCGCCCCCCGCCCGTACGCGGTGATGGGCGCCCCGCTTCCCCTCCTGCGCCCGTAACGGATTTCCGGCCCCGCCACGCTCCCGGCTAACCTCCTAGCCATCACCCTTACCCGGCAGGAGTACGAGAACGATGGCGAACGCACCGGTCCAGCGCATGTCCCAGTTGATGGCGAAGACGCTGCGCGACGACCCGGCCGACGCCGAGGTCCTGAGCCACAAGCTCCTCGTCCGCGCCGGCTACGTCCGCCGTACCGCGGCGGGCATCTGGAGCTGGCTGCCGCTCGGCATGAAGGTCCTGCGCAACGTGGAGCGGATCGTCCGCGAGGAGATGGACGCGATCGGCGCGCAGGAGGTGCTGCTCCCCGCCCTGCTGCCGCGCGAGCCCTACGAGGCCACCGGCCGCTGGGACGAGTACGGCCCGGAGCTGTTCCGCCTCCAGGACCGCAAGGGCGGCGACTACCTCCTCGGCCCCACCCACGAGGAGATCTTCACGCTGCTCGTGAAGGACCAGGCGTCCTCCTACAAGGACCTGCCGGTCATCCTCTACCAGATCCAGAACAAGTACCGTGACGAGGCCCGCCCGCGGGCCGGCATCCTGCGCGGCCGCGAGTTCCTGATGAAGGACTCCTACTCCTTCGACACCGAGGACGAGGGCCTCGCCCACTCCTACGCCCTGCACCGCCAGGCCTACCAGCGGATCTTCGAGCGCCTCGGCCTCGACTACCGCATCTGCGCCGCCACGGCGGGCGCGATGGGCGGCTCCAAGTCGGAGGAGTTCCTGGCCCCGGCAGGCGCGGGCGAGGACACCTTCGCGGACTGCCCGAACTGCGACTTCGCGGCGAACACCGAGGCGATCACGTACGGGCTGAAGCCGGTGGACGCCGAGGGCGTCGCCGCGCTCGAGGAGATCCCGACCCCCGACACCCCCACCATCGAGACCCTCGCCGCCCACCTCGGCGTACCCGCCTCGGCCACGCTCAAGAACCTTCTGGTCAAGGTGGACGGCGAGATCGTGGCCGTGGGCGTCCCCGGCGACCGTGAGGTCGACATGGGCAAGGTCGAGGCGCACTTCGCCCCGGCCACCGTCGATCTGGTCACCGCCGAGGACTTCGTGGGCCGCCCGGACCTGGTCCGCGGCTATGTCGGCCCGCAGGGCCTGGGCGAGAAGGTCACCTACATCGCGGACCCGCGCGTGGCCCCCGGCACGGCCTGGATCACCGGCGCCAACAAGGAGGGTCTGCACGCGAAGAACGTCGTCGCGGGCCGTGACTTCGAGGTCGCCGAGTACGTCGACGTCGTCGTCGTCCGGGAAGGCGACCCCTGCCCGAACTGCGGCACCGGCCTGAGGCTGGACCGCGCCATCGAGATCGGCCACATCTTCCAGCTGGGCCGCAAGTACGCCGACGCCCTCAAGCTCGACGTCCTCGGCCAGAACGGCAAGCCGGTCCGCGTGACCATGGGCTCCTACGGCATCGGCGTCACCCGCGCGGTCGCCGCCCTCGCCGAGCAGACCGCCGACGACAAGGGCCTGGTCTGGCCCGCCGAGGTCGCCCCGGCCGACGTCCACGTCGTCGCCGCGGGCAAGGCCCTGCAGACGGAGCTGGCGCTGGACGTCTCCGAGAAGCTGCACGCGGCCGGTCTGCGCGTCCTGGTCGACGACCGGGCCGGCGTCTCCCCGGGCGTGAAGTTCACCGACTCCGAGCTGATGGGCGTACCGAAGATCCTGGTGGCGGGCCGCCGTTCCGCCGAGGGCGTCCTGGAGCTGAAGGACCGCAGGACCGGCGAGCGCGAGGAGCTCACGGTGGACGAGGCGATCGCCCGTCTGACCGCGTGAAGTACGTGAATTAAAGGAACGTTTCAGACAGTTCTGGGGAGGCGTACGGCCGCCTCACAGACTTCTCTCAGGCCGTTCCCCGACCGTAGGGCGTGACAGAGCGTCACTACGGAGGGGAACGGTCATGGCGACAAGGGAAGCGGAACGGGGGGCCGCGTCGGCCGTCCGCAGAGGGGCACGGCGGACGGCGGCCCTCGCGGCGGCCGTCACGCTGGCCGCGGCAGCCGGGGTCTTCGCCCTGGTCGGCACGATGCAGGCGGACGCGAGCACGACGGCGAGCAACACCGGCACGAGCAACTCCAGCTCCTCGTCGAGCAGCACGTCCTCGGACAACTCGACCGGCTCGGACAGCTCCACCGGCTCGACCGGCTCGGACAGCTCGTCCTCCTCGGACAACTCCACCGGCTCCACGGGCTCCAGCAGCTCCGACAGCGGTCTCACCGCGGCCTCCGGCGGCTCCACCGACTCCACCTCGGGAGCGTCGTGATGAGCGCTCCTCTCACGTCCCGGTCCCGTACGACGGCCGCCGCGCAGTGGCGGGCCCTCGGCACCACCGTCCGGGTGGTCGTCACCGACCCGGCCCTGCTGGAGTCCTGCAACCTAATCCTCGCCGGGCAGCTCGCCGAGGTCGACGCCGCCTGCAGCCGCTTCCGGGCCGACTCCGAACTGACCGCCCTCGACACCGCCGCGGGCCGCCCGGTCCGGGTCAGCCCCCTGTTCGCCGAGGCCCTCGACATCGCCCTGCGCGCGGCCGAGGCGACCGACGGCGCCGTGGACCCCACCGTCGGCTCCGCGATGGACGCGATCGGCTACGACCGCGACTTCACCCTCGTCCGCGAGGACGACCGCTCGATCCGGCTCACGGTGAAGCGCGCCCCCGGCTGGCGCACGGTCCGCCTCGACCGGGAGACGGGTACGGTCACCGTCCCGACCGGAGTCCACCTGGACCTCGGCGCCACGGCGAAGGCCTGGGCCGCGGACAAGGCGGCGGCGATCCTCGCGGCGACGGCGGGCTGCGGAGTCCTGGTGAGCCTGGGCGGCGACACGGCGGTCGCCGGTGAGCCCCCGGCCGACGGCTGGCAGATCCGCGTCCAGGACATCACCGGCCCGGTGCAGGAAACTCCGACGCAGGGCCCGTACGCCACGGTAGGCCTCCACAGCGGCGGCCTTGCCACATCAGGCACCGCGGCCCGCACCTGGCGCCGCGCCGACCACACCCTCCACCACATCATCGACCCCCTCACGGGCCTGCCGGCCCAGACTCCGTGGCGCACGGTGTCGGTAGCGGCCGCCACCTGCGCCGAGGCCAACGCGGCGACCACGGCGGCCCTGGTCAAGGGCGCGGGCGCGGAACGCTGGCTGACGCGAAGGGGACTGCCGGCGCGCCTGGTCGCACAAGACGGCCTGGTCGTCACAACACCGGGCTGGCCCACCCACCCGAGGGGCGCGGGGCTGTGTCAACATGCGGCTGGGCCGCGGGGCGCGACCAGCCCCCACCGGGGGACTGCCGCATGACAGGCGAAACCCTCTGGTATGCCAACCGAGCCACCGGCGCCGTCTGCCTCGTTCTTTTCACCGTCGTCGTCCTGCTGGGCATCGCGGTCCGACTGAGAACCCGGTTCCCCGGCCTCCCCCGCTTCGGCACGGTCACCCTCCACCGCACCCTTTCCCTGTCGGCGACGGCCTTCCTGGCCCTGCACATCGCCCTCGCGGTGATCGACAGCTACGCCCACATCACCGTCGTGGACGTCCTGCTCCCCTTCGTCTCCGACTACCAGCCCCTCTGGCTGGGCCTCGGCACAGTCGCCCTCGACCTGATGCTCGCGGTGCTGATCAGCAGCCTTCTCCGCGACCGCCTCGGCCACCGCGCGTGGCGCGCCCTGCACTGGTCGGCGTACGTCTCCTGGCCGGTCGCGCTCGTCCACGGCATCGGCATCGGCACGGACACCGGCACCGACTGGATGACCTGGCTGACCGTCGCCTGCGTCGCCGCCGTGGTCGCCGCCTTCGCCGCCCGCCTCGTCCACGCCGCCCGCCTCGTCCACGCCGCACGCGCCGCCCGCGACACCCCCGCAGCCCTCCTGCGCACCGCCGAAGGAGCCCGACCGTGACCGCGACCTTCCCCGACCTGCACATGGCCCCACGTCTCCTCGCCCCCGGCGCCGCCCCCGCCGACCTGGCCACCCACCACCGGCGCCACGGCCCGCTGCCTCCCGGCGACCCCGAGAGCGTGCTGCGTGCGGTCGCAGAGTCCGGACTCACCGGGCGCGGCGGCGCCGGCTTCCCGACCTACCGCAAGCTCGTCTCCGTCGCCGAGGCAGGACGGCGCACCGGCCGCGCGTCCGTGGTCGTCGCCAACGGCGCCGAAGGCGAACCGGCCAGCCGCAAGGACAAGACCCTGCTGCGCCTGTCGCCCCATCTCGTCCTGGACGGATTGCAGTCGGCGGCCCACATGGTCGGCGCGGCAGAGGCGTACCTCGCCGTGGAGGACGGTGCGACCTGGCTGGAGTCCGCTCTCGCCCAGCGCACCGCGGACCCGCTGCCCGTCAAGGTCGTCCGCCTGCCGAAGTCGTTCCTCTCCGGCCAGTCCTCCGCCCTCGCCCGGTACGTCTCCGGCGGCGCGGCCCTGCCCGCCCACCAGCGGCCGCCGGTCCGGGAACGCGGAGTGCACCGGGCCCCGACCCTCGTGCAGAACGTCGAGACCCTGGCCCACCTCGCGCTCATCGCCCGCTACGGCGCCGACTGGTACCGCACCGCCGGCACCCCGACCCAGCCCGGCAGCGTCCTGTGCACGGTCCATGTGCCGGGCCGTGAACCCCGGGTCGTGGAGGCCCCCTACGGCCTGCCCATCGCCCGGCTGCTACCCCTGGAGGGTGCCCGGGCGGTCCTGGTGGGCGGCTACCACGGCACCTGGATCCCGGCCCCGGAGGCGGGTCAACTCGCTCTCGACGCAAGCTACTTGGGCGCGGGAGTCCTCGCCGCACTGCCCGCCGACCGCTGCGGCCTCGCCGAGACCGCCCGCGTCCTGCGCTACCTCGCCCTGCAGTCGGCCGGCCAGTGCGGCCCCTGTCTCAACGGCCTGCCCCGCATCGCCGCAGCCTTCCGCACCCTCGCCGCCCCCGGCCCCCAGGGCACGGTCCGCGCCGATCTCGCCCGCTGGTCGGGTCTCGTCGAGGGCCGGGGCGCCTGCCACCACCCCGACGGCACGGTCCGCCTGGTCCGCAGCGCCCTGACGACGTTCGCCACGGAGATCGACGCCCACGCCCACGGCCACTGCACGGCGACCGACCGCACACCCCTGCTGCCCGTCCCGGAGGAGAGCTGACCCATGAGCACGGACCAGCAACTCGACATCGACCGGACGTCCTGCCGGGCCCACGGCCTCTGCGCGGAACTCCTACCCGACCACATCACCCTCGACGAGTGGGGCTATCCCCTCGTGCAGCGGACGCCTGTCCCGTCGAGAACGGTGAAACGCGCCCGAAGAGCAGCGGCGGACTGCCCGGTCCTGGCCCTGAGACTGACACCGGCCACCACGCTCCCGCCCCCGAACCGCAACCCCTAGAGCCACCCGGCGAACTCCAGCAGCAGCTCGGCGTCCCGAGCCCGCCCCACCCGAAGCGCCCGCACCCCCGACTCCACCGCCCGGAAAAGCGTCCACCCCCGCACCCGCTCGGGATCCAGCTCCAACGACTCCGCCAGCTTCCGCACTCGCCGCCGCGTGATCGACGCCCCCGAGGGCGAGGCGATCAGATCCTCCACCCGGTCCCGCACCAGCCGCGCCAGATCGAACGCGCACTCACCGACCACCGGATCCGGCCCCACCGCCAGCCATGGCGTCCGCTCGCCCGCCAGCACCTTGCTCTGCCGAAACGTCCCGTGCAGCAACCGCACCTCGGGCGCCGTCCCCACCAACTCCTCACGGGCAAAGAGCGCCGCCTCCACCAGCGCACCCACGTCGGAGCCGACGGCGGTCCCCCGCATCGCCTCGGCCTGCCGGCCGGTCCGCTCGGCCACGGTCTCGAAGACCTGCCCGGCCGGTGGCTCCACCCACAGCCGCCGCAGCGTCCCCGCCGCCTCCAGCAGCGCCTTCGCCTCCGCGAGCGAGCGCACCGACACATCGGGATGCAGCCGTTCGAGCAGCAGCACCCCGGCCGTCTCCGGGCCCTGAAGCAACTGGACGGCGCCCAGGCCGCCCCAGTGCGCCAGCGCGGCCCGCTCGGCCTCGGGCCGGAATCGGGGCGGGGCCAGCTTCAGCACGGCCGGGGTCCCGTCCGCGCGCCGCACGAGCACGACCAGGCTGCTCCGGCCGCCCGGCACCTGCACCCGGTCCACGGTCAACTCGCGTAGATCCACGGCCTGTCGGGCCGCCTCCGGCAGCTTCTCCAACCAGCCGTCACCGTCCGGTGCCGTCTCACCGAGCGCCCTCACCAGACGCTGCGGCGGTTCGAAAGCCATGCGCGAGTCGTTCCCTTCCGTCTCCCGGTCAAGCGGTCGGTGTCCCCGAAGCCCCTGCCCCGGCTCCTGCCGCGGCCGGATTCGTACCGGTCGTACCGGACCGTTCCGCGAGACCAGGGAAGGCTACGCTCCCGCCGCGCCAGCGCACCGCGCGGACCGCCGCCTCCCGCAGCGCCGCCGCCGCGTCCCGGCGCCGTGCCCCGGTGGCCGCGCGCACCAGGTCGGAGTACACCCCGGCCACCCGGTCCTCCAGCTGGGCGGCGAGCCGGACCGCCGCGACGGCGTCGGGCACCGCGAACGGCAGCGCGTACCCGGCGTTCGCGGCGACCGGCTCGGCGCCCACGCCGCGCACGTCGCGCGCCAGCGCGTCCCGGCGCGCCCGGTGCGCGTCGTACGCCGCCCGCGCTTCCGTGCGCCGCTCCATACCGATGCGCCCGCCGACGACGCCGTACCCGTACACCGCGGCGTGTTCGGCGGCCAGCGCCGCCTGGAGTGCCGTCAGCTCCGCGGACGTCTCCTCGCTCATCGGGCCTCCTCCGTCAACAGATAGGCGTGCGCCGCGCCGGCCGCCGCCACCGAGGCCAGCAGCCGGGCCAATTCGCCGGGGACGTCCAGCAGTTCAGTGGCCCTGCGGTCGGCGAGCGCCCGCTCGGCGGCCGCCAGCCCGGCGAGGGCGTCCTGCTCGGTCACCGGCGCGGCGGACGGCGCCGCCGAGGCCGCCGGAGCCGCGGAGACGGGGGAGGAGGCGGATGAGGACGAGGGGGCCGACGAGGGCGACGGGGCCGACGAGGGCGAGGGGGACGCGGGCGCCTTTCGCGCGCCCCCGAAGGCCTCCACATGCCGTACGACCTCCGCCCGCAGCGGCGCCAGCCGTGCCGTCAGCGTCGGGTGGACGGCGAGGACGGCGTCGTAGCGCGCCACCAGCCCGTTGCTCTGCTGGGCCGCACGCGCGCGTGCCCGCTCGGTGACCGACGGGCCGCCGCTCGCGCTCCCCTCGCCCTCCTCGCTCTCCCCGGCGCCGGACGAGCAGCCCACGAGCAGCGCGGCCCCCGCGGCCGACGCGAGCAGGGATCTTCTGCGCGGCCCCGACAGGGTGCGCGAGGCAGGGGGGAACGGCACGACAGACGTCCTCGGGGAACTCGTACGAAAGAAACACCAAGAAGGGCGGCAGGCCCGTGATCACCGTACCCGCGCACTCGTCCGCCATCACTCAGCGGCACCGTTTCGCCGCATGTCCGGCCACCCTCCGTGCACGGGTGGACGGCAACACACCCTGCGACCGGATACCCTTTGACCAGACACGCGCCCCATCCCACAACAGCACACGCGGCCGAGGAGTCACCCGGATGAGCACCACCCAGAGCGAGAGGCTGCGAGAGCTCCTGGAACCGCTCGTCGCCTCCCAGGGACTGGACCTCGAAGAGATCACCGTGGACTCCGTCGGACGCAAGCGGGTGCTGAGCGTCGTCGTCGACTCCGACACCGGAGCGGACCTGGACAAAATCGCCGATGTGAGCCGCGCGCTCTCGGCGAAGCTCGACGAGACGGACGCGATGGGCGAGGGCGAGTACACCCTCGAGGTCGGCACCCCGGGCGCGGAGCGCGCCCTCACCGAGCACCGGCACTATGTGCGCGCCACGGACCGGCTGGTGCGGTTCCAGCTGACCGAGGGCGGCGAGCTGGTCGCCCGGATCCTGAAGGCCGACGACGAGGGGCTCGACGTCGAGGTGCCGGGCGTGAAGGGCCGCAAGGCCACCGCCCGCAGACTCGCCTTCGGCGACATCGACAAGGCGCGCGTGCAGGTCGAGTTCAACCGCAAGGACAAGCACGACGAGCACGACGACAACGACGAGAACGAGAAGGAAGAGGAGGCGTAGCCGTGGACATCGACATGAGCGCCCTGCGGGGCTTGGTTCGGGAGAAGGAGATCTCCTTCGACCTGCTGGTCGAGGCGATCGAGTCGGCCCTCCTCATCGCCTACCACCGCACCGAGGGAAGCCGCCGTCACGCGCGCGTGGAGCTCAACCGGGAGACCGGGCATGTGACCGTGTGGGCGAAAGAGGACCCCGAGGACCTCGAGGAGGGGCAGGAGCCCCGCACGTTCGACGACACCCCGTCCGACTTCGGCCGTATCGCCGCCACCACGGCCAAGCAGGTGATCCTGCAGCGCCTGCGCGACGCCGAGGACGACGCGACGCTCGGCGAGTACGCCGGCCGTGAGGGCGACATCGTCACGGGCGTGGTCCAGCAGGGCCGCGACCCGAAGAACGTCCTGGTGGACATCGGCAAGCTGGAGGCCATCCTGCCCGTGCAGGAGCAGGTCCCCGGCGAGACGTACGCGCACGGCCTGCGCCTGCGGTCGTACGTCGTCCGGGTGGCGAAGGGCGTGCGCGGCCCGTCCGTGACGCTCTCGCGCACGCACCCCAATCTGGTGAAGAAGCTGTTCGCGCTGGAGGTGCCGGAGATCGCCGACGGCTCCGTCGAGATCGCCGCGATCGCACGCGAGGCCGGTCACCGTACGAAGATCGCCGTCAGGTCCACCCGTTCGGGTCTGAACGCCAAGGGCGCCTGCATCGGCCCCATGGGCGGCCGGGTGCGCAACGTCATGGGCGAGCTGAACGGCGAGAAGATCGACATCGTCGACTGGTCGGACGACCCGGCCGAGATGGTGGCGAACGCGTTGTCCCCGGCCCGGGTCTCCAAGGTCGAGGTCGTCGACCTCGCGGCCCGCTCCGCGCGCGTGACGGTGCCGGACTACCAGCTGTCGCTGGCGATCGGCAAGGAAGGGCAGAACGCCCGGCTCGCCGCCCGGCTGACCGGCTGGCGGATCGACATCCGTCCGGACACCGAGCAGCCCGAGCAGCCCGCCGAGCAGTAGCCCGGGGAATAGATCTCGGCCTGCGGAGGCTCAGATCACGACAGATGTAACGCGGCAACTGTTCGAATCCTGGCCCAAAGGGGTGAGGTCGCCGCGGGGAGGTAGACTTAACAGTGTCTGGCCGGACGCACGCCGGAGCATGCCCTGAACGCACCTGTGTGGGGTGCCGGAAGCGAGCGGCCAAGACGGAGCTGCTGCGCATCGTGGCGATCAAGGACGCATGCGTCCCCGATCCTCGCGGTACGCTGCCCGGCCGGGGTGCGTATCTGCACCCCGCCCCGGTCTGTCTCGACCAGGCGGTACGCCGCAGGGCGTTCACGAGGGCGTTGCGAGCCCCGGGAGCGCTCGACACAAAGGTGTTGCGCCAGTACGTCGAGCAGACGACCGTTGCCGAGCAGGCAACACCGTAAGAAGCGTCGCACGGAACCCCCGCGCGGCTCAGGTACCCCGCGAGTTGGAAGTAGGTCGAGATTGCGATGAGCACTCGATGAGCACGCGATGAGTACGCCCATGAAGTAGCGACGGTCCGGACACACCCGGACCTAAAAGGAGCGAAGTGGCTAAGGTCCGGGTATACGAACTCGCCAAGGAGTTCGGGGTGGAGAGCAAGGTCGTCATGGCCAAGCTCCAGGAACTCGGTGAATTCGTCCGTTCGGCGTCTTCGACCATCGAAGCGCCCGTTGTACGCAAGCTGACAGACGCCTTCCAGGGCGGCGGCAAGCCCGCCCCGCGCAAGGCTGCCCCCAGGCCCGCGGCGCCTTCCCCGGCGCAGGCGGCCCGTCCGGGTCCGGCCGCTCCGCGGCCGGCCGCCCCCAAGCCTCCCGCGGCCCAGACGCCCGCGGCTCCGGCTGCCCCGGCGGCTCCGGCCGCCTCGTCGGCCCCCGCGCCGGCTGCTCCCGGACCGCGTCCGCTGCCGGGTCCCAAGCCCGCGCCGCGTCCGGCCCCGGCCGCCCCGGAGTTCACCGCTCCGCCGGCCGCCCCGGCCGCTCCCGCGCAGTCCGGTCCGGCACAGTCCGGTCCGCGCCCGGCCTCCCAGGGACCGCGCCCCGGCGCGCCCCGTCCCGGTGGCCGTCCCGCGCCCGGTCAGGGTCAGGACCGTGGTGACCGCGGTGACCGCGGTGACCGTGGTCAGCGTCCGGCCGCAGCGCAGGGTCCGCGCCCCGGTGGCGCCGGCGCCCCGCGTCCGGGCGGCGCCCGTCCCTCGGGTCCGCGTCCGGGCAACAACCCCTTCACCTCCGGCGGCAACGCCGGTATGGCGCGCCCGCAGGCGCCCCGTCCGCAGGGCGCACCGCGTCCCGGCGGCCCCGGTGGCGCTCCCGGCGCCGGTCCCCGTCCCCAGGGCCCCGGTGGCCAGGGCGGCGGTCCTCGTCCGCAGGCTCCGGGCGGCGCCCGTCCGAGCCCGGGCGGCATGCCTCGCCCGCAGGGTGCGGGCCCCGGCGGTCCGCGTCCGGGCGGTCCGCGTCCCAACCCCGGCATGATGCCGCAGCGTCCCGCTGCCGGCCCGCGTCCCGGCGGCGGCCCCGGCGGCCGCGGTCCGGGCGGCGGCGGTGCCGGTCGTCCCGGCGGCGGTCGTCCCGGTGGCGGCGGCGGCTTCGCCGGCCGTCCGGCCGGTCCCGGCGGCGGCGCCCGTCCCGGTGGCGGCGGCGGCTTCGCCGGTCGTCCCGGTGGCGGTGGCCCCGGCGGCGGTGGCGGCGGCTTCGGCGGCGGCGGTGGCCGTCCCGGCTTCGGCGGTCGTCCCGGCGGTCCCGGTGGCCGTGGTGGCACGCAGGGCGCCTTCGGTCGTCCCGGCGGTCCCGCGCGTCGCGGTCGCAAGTCGAAGCGGCAGAGGCGCCAGGAGTACGAGGCCATGCAGGCCCCGTCGGTCGGCGGCGTGATGCTGCCTCGCGGCAACGGCGAGACCATTCGCCTGTCGCGCGGTGCGTCCCTCACCGACTTCGCCGAGAAGATCAACGCCAACCCGGCGTCGCTCGTCGCGGTCATGATGAACCTCGGCGAGATGGTCACGGCCACGCAGTCCGTCTCCGACGAGACGCTGCAGCTCCTCGCGGGCGAGATGAACTACGAGGTTCAGATCGTCAGCCCCGAGGAGGAGGACCGCGAGCTGCTCGAGTCCTTCGACATCGAGTTCGGCGAGGACGAGGGCGACGACGAGGACCTGGTGGTCCGTCCGCCGGTCGTCACCGTCATGGGTCACGTCGACCACGGCAAGACCCGACTGCTCGACGCCATCCGCAAGACGAACGTCATCGCGGGCGAGGCCGGCGGCATCACCCAGCACATCGGTGCCTACCAGGTCGCGACCGAGGTCAACGAAGAAGAGCGCAAGATCACCTTCATCGACACCCCGGGTCACGAGGCGTTCACCGCCATGCGTGCCCGTGGTGCGAAGTCGACCGACATCGCGATCCTGGTCGTCGCGGCCAACGACGGCGTCATGCCGCAGACGGTCGAGGCGCTCAACCACGCCAAGGCGGCCGACGTCCCGATCGTCGTCGCGGTCAACAAGATCGACGTCGAGGGCGCCGACCCGACCAAGGTGCGCGGTCAGCTCACCGAGTTCGGTCTGGTGGCCGAGGAGTACGGCGGCGACACCATGTTCGTCGACATCTCCGCCAAGCAGGGTCTGAACATCGACTCGCTGCTGGAGGCCGTGATCCTCACGGCCGACGCCTCGCTCGACCTGCGGGCCAACCCCAGCCAGGACGCGCAGGGCATCTCGATCGAGTCCCGACTCGACCGCGGCCGCGGCGCCGTGGCGACGGTCCTCGTCCAGCGAGGCACGCTGCGGGTCGGCGACACGATGGTCGTGGGCGACGCCTACGGTCGTGTGCGCGCCATGCTCGACGACAACGGCAACAACGTCGCCGAGGCCGGCCCGTCGACGCCGGTCCAGGTCCTGGGCCTGACCAACGTCCCGGGTGCGGGCGACAACTTCCTCGTCGTCGACGAGGACCGCACCGCCCGCCAGATCGCCGAGAAGCGTGCGGCCCGCGAGCGCAACGCCGCCTTCGCCAAGCGCACGCGCAGGTTCTCCCTGGAGAACCTGGACGCCGCCCTGAAGGCCGGCGAGGTCCAGCAGCTGAACCTGATCATCAAGGGTGACGCTTCCGGTTCGGTGGAGGCCCTCGAGTCCTCCCTGCTCCAGCTGGACGTCGGCGAAGAGGTCGACATCCGCGTCCTGCACCGCGGCGTCGGTGCGGTCACGGAGTCCGACATCGACCTGGCGATGGGCTCGGACGCCATCGTGATCGGCTTCAACGTCCGTGCGGCCGGTCGTGCCGCGCAGATGGCCGAGCGCGAGGGCGTGGACGTCCGGTACTACTCGGTCATCTACCAGGCGATCGAGGAGATCGAGGCGGCCCTGAAGGGCATGCTGAAGCCGGAGTACGAGGAGGTCGAGCTCGGCACGGCGGAGATCCGCGAGATCTTCAAGTCGTCCAAGCTGGGCAACATCGCCGGTGTCCTCATCCGCTCGGGCGAGGTCAAGCGCAACACCAAGGCCCGACTCATCCGCGACGGCAAGGTCATCGCGGAGAGCCTCAACATCGAGGGCCTGCGTCGCTTCAAGGACGACGTCACCGAGATCCGCGAAGGGTTCGAGGGCGGTATCAACCTCGGCAACTTCAACGACATCAAGATCGACGACGTCATCGCGACGTACGAGATGCGGGAGAAGCCCCGCGTGTAAGGCCGATGGTCGCTGCCGGCCGGCGGGACATGGTCCCGTCGGCCGGCGCGCCGTCCCGGGGGCTGCGGCCCCCGGCCCCAGGGGGTAAAACCCCGTCGAGCCGTCGGACGGATCGTTGTACCGTTCTTGATGTCCCTGTCCCATGGCGGCAGGGCCGTCGATCCCGTACCGGCGGGTGAACCGGTTACACATGTACGTGGGGACTCTGTCCTTCGACCTTCTCCTCGGCGACGTACGGTCGCTGAAGGAGAAGCGCTCCGTCGTCCGTCCCATCGTCGCCGAGCTCCAGCGCAAGTACGCGGTGAGCGCGGCCGAGGTGGACAACCAGGACCTCCATCGCCGGGCCAAGATCGGCCTCGCCGTGGTCTCCGGCGACGCGGAGCACCTGACCGATGTGCTGGACCGGTGTGAACGGCTGGTCGCCGGCCGCCCCGAGGTGGAGCTGCTCTCGGTCAGACGCCGCTTCCACGGCGAAGACGACTGACCGACCGAAAAAGGCAAGAAGAAGAAAGAACGGGAGACGGACCAGTGGCCGACAACGCGCGCGCCAAGAGGCTGGCGGACCTCATCCAGCAGGTGGTGGCTCAGAAGCTGCAGCGCGGGATCAAGGACCCGCGGCTCGGCTCCCACGTCACCATCACGGACACCCGGGTCACCGGTGACCTCAGGGAGGCGACCGTCTTCTACACCGTGTACGGGGACGACGAGGAGCGTGCGGCAGCGGCCGCCGGCCTGGAGAGCGCCAAGGGCATCCTGCGCTCCGAGGTGGGCCGCGCGGCGGGCGTGAAGTTCACGCCGACGCTGGCCTTCGTCGCCGACGCCCTGCCGGACAACGCCCGCACCATCGACGACCTTCTCGACAAGGCGCGCGCCGCCGACGAGAAGGTCCGCGAGGCGTCCGCGGGCGCCGGGTACGCGGGCGGGGCCGACCCGTACAAAAAGCCCGGTGACGAGGACGAGACGGACGACTCCGCCTGATGAACCGCAAGCCGACCCCGCCCGACGGCCTTGTCATCGTCGACAAGCCGTCGGGCTTCACTTCGCACGACGTCGTGGCCAAGATGCGGGGGATCGCGAAGACCCGCCGCGTCGGCCACGCCGGCACACTCGACCCGATGGCGACGGGCGTCCTCGTCCTCGGCATCGAGAAGGCGACCAAGCTCCTCGGGCACCTCGCGCTCACCGAGAAGGAGTACCTGGGCACGATCCGGCTCGGGCAGACGACGCTGACGGACGACGCGGAGGGCGAGATCACGGGGTCCACGGACGCCTCGAAGGTCACCCGGGAAGCGATCGACGCGGGCATCGCCAAGCTGAGCGGCGACATCATGCAGGTGCCGTCCAAGGTCAGCGCCATCAAGATCGACGGCGTCCGCTCCTACAAGCGGGCCCGCGACGGCGAGGACTTCGAGATCCCGGCCCGCCCCGTCACCGTCTCCTCCTTCTCGGTGTACGACGTCCGCGACGCCGTCGCCGAGGACGGCACCCCGGTCCTGGACCTGGTCGTGTCCGTCGTCTGCTCCTCCGGCACCTACATCCGGGCCCTCGCCCGCGACCTGGGCGCCGACCTCGGCGTCGGCGGCCACCTCACCGCCCTGCGCCGCACCCGCGTCGGCCCCTACAAGCTGGACTCGGCCAGGACGCTCGACCAGCTCCAGCAGGAGCTGAGCGTGATGCCGATCGCCGACGCGGCCGCCGCGGCGTTCCCCCGCTGGAACGTGGACGCCAAACGGGCCCGGCTGCTCCTGAACGGCGTGCGTCTGGAGATGCCCGACGAGTACGCGGGCGTGGGCGCAGTGGCCGTCTTCGACCCCGAGGGCCGCTTCCTGGCCCTGGTGGAGGAGCAGAAGGGGAAGGCGAAGAGCCTGGCCGTGCTCGGCTGACCGGCTCCGGACAGTCCTTCTGCCGTTGCCCGTGGAGCGGCGAACACGGGGTTGTGCTGCGCCGCCGCTCCACGGTCCCCCCTCGGTTCCCCCACCCCTAGGGTGTATCCAACGTCCCCCGTTCAGTCACCCGTCCGGGCAGGCGCTCGGAGTGAACCGAGGGAGTGCAGGGGGGCGCGTTCGCTGCGTGATCTGTCCCGCTGATCATCCCGCCCCTACCGTCGACGTCGGACAGAGGGCAGGCGGGCGCGGCGGGGAGGTACCACGATGGCGGGACTAGGCCCGCGGACCGGCGAGGGCCACCGCGCACAGACCGAACCCAGGGGCGTCGCTTCCGGCCCCGCTCCTTCTCCGGACGCCTGCCTGGTTCGCATCCGCGACCTCGCCGGCCGCCCCCGCGGCACCGGCTTCGTCGCCGACCACCACGGCACGGTGATCACCAGCCACGAGGCCGTCGACGGTCTGCCCCGGCTCGTCCTGTACGCCGCTGACGACCGCGGCTGCGTGGTGACCGCCGACGCGGTGACGCCCCTCCCGGAGCTCGACCTGGCCCTCGTCCGCACCGAGGGCCTCGGCGTGGACCCGCTGCCGGTGACCGTGCGAGAGGGAGTCGAGTCCGGCAGGTACGTCCGGCTGGCCGCCGGCTGCTGGCGCGAGGCGCGGGTGCTGACCGGGACGCCGGTGACGTACACGGCCACCGACCGTCCGCACGTCCTCGACGAGGCACTGGAACTGGCGATCGGCACGGCGGGCCGGGACGCGCTGCGGCTGGGCGGCGGCGCGGCCGGCGGCCCGGTCCTCGACGCCGGGACCGGGGCGGTCGTCGCGGTACTCGGCACCGCACTGCGGTCCGAGGACCGTGACGTCGGCTTCGCGGTGCCCTTGCGTCCGGGCACCCGGATTCCGGACGGCGACGGCTCGGCGTCGGAGCCGCCCCCGTGGTCGGCGCCGGCGCCGGCAGACGGTCCCCTCGCCGAGTTGCTCGCCCGCAACGCGGCGACCGTGCCCGCGTACGGGGCCGACCTCAACCTGGCGGGCATCCTGGAACTGACGGCCACATCGGTTGGCTCGGACGGGCCGCCCGGCGCCCTGGGACGCGCCGGGACCGGCTCCCGCGTCGCCGCATCGGAACCGGTCGAACGCGCCCACCCGGCACGGGAGTTCGCTGCCTTCGCGACGAGCCCGGCGGCCGTCCTCGGCCTCGTCGGCGCACCGGGCACCGGCCGTACGACCGAGCTCGCGGCCCTCGCGGCCCGCCGCAACCGGGGCGCGCAACCGGCCCCCACCCTGTGGCTGCGCGGCGCCGACCTGCGGGACGAGGACGACTCACTCGCCGACGCGGCCCGCCGCGCCCTGATCCGGGCGGCACGCATCGTCGCGGCTCCGGACACGGCTCCCGACCCGGCCCGGGGCACGAGCACGAGCGCGGGCGCGGGCATGGGTGTGGGCGCGTGTGTGGGTGCGGTCTCGGAGACGGCTTCGGACATGGCTTCGGGCACGGCTTCGGCTTCGGGGGCCGGGCGGTGGGTGCCGGAACCGGCCGGCTCCGGTCCTTCCGGCTCCTGCGGTTCCTCGGGGCTCGGTGACGTCGGTCCCGAGCGGCTCGCCGGCCTCGCGCGGGCCGTCGGGCGGCCCCTGCTCCTGCTCCTCGACGGTCCCGAGGAGATGCCCCCGGTCCTCGCGCACCGGCTCGCCGAGTGGACCGAGGGCACCGCGGCCTGGCTGCGGGAGACGGGAGCGCGGCTGGTGGTGGCGTGCCGGGGGGAGTACTGGGAGCGGGCGGGCGCGGAGTTCCCGCCGGAGATGCTGTACGGGGTCGCGGCCGCCGGAGACCCGCTCCCGCCCTGCGTCCGCCTGGGCGACCTCACCCCCGACGAGGCGCGCGAGGCCCGCGCCCGCTACGGCCTGCCGGAGGCCGTCCTCGCCGCCCCCGACGCCCGGCACCCCCTCACCCTGCGCCTCCTCTCCGAGATCCGCGCCGCCCTCCCCGGCCCGCCGGATCAGGGCGGCCCCGTCGACCGGGACGACGTCCTCGCCGCCCACCTGGACCTGATGTGTCTGCGCATCGCCGTCCGCCTCGCCGCCGAGAACGGGCTGCGCGGCACCGCCGTACGACGCCTCGCGGCGAAGGTCGCCGGCCAGGTGCACGAAGCCGCCCGGCGCAGTCTCGGGCCGGGACAGGGCGAACTGGACCGGGCGTCGTTCGAGACGGTGTTTCCCTGGGGGCCAGCGCCCGCCCGCCTCGGCGGCGGCACCGGCTGGGCGTCCGCCGTCCTCACCGAGGGCCTCCTCGTGCCCGCGGGCGCCGGCTACCGCTTCGCCCACGAGGAACTCGCCGACTGGATCCAGGGCGTCCACCTCGACCTGGACGAGGCCCTGCGCGCCCTGGTCCACGACCGCCGCGCCCCGGAGCAGGGCGGCCACCCGCTGCCCGTTCCGCACCACCGCATCGGCCCGGTCGTCCATGCGCTCCTGCTCGTCGCCCGCCAACAGGGAGCACATCAACTCGCCGCCCGGCTGAGGGAGTTGGCCCACGCCCTGGAAGCCGACCCGGACTCGTGGTGGGCCGCCCGACTGCTTCGCGAGACCCTGCTGAGGGTCCCCGACGCGACGCCGTACACAGGTGTCCTGCGCCTGCTGGCGGACCGGATCGGCGCGGGGGGCGGGCTCGGCTCAGAGGCGGAGACGGAGACAGAGGCGGAGGCGGGGACGCGGACGGGGGCGGGAACGGGAGCAGAGGTGGGGGCAGGGGCGGCGGAGGGCGGCCGGGGCGTCGACTTCGGTCCCTCCTTCTGGACGGAGATCGCCCTGCCGCCCGACGCGCGCCTCGACCTGCTGCGCCGTCTGGTCCTCGCCGACGGCGCCCCGCGCGACGCGGACGCGCCCCGCTACCTCGACGCCGTCGCCCGGCTCCTCGCCGTCGACCCCACCGCCGTACAGCCGTATCTCACCCATTGGTTCGACGACGAGCGGCCGTTGCCCGCGACCCCGCACGCCACCGTGGCGACGGCCGCGCAGGCGCTGCTGCACACCCACCGGCGCCGGGCGCTGGACGACCTCACGGAGGTGCTCGTCGACTGCGCGCACCACCGCGCCGACGAGCTGCTCGCCGTCCTGGCCGAGGACGAGCCGTCCGCGCTGTGCCGGGCCGTCGACCGGTGGGCGCACGACGAGCGGCAGGCCCGCCGGGTCGCGGCGGCGGCGTACGGACTGCGCGCCGCCCCGCACGCGAAGACGGACGCCGACCGTCGGCTGCTGCGCTACGCGGCCCTCGCCCTCCTGGCCCGCCCCGCCGACCGCGCGCTGCACGGCGGCGCGCTCGCCCTCCTCGTCCGGGACCCCGAGACCCGGTCCCACCACCTTCCGCGGGCACTGGAGCGGTTCGAGGCGGGCGATCCGCAGCTGCCGCCGGGCGCGCTGCTCGCCGCCCTGAGCACCCATCCCGAGCCGGTCCTGGACGCCTTCCGGAACCGCCTGAGCGGCGCCGACCGCGCGGACGCGGGCAGCACCCTGGCCGCGCTCGCCGACGTCACCACGCCCGAGTCGGCCCACCGGGTCGCCGCCCTCGTCCGGGACGTGCTGGAGCGACGGCCGGACAGCGCCGGGCACGTGGCCGCGTACGTCGACCGGCGGCTCGACCACGGCCCGGCCGCCCGTGCTGTCCTCCTCCCGCTGGTCACGGGCCTGCTGGACGCCGGCGCCCCCGAGCAGGTACGGGCCGCGCTGGCCGGCGTGCTGGCCGCGCCCGGCGCCCCGGACTCCGGTCCCCTCCGCCGCGAACTCCTGGAGCATCTCCTCACGCACGAGCACGCGCCCGCCGTCCTGGACGCCGTCCTGCACGGGGCCGCCGGGCGCAGCGGCGAGGACCTGCGCGACCTCGTCCACCGCACCGGCCTCCTCCTCGTCCGCACCCCGGACGGCGCGACCTGCTTCGACCGCGCTCTGGTCGACCTGGGACGGCAGGTGCCGGGCTTCGCCGCGCAGGTGGTGCACTGGCTCACCGACGCGCCGGGGGAGTGGGCCGCGGTGGTCGGCCCCAGCGCCCGCCGGACGATCGAGAACCTGGCGGGGGTGCGGGTGCCCGCCTGAAGCACGCACCCGCGGTCCTGAGCGGCGCGCCCTGCATGCGGTCGGGCGTGGCGCCCTGCGTGCCGTCGTGTGTGGCGCCCTGTGTGCCGTCGTGCATGGGCCGACGCGCGTGGGGCGGGTCACAGCCTCCATGCCGATGCGGGCACGGGCCACCCGGCATGGCACCCTTAGACCTGCGTAAGAGGCAATGCTAGATACGGACACGGGTTCGAGGAGCGGTCACAGTGCAGCGCTGGCGTGGCTTGGAGGACATCCCCGAGGACTGGGGACGCAGCGTCGTCACCATCGGTTCCTACGACGGGGTCCACCGCGGACACCAGCTGATCATCCGCCATGCCGTGGAACGCGCCCGTGAACTGGGCGTTCCCTCGGTCGTCGTCACCTTCGACCCGCACCCCAGCGAGGTCGTCCGCCCCGGCAGCCACCCGCCGCTGCTCGCCCCGCACCACCGCCGCGCCGAGCTGATGGCGGAGCTGGGCGTGGACGCGCTGCTGATCCTCCCCTTCACGACGGAGTTCTCGAAGCTGTCCCCTGCGGACTTCGTGGTCAAGGTCCTGGTCGACCGGCTGCACGCCAAGGCGGTCGTCGAGGGCCCCAACTTCCGCTTCGGCCACAAGGCGGCGGGCAACGTCGAGTTCCTCGCCGAGCAGGGCAAGGTCTACGACTTCGAGGTCGAGGTCGTCGACCTGGTGCTGTGCGGTGAGGCGGGCGGCGGCCAGCCGTTCTCCTCGACGCTGACGCGACGTCTGGTCGCCGAGGGCGACGTCGAGGGCGCGGCGGAGATCCTCGGCCGCCCGCACCGGGTGGAGGGGGTCGTGGTGCGCGGGGCCCAACGGGGACGCGAACTCGGCTTCCCGACCGCAAACGTCGAGACGCTGCCGCACACCGCGATCCCGGCGGACGGCGTCTACGCGGGCTGGCTGCATGTCGACGGCGAGGCGATGCCGGCCGCGATCTCCGTCGGCACGAACCCGCAGTTCGACGGCACCGAGCGCACGGTGGAGGCGTACGCCATCGACCGCGTCGGCCTCGACCTCTACGGTCTGCACGTCGCCGTCGACTTCCTCGCCTTCGTGCGCGGCCAGGCGAAGTTCGAGTCGCTGGAAGGGCTGCTGGAGCAGATGGCGCGGGATGTGAAGCGCTGCCGGGAACTGGTGGCGGCGCAGTAGCGAACGCCGAAGGGCGGCCGGTGTCCCAGGACACCGGCCGCCCTTCGGCGTTCTTACGCCTGGTTCCTACTGCTGCGGGTAGCCGTAACCGGCCGGGGGATACCCGGGGTGCGGCTGTTGCGGCTGCTGGGGCTGTTGCGGGTAGGGCTGACCGGGCTGCTGCGGCGGGTACGGCTGGGCCGGCGGTTGCTGTCCCTGCGGGGGGTACGGCTGGCCGGGCTGGGGCGCTTGGGGCTGCTGCGGGTACGGCTGCCCCGGCATCGGCTGACCGGGCATCGGCTGACCGGGCATCGGCTGACCGGGCATCTGCTGGCCCGGCATCGGCGGGGCGGCCACCGGGGGCGGGTTGCCGTCGCTGGTCCACAGTCCCTGGCGCTGCTGGTGACGGATGAAGTCCTCCGCGACCATCGCCGTGAGGTTGAAGTACGCCTCGCGCACCTTCGGCCGCATCATGTCGAGGTCGACCTCGGCTCCGGCGGCCAGATGCTCGTCGAACGGTACGACGACGACCCCGCGGCAGCGCGTCTCGAAGTGCGACACGATGTCGTCGACCTTGATCATCTTGCCGGTCTCGCGCACCCCGGAGATGACGGTGATGGACCGCGAGACGAGCTCGGCGTACCCGTGCGCCGACAGCCAGTCCAGCGTCGTACTGGCGCTGCTCGCACCGTCCACGGAGGGCGTGGAGATGATGATGAGCTGGTCGGCGAGGTCGAGCACACCGCGCATGGCGCTGTAGAGCAGACCGGTGCCGGAGTCGGTGAGGATGATCGGGTACTGGTTGCCCAGCACGTCGATGGCCCGCCGGTAGTCCTCGTCGTTGAAGGTCGTGGACACGGCCGGGTCGACGTCGTTGGCGATGATCTCCAGCCCGGACGGCGCCTGGGAGGTGAACCGCCGGATGTCCATGTACGAGTTGAGGTACGGGATCGCCTGGACGAGGTCACGGATCGTCGCCCCGGTCTCGCGGCGCACCCGCCGACCGAGCGTACCGGCGTCCGGGTTGGCGTCGATCGCGAGGATTTTGTCCTGACGCTCGGTGGCGAGGGTGGAGCCGAGCGCGGTGGTGGTCGTGGTCTTGCCCACGCCGCCCTTCAGGCTGATGACGGCGATCCGGTAGCAGGACAGCACCGGCGTACGGATCAGCTCCAGCTTGCGCTGCCGCTCCGCCTCCTCCTTCTTCCCGCCGAGCTTGAACCGCGAGGATCCGGCGGACGGCCGGCCGCTCTTCGCCTTCTGCTTCTTGTTGTTGAGCAGCCGGTCGGAGGACAGCTCCACGGCGGCCGTGTAACCCAACGGCGCCGCACCGGGGTTGACCGGCTGCCGCTGGTCATGCTGAATCGGCTGCGGCCAGGCGGCCCCGGCCCGAGGATCGACGGGCTGCTGCGGAACCTGCGGTGCCTGCGGTGCCGACGGGACGTGTGCCCCGTCGGGCGCGGCGGCGTGGTCCTGCGGGGCGTGCGGTGCCGGCTGGGGGAACGGTCCGGGGAAACCCTGAGGAGCTCCCGGCGGGAAACCCTGAGGAGCGGTCGGCGGAGCCTGGCTGTCCGCCTGCTGTGGAATCCCGGGCTGCGGGAAACCGGGCTGCGGGAAACCGGGGTGCGCTTGCGGGGTTTGAGGGGCCTGCGGGGCTTGCGGTGCCGGGGGAGCCTGCTGGCCCTGGGGCGGCTGGGCGTGCTGCTGAGCCTGGGGCTGGGGGAAGCCGTAGCCACCGGGGGTGTTGGGCGCGGGCGGTTGGGGGAAGCCGTAACCGCCTGCCGCGTGGGCATCGGCGGGCGGCTGGGGTGCCGAAGGCGCCGGGTGCGGCTGGGGGTTGGGTGCGGCGGGGGGCGCTCCCGGGCCGGTGTTCTGCTGCGGGAAGCCGTAACCGCCGGGGGTGGCCGGTGGGGTCGGGGCCGGTGCGCCGCCGGGGGGCGGGAAGCCGTAGCCGCCTGGTGTGTGGGGGTCGGCGGGGGGCTGGGGGTTGGGTGCGGCGGGGGGTGTTGCCGGGCCGGTGTTCTGCTGCGGGAAGCCGTAACCGCCGGGGGTGGCCGGTGGGGTCGGAGCCGGTGCGCCGCCGGGGTGCGGGAAGCCGTAGCCCGGAGGCGGGGCGGATGGCTGCTGCGCTGCGGGGGCGGCGGCAGGGGGCTGCGGGAAGCCGTGGCCGGGCTGCGGTGCGGGAGGGGCCGGCGGGGTCCAGCCGTCCGCCCCGGGCGGAGACGCCTGCGGCTGGACAGGCGGCTGCGGGGCGGGCGCCGCGGCCTCGGCGGGCTGCGGCTGTGCCGGCCACTGGGCCGCCGGTGCGGGCGCCGCGGGTTGGTACGACGGAGGCAGCGGAGGCAGTTCGCTCTGCGGGGCCGGCGGGGGAGTCCAGGCGGGCGGCGCGGCCGGAACGGCGTCCTGGGGCGCGCTGACCGGGGTGTCGGCGTCAGAGGCCCCCTCAGCCTCGGCGTCCTGAACAGCCGTCTCGTCGTTGGCTACGGCCTCGGAGACGGCCTCCCCTACCTCGGGCTCGGGCTCGGGCTCGGGCTCGGCAGGAGTGTCACCTTCGTCGAGCGTGTCGTCGACGGTGACGTCCGTGGCCTCCGCGACGACTTCGCCTCCGTCCGATGCGTCCGGGTCCTCCGTCGGCACGGGGGCCTCCGGCGTGGGGTCCACGGCCTCGGCGGGCTCGACGGGCGGCTCCACGGGCGCCTCGGGCTCGGCCTGCACGGCAGCGGTGTGCTCAGCGATCTCCCGCTTGAGGGCGGCCGCGGAGAAGCGCATGGTGGCGCCGCTCTCCAGATCCCCGTTGCCGGGACCGCTCTCCTCGGCACCCGCGGAAGCGGCCGTGGCCTCCCACTGGGCCTCGGACTGCTGCGGCTGCGGCTCGAACCCGCTGCCCGACGGAAGGTGGGGCACCGCCGAGGGCGGCACGGGCGGCACCGCGGGAGCAGCCGGAGCAGCCGGGGGAGTCGAAGCCACCGGAGGCGTCGGAGCAGGAGGACTGACCGGTACACCCGGAGCGGGCGGTGCGGCCGGAGCGAAGTGCTCACCCGGCACATGGGGCGCGGCCAGAGCGAAGTGCTCGCCGTGCCCACCCGCAGCATCCGGCACGGGCGGCGCGGCCAGAGTGACCGGCACCCCCGGAACTCCCGGCGCCGGCGGCACAGTCGGTGCCGCGGACACAGGCGGTGCGGCAGGCGCCGCAGGCGGTGCGGGGGGCGCAGGCGGTGCGGCCGGTGCGCCAGGGTCACCGGCTCCGGCACCGCCCCCCGAGCCTGCTCCCGCCCCCTGCGCATCGCCGCCCGCGCCGCCCGTGGTCTGCGTGTACCAAGCCGGCGGCGCGTAGTCGATGGTGAACTCGCCCGTCGCCTCGACGGAGGACTCCGCGTCGGGCTGATCATCGCCGGGTGTGGCCCAGCCCCCGCGGATCCCGTCCCGATCGCTGCTCACAATTCCTCCTGGTGTGGTCGAGCACCCTCATGCCGTGCCGAAGCGACCATTTGCTTGTCCTGCTTGTCGTCCGAAGTGGTTCGAGGCCGTCTGACGTCGTCCGATGACGTCGTCCGATGCGGCCCTCCCCCGGAGACGCCGACGTCCACCCGCTGGTTTCCGGCATCGCGCCCCGTACCAGCCTAATCATCGGAAGGCCCGCCCCGGCAGGCCCGCCCGCCCCTGAGCACCAGTCCACCACGTCACGCACTCCCCGAACGGGCCGCGCGCGCACGCCAAGCCGCCGGACGAAACGGCCATAGCGGCTGAAGTGCCGCATGAACAACGGGAGAAGCGGTCTCAGTCGCGGTCTCAGTCGCGGTCTCAGTCGCGGTCTCAGTCCATCCGTCTCGGCGTACCGAGCAACCCGATCTCCGCGTCCGTGGGCTGTGTCATCACGTACTGCCTGTCCCGGTCGGCGCACCACAGGGTGAAGCCGTCGGCGAGAGTGGGCAGGGCCTCCACGTCGTGCCGGGGCAGAGCCAGGGTCCGGCCCAGTTCCGCGGCCTCGTCCGGCGAGATCCGCTGCACGCCGACGAGTCGGGCCTGCCGCATCAGTCGCGGGGCGACCGGACTGAGATAGGGCAGCAGCGTCAACACGGACTGCCAGGGCCCGGAAGCGACCCTCCCGCGCGGCGGACGCATACCGCAGTCCCGCACCACCAGCACCGGCGTACCGGCCGAGGCGCCCTGCGGGGGCACCCGCCCGACCTCGTACACCGCCAGCCCGTTCTGCCCGCCGCCCATCGCGTGCACCATCTGCACCCAGGCCTGCGGCCGCCCCGTCTCCACGGCCACCCGGGCCCCCGTCGCCGCCGCCCGGAGCGCGAGGACCTGCGCGGTCCACAGACCGCCGATCAGGACGACGTCGTACGGCGTGGGCCGGTTGATGCCCAACACGGCCGGCCGGCCCTCGCCGCCGACCCCGATGACGACACCGTCGTCCCCGATGGGCAGCGCGAGCCCCGCCAGTTGGTCCACGGACACCGAGTGCCGGCCGTGCCGCGGTCCGAGCAGGCCGAAACCGCTGCGCGGCGAGCGGCGCCCGGCCCGCCCGAGTCGCCCCGGGCGGCCGGCCTGTCCGGACCGGCCGGTGGACGGCTCCGGTTCACCCGAAGCGATGGTTCCGCCGGACGTCGTCGCCGTCACCGGGCACCTCCGAGGGGCAGTGTCGCGAGCATGCCGGGCACCTGCTCCCGGTCGAGACGGGCGAGCCCGGCGCCGGTGTGCCGGGCCGCGCCCTGCACCGCGCGCCGGGCGGCGACCAGTTCGTCGTCGCTGCGGCCGGTCACCCGGATGTGCCCGGTCAGGGACACCTCCTGCCGGTCACCGCGGGCGAGGGTGACGCTGAACGTGGTGGCCAGCGCCGGAACGGCCGTGACCAGGGCGACGAACTGCGGCAGCGACGGAGCCCCGCCCCCGCCCAGGGCGGGCCACCGGCGCAGCCAGTACGTGGTGTGGCGGCGGTTGTCGCAACGCCAGCTCCGGCTGGTCTCCTCGGTCCGCCGCTCCGTCGTCCCGGTCCGCCCGGCCTCCGCCGTCACCAGCGGGTTGGCGCACGCCGACGTGGCGATGGCGGCCGTCAGCTCCTCCTCGTCGAGGACGGTCGCCCGGAACCCGGCGCCGGTCAGCCGGCTCGCGAGGTGGTCCGCCGCCCGCACGACGCACTTCTGCGCCCCGATCAGCCCGCCCCCGCGGACCGCCACCGCCTCCGGACACAGCTCCGGGTCCAGCTTCAACGCGATCCAGGTGATGCGTACCGCCGGCGCTCCCGTCTGCTCCTGCAGCGGCGCGTAGTTGGCCACGGCCACGGACTGCGGGGGCAGATGCAGGGCGGGCGCGGGCTGTGTGTGCAGCACGATCTGCGCGGACTCCAGCCGGATGCCGTCCACCTCGAGGGCCCCCTGCACCAGGGCGAGCGGCAGCGGCTGCCGGCCGCGCTCGGCGCGCAACGCGGTCGCGTCCGCCTCCACCTGAAGGACGGCCGTGACGAACGTGCCGTCCCCGACGAGCCCGACGGGCCGCCGGTCACGGCCGCCGTACGCGTACGTCCGCAGCCCGGGATCGCACTCCACGGCCGGTCCGAACCCCGGTTCCGTCCCGGCCGGTATCTCCAGGCGGGCGGCCAGGCGTCGGCGGGCCTTCAACTCCCGTGCCGTGGCCAGCCATTCCGGCAGCGAGCGGCCGCGACGACGTGCGAAGGCGAGGACCACCAGCACGGCGGCGACCACGCCCGCCGCCACCAGCGCCACCGGCCCGCTCACCCAGCCCACCAGCAGCACGGCCGCCGCGATCTCCAGCAGGACAAGGCGTTGCAACCGGAATGCCCCGCCCTGCCCCGCGCGTGCCCTGAGCGCGGGCGCACCCGGCGCCGACGGCTGCCCGGACCGCCGGGACCGGGACCGCTCGGGCGGCTGCGGACCGGCCGCCGAGGAGCCCCGGTTCCGCGACCGGCCGGCAGAGCGCACGCCCGTTCCCGAAGCCATCACTCCATCCCCCCGTTCCGTTCACGATTCGCCCGTGTTCCAGCACCGCACAGGGCACTCGACGGCCCAGGAACCCTACCCGCTCCCCAAGTCCCCACGGTTACCGGGCATAGTAGGTGGCCGCTCTGACATCGTCGGACGGGGAACCGGGTCCACCCGCGGCGCGGAGCACGCGGATCGGCCGGAAAACGGGGAGTGACGGGCACAGATGGCATCTCGGCGGGACCAGCTCAACGCCTACACCTTCGCGAAGCGCCGGATGCTCGCGGCTTTTCTGCAGCCGTCGCCCGACGGCTCGGAGGAGGGGGCGCCGCGCCCGCTGCGCGCGATCCTGCCCGGCGTGGTCGTCGGAGTGATCGTCATGGCCGTCTTCGGTGCCTGGGGCATGTTCAAGCCGACCGCGCCCAAGGGCTGGGACGTGCCCAACGCCAAGGTGATCGTCGCGAGCAAGTCGACCACCCGTTATGTCGTCCTGAAGACCGGCAAAGAGGTCCAGCTGCACCCGGTCCTCAACATGGCCTCCGCGAAACTGCTCCTCGACGAGGGACAGGGCGAGGTGGTGACCGTCTCGGAGTCCGTTCTCGACAACGGCAAGATCCCGCACGGCGTCACCGTCGGCATCCCGTACGCCCCCGACCGGCTGCCCTCGGCCTCCGAGGCGGGCACCGCGAAGCGCTGGGCGGTCTGCGAGCGGCCGAGCGCGGGAGGCGGGGACTCCGTCCAGAAGGCCGCGCTGGTCCTGGCCGCCCGGGAGAAGTCGGCGACCGAGGGCGCGGAGCGCCTCCACGGCGGCCAACTACTCTACGTCGCGGACCCGGACGGCAAGCGCTACGTCGTCGACGCGGACGGCACGGCGTACCCCGTCGACAAGAGCGACGAGTTGCTGCTGCGGGCGGTGGTCGGTTCCGGCCGACAGCCCCAGCGGGTGTCCGCGGAGTGGCTGGCGACCCTGCACCGGGGCGACCCGATCGCCTTCCCGGAGGTCCCCGGGCAGCCGGGCAGCGCGGCCGGCGCGCCCGGCCAGCTGGACCAGTCCGCCGACAAGGTCGGCATGGTGCTCAAGGCGTTCGACAACAACAAGGAGCAGTACTACGTGGTGTTGAACGGCCGGGTCGCTCCCGTGTCCGCGTTCGTCGCCCAACTGCTGCTGTTCAGCAAGGAGCTGGCCCCGCTCGGCCAGGCCGGTCACGCCCGGGAGATGAGCCCCGGCGCCATCGTGCCGGGCCAGGCCTTCGGAACCGAGCACCGCTGGCCGACCGGTGACCCCGAGCCGGTCAACGAGGCGTCGTCGGCGGCCGGGAGCCGCAGCACGATCTGCAGCGTCCTGCGCGGCGTGAACGCCACCTCGGGCGCCACGACCCTGAGCACCTGGGCGGGCACGGAGTTCCCCGCCCCACTGCCCACCGGCTCCTCCAGCGCCTACGTCACGCCGGGATCCGGCCAGCTCTACCGCCAGTTCCAGGGCGAGGAGACCAAGGCCGGCCCGGTCTTCCTAGTCACCGACACGGGCCTGCGCTACGTCCTGCAGTCCAACGGCGACAGCGCGACGGACGACGCGGGCATCGGCACCACCCCCGAGAAGCGCGAGCAGCTCCAGCAGGAGGCGAAGCAGGCCCAGACCCTGCTGGGCTACAAGGACGTCGACCCGGCGCCGGTCCCGGCCGCCTGGTCGGAGTTCCTGCCCACGGGCCCACGCCTGTCGACGGCGGCGGCCCGCCAGCCCCAGGGCTCGTGAGGAGGAGGACGACGATGGCGCTGCCCACGACAGCGGCCCCGCGCACGACGCCGGCGCTGCGCACGACGCCGGCGCTGCGCACGACGCCGGCGCTGCGCACGACGCCGGCGCTGCGCACGACGTTGGCACTGCGCACGACGCTGGTGGCGGCCGCGACCCTCCTCACGACCGCCACGCTCCTAGCTCCCCCCGCGGAGGCCGCGGCTGCGGAATCGGCGCCGACGGCGGGCAAACTCCCCTACTCGGACCAGTGCACGTTCCCCAACGGCGAGTACCCGGGCCGCCCCTGGTCGCTGCAGCGCGTCCTCCTGGACGAACTGTGGAGCCGCTCCAAGGGCAGGGGCGTCCGGGTGGCCGTCATCGACACCGGCGTGGACGTCAAGAACCCGCAGCTCACCGACGCGGTGGACGTGAAGGCCGGCCGTAACCTCCTGCCCAGGAACCTCAAGGACGACAACGGCGACCCGATCGAGCGGGGCAACGAGAACGGCACGACGGACACCGTCGGCCACGGCACCAAGGTCGCCGGCATCATCGCGGCCCGCCCCCTCGACGGCACCGGCTTCGTCGGCCTGGCCCCCGAGGCGACGATCATCCCGATCCAGCAGAACGACGCCGAGGGCCACGGCGACACCAAGTCCCTGGCCGAGGCGATCCGTTACGCCGCCCAGGCCGGGGCCGGGGTCATCAACATCTCCCAGGACACGTCGAACGCGTTGAAGCCGTCCCCCGACCTGGAGCGGGCGATCGACGAGGCCCTGGCCAAGAAGATCGTGGTCGTGGCGTCGGCGGGCAACGACGGCCTCGGCGGCAACGTCAAGGAGACCTACCCCGCCTCCTACGCCGGCGTCCTCGCGGTGGCCGCCTCCGACCGCAACAACGAACGTGCCTCCTTCTCCCAGTCCGGCGAGTTCGTCGGCGTGGCGGCCCCCGGCGTCGACATGATCTCCACGGTCCCCCAGGGCGGCCACTGCTCCGACAACGGGACGAGCTTCTCGGCGCCGTACGTCGCGGGCGTGGCCGCGCTGCTCAAGGCGAGGCACCCGGACTGGACCACGCGCGAGATCGTCGCCCAGATCGAACAGACCGCGGAACGCACCATCGCGGGCCACGACCGACTGGTCGGCTGGGGCGTCGTCGACCCGGTCCGCGCCCTCACCGAGGACGACCGTCCCGTCGAGTCCCCGAGCCCCGAGGGCGGCCTGGGCAAGGCCGAAGCCCCGTCCCCCGCCACATTCCGGACCGGCGAGACCCCCGACGAACGCAACGCCCGCCTCGCCACCTACGTGGTCGTGGCAGCGGCAGCGCTGGTGGCGGGCCTGGGCGGCACAGCGGTGGCGATCCGCGACGCCCGCAGGCGGGCGCGCAGGATCGCCGGGGCGGAGTAGGGAACACCGGCCATCTCACTGCGTACCGGGGCGAGTTGAAGCGTGCGATGACCACCGACTTATAGGATCATCGCAACAGCAAGTGACTTGTGATGCCGATGTGCCGGGGGACGGAGGTACAGCATGGGCGTGCCAGGAGCCGCCTCAGGGCAGGGCGGCGGCCCCGATCTACGGGCATCCGCAACGGACCTCACCAAACTCGCCGACGACCTCGACGACATGCAGGATCACCTGGACAAGCAGGTGCAGCGCATGGACGCGATCGTCGACAGCATCGAGGCGGGCTGGCGCGGCCCGGCGGCATCGGCGTACCGCGACTTCCACCGGGCGGCGACCGAGGACGCCGTACGCATCCGCGAAGTGATGCAGCTCCTGGAGGAGGCGGTACGGCTGAGCCGCGACGGCTTCTCCAAGGACGACCTCGAGGTGCTCGCACAGATGCGACGGATCCAGGTGGACGTCGACAGCGAGGTCAACCGTCTCTCGACCCCGAACACGCAGCCACCGCCATCGACGCCGCGCAGCAGCCTCGACGACCTGTGAGCGAGCGTCGCCACGTAGCCGCCCCACACCTGTAATCGCCAGTCAGTAGGGGGAACATGTCGACCGGCGCCACACCCGACGAACACATATCCGTCTCCTTCACCACCCTCCACGAGCTCGCAGCCGACCTGGAAGACATCGTCAAGAAGCTCAACGAGAAGCTGGACGCCCTGTACGACCGTGTCGAGCCGGTGGTCCTGTCCTGGCAGGGCGAGACCCGGGAGGTCTTCGTCGACAAACTCGACGAATGGGACCGCTCCGCCCAGGACCTCCAAGCAGCCCAGAAATGGCTCCACGAGTACGTCACCACAGGCCACACCAACTACGCGGCGGCGCACCGGGCGGTGCTGCGCGGCTGGGGGACCGGCTGATGGCCGACCGTCCCAGCGACGCCGAACGTAAGCGGGAACGGGACCTGCTGACACCGGCGGCGCCTGACGCGGGCGGGGGGTTCGACGTTCAGCCGCCGCATCTGTACTACACGTCGGCAGTGGTGCGCGACGGGCAGTTCGACTACGACAAGGGCGCGACCACGCTGGTGAGCGCGCTCAACGAGTACAGCCAGTCGGCGGGCACCGGGTGGGGCCCGGACTCCTTCGCCAAGGTCTACATGCAGGTTGCCGAGAAGTTCGTCAGGGTCTGGGCGGCGAGTGTGGTGAGCGTCGGCGGCGTGGCGGTCGGCTTGACCGTGACCGCCAACAACTACCAGGCGGCGGACTGGTCCACCCGTGGTATGCAAGGGCCGCCTCCCCGCCGTACTCCTCCCGTCGTCATCGACAAGGAGCCCGGCTACGGAAAGATCAACGACATCAAGTGGACCGGGACCGGCGAGGACGCGGACTCGTGGGCGATCTCCGGCGCGATGGGCGAGATCCCGGACTTCCTCGCGGACGTCATCCGCCCGGCCATCGAATACGGGCTGAATCTCGGCAAGACCCATGAGATCACCCCGGGTGCCCGCGAAGACGACCTCAAGGGCATGGCCACCGCGTGGCGGCAAGCCGGGAACACCGCACTGAAGGCCGGAGACACCTTCACCTCCGCCATCGGCTACCTGACGGACCCGCACGGAAACAACGAGTGGCAAAGCGCGATGAAGTCGTTCTGCCAGTCGATCTGGGGGACCACTGCCTGGGGCCGTAGCCGAGACGCGCAGGGCCAGGTTGCCCCGCCCCAACAGGGCGGCCGCAACTGGAAGACTTCGGGGAACGTGTCGCCCGCGCAACGCCGGCCGATCCTGGAGGTGCTGCACGAGACCGCCGACACCCTCCAGAAGACCTGTGACGACCTGGCCCAGGTCGCCCAGACCTGCCGGGAAACCACCACCAACCTCGCCAAGCAGGCCGCCAAGGGGATGGTGGAGGACCTGACAGCCGGGCTCGACGCGCTGGAGCTGCTCCAACTCGCGGGCACGGCGATGCTCGGCAAGCTGGTGATGACCTTCCGCCAGCACATGAACCGGGAGGCCGCGGACAAGGCCGTCGAGACCTACCAGCAGAAGTTCAGCGACGCCGCCACCACACTTCTCGCGCTGGAATGGGAGCTGGACGAGGCGCTCAGGAGCGCGCCCACGTTCCTCGCGGAGGAAGCGAGAGCTGAGGCCTTCGCCGGACGCTCGTTGAACGACTTCAAGAAGGAGCACACGCTGCTGAACGGGGCGAACGCGGTCCCGTACAAGTACACGATCGACCTGGTGATGGAGGAAGACCTCGGCGGCAGTCACAGCATCGACAAACACGTCGGCAAGACCGACGCCCAGCTCCTGCAGCGGCTGCGCGATCAGGCCAAGGCGAACGGCGAGCCGAAGATCCCGGCGGCGTCCACCTTCACGGACCTGGCCTCGGCACAGCAGTACACACAGGACTGCATACGGCAGCGGAGCGCCGATATCGACGCGTGGCTGGCGACCGGGCCCCCGCCCAACCCGTCGAGCCAGGTCTTCGAGGTCAGCGCGGTGGGTCCGGCCGCGAACAACCCGCTCGCCGTGGCCCCCGTGACGGGGCGTACCTCCAGGGTGGTCAACGGCCACGCGACCCCCGTGACGGACGCGCACGGTGTACAGACCCGCCTCACCTACGACCCCAGTCTCGACCCGCCCTTCGTCGTGGTCACCTCCATGCCCAAATAGGCCCCGGAACAGCCCCCGAATAGGCTGAATCCTCCCCGCGCAGAACACGACCGTCGAAGAAGGAGCCGCGATGTCGACGCCGGATGCCGAGGCCTGGGCCGAGGCGCTCACCATGTACGAGCGGCGGTACTCGTACGTCCTGGTGGGGCCGCGCGCGCACCAGGACTGGGTACGGGACGTGGCGGCAGTCATGCGCCGGGAGGCGGTTGACCCCCGGTCCTGGAAGTGGATCGACGTTGACGAAGACGAGGAGGAACGCCTGGAAGACCCGTTCTTCCCCTTCGTCCTGCCGCCTGCCGACCCGACGGGCTCAAAGGCTTGGCGTGCCCGGCTGCGGACGGTGCCTCGGACATCGGTGGAAAGGCTGCTCGTCATGCTGTCCACCACGTGGCTGGATGTCCCCAGCGAACGCACCCACAACCACTTCGAGACCCATCGGCCGGAACTCGAACGGAAGGCCCAGGTGATCCTCGCGCGCTTTCCGCAGGGGACGTCCTTCTACACGAACGCCGGCCACCCGGGAGCGCGTACCGGAGAACGCGACGACTCACCGGACTTCTACCAGGCCACCACCGGCTGCACCCCCCTCTCCCGATACGACTGGGATCTCGGTTTGATCGCGGTGTCCGACAC
Organism: Streptomyces sp. NPDC031474; assembly: GCF_055581185.1. Lineage (NCBI taxonomy): Bacteria > Bacillati > Actinomycetota > Actinomycetes > Kitasatosporales > Streptomycetaceae > Streptomyces > Streptomyces sp. NPDC031474. Next base: position 397,369 of record NZ_JBVIJX010000011.1, read on the forward strand.
AGAGGTCGGCGTCTTCTGGTCCTTCGACGCCACGTGAGCGCCCGGCCCCTTCATCTTCATCCGATGCCGCCGCATCCGACGCCATCCGAACGGACTCCATGAACAACCTCGGCAACACCGACGACGGTGCCGCTTCTGAGCTCGAAGCCCCCGCCCTGGCGCTCACGCGCAGTTCCTCCTATCCCGACCGTGAGACCGTCCAGTGGGCCACCCAGCAGGTCGTCACCGCCAACGAGCAAGTCATCCACCGCTGGCTGGCCCGGTCCACGCGTGCGCGCCTGAGCATCGAAGCGTCCTGGCCGTCGCGGTCCGAACCGGTCGGCCGGGTGCTGTTGCAGGCAATGATGCTGGCCGGACGGGGGCCGGTGGACGTACGCGCGGCCCGGGTGATCCTGAGGCGGGACGAGTCCCGCCCCCATGGCTTCGCCGTCCAGGCCACCTACCCCGTCTATCTCCAGACGACCGCGTAGAGGTTGATCACCGTGCCCTTGAGCCCCCTCGAACACGACCGCCGCTACGGCGAGTTGGACCAAGTGATCCGCGCCTACGCCGGCCAACTGGCCGACGACACCCCCGACAAGCCCAGCCATGCCCTGACGGCCTACCTACGCCAGACCTGGCACACCCGCCCCTGGGCTCTGGCGGTCGCCGAACGTCAACTGCGCGAGTACGCCGACAACCCGCCGGGCCGACTCCGCCTCCGTCTGGGCGAGTTCTACGCGATCCCCGATGTCGGTCTGCCCGAGGGCGAGATCCAGCAGTGGCTGTACTGCCTGGCCGATCACCTCAAGCACAGCATCGAGCAGGGCGACGTCCCGCCCATGGCCACTCCCGCCACCCACTGGGAGTGGCAGACCCGCTTCCCGGAACTGACCCAGTTCCTCGGCGGCTGGTTCTCCCAGGACATGCCGGACGAGTTCGACGACCACGACGCGGCCGTCGACGACTACCGCACCACCACCGACCCGCACCTCGCGGCCCGCCTCGTCGGAGAACTGCACGAACTGCTCGCCCTCGACCTGGACGAGTCCGACTACGCCCTGGCCGTCGCCGAGTTGGGCATGGAGGTCGACCCGCCGGCCCCGTACTCACCCAGCGCCTGGCTCGCGCTCGCCGCAAGCCGGCTCAGCGCTCCCCGCGCCGACTACGGGCCCGGCTCCGGCCCGCAGACGGACACGCCCTGACCGGCGGACCGGAAGCCGGGTCATTTCGCGGTCAAGTGCTGATCTGGCCACGGCCAAACACCTGTATGGGTTCCGCATACTCCTACCCCGTCAACCCGAAATAGCCGGACTCGCCCGAAAGCTCCCTGGCTACGGTGGTGCCGCCACACCATCCGCAGGTCCACGGGGAACAGGAGACGGCGGTGGGCACACCAATCCGTTCGCGCCTTCTCGACTACATCGAGGCAGAGCCGCCCGCAGGCGCGGCCCCGGCCCCTCCGCCGACGCCGCAGCCCGGTAGATCACGCCTTCTCGAATACGCCGAGGCCGCAGGAACCGAAGCAATCCAGCCCGCGCCCCCGGGCCCCAAGCCCAACGTCCCCGCCTACCACACGCCGGTCTTCGTACCGGCCCACCCCCGCTACGCCGACGTCACGGACGCGGACGGCCGTCCGGCCCGCGTGCCCTTCATCGCCTACGAACTCTTCGAGCACCCAACGGCCGGAACCAGCCCCCAGACCGGAACCGGAACCCAGACCGGGGACGGAACCCAAACCGGGGCCGTGGCCTTCGCCTTCACCACACGCGACCGCCTCGTCGCCGCGCTCGGCGAGGCCCAACCCTGGGTCGCCACCTCGATAGGCCCCCTGGCCGAGGCGGTCAGCGCGTACGGCGCCACCGTCCTCCTCGACCCGCGTATCGCCCCCGGCCACCACAACTGGCAGCCGGACGACCTCGCCGCCTACGCCCGGGAGGTGCGCTGATGCCGCCCGACTTCAAGGCCGTCCTCGGCGACCTCACGTCGATGTCCAAGACCTTCCACGACGAGGCCGTCAACTACCGCAAGCTGCACGCGGACGTCGCCCCACCCCTGGTCAGCGGCGGCGACGCCGGGCTCGACCACGCCCTCAAGGAGGTCGCCGACCTCATCGTCGCCCTGCACATCGGATTCGCCGACCGCCTCGACGACCACGGCGACAAGGTGACGTACGCCCGCGACTCCTTCCAACGGCACGACATCGACGTACACGGCCTGTTCGAGGACCTGATGGCGGGTGACGGCTGATGGCCGACAGCTGGGTCGGCGGCGACATCGGCGGACTGCGCACGATGGCCGAGACGTACAAGAACGCCAAGGACAAACTCGACGACGTCATCACCCCGATCAGCCGCGCCGTCGAGGCGTTGGTCGGCGACGCGGCCTGGAAGGGCGAGGCGGCGGAGACCTTCCGCGCCACCTGGAGCGAGGACGCGCTGACGGCAGGCGCCTTCGCGACCCTCGTGCACAGCGCGGGCGTCATCCTCGACACGCTCGTCGGCTCGCTCGCCGCCTGTGAAACGGCACTGCAGAACGCCGAACACGTCGCCACGGGCAAAGGCGTGGCGATGGGAGACAAAGGCGTCCCGCTGGAGATCGTCACCGCGAACCCACCCAGCGCCGAGGACCAGAAGACGATCGCCGCACTCGACGAGTACGGCAAGGTGCGCCACGGGATACTGCACACCGCCCAGCACGCACGGCTGGTCGCGGCGGACGGGCTGCGCGGCCTGTACGCGCAGGTGACGGCGCCGGTCTCGACCGGCGACAAGATCACGATCGCCGACGCCCTGCGCGGTCTGTACGCCTACGACGCCGAGGACGCCCGGGCCGGCGGCAAGGAGGCCCGCAACCTGATCGACGGCGCCAAGGACGAGGAACGGGCCGCCAAGAAGGAACTGCGCGCGGAGCGCAAGTCCTTCCAGAAGGCGGGCCGCGCACTGCCGGACGATCTTCCCGCCAAGAGCGCCTACCGTGACGCGGTGACGCAGGTCGACTCCCTCGAGGACGCCATCGCCCGAGCCGATCAGGGCAGTACGGCGCTTCCCTACGACCGCGCCCTCAACGTGAAACTGGCCGACGCGGCGGACGCACTCCGTCTGGGTGAAGGCGCGGCCAAACTCCCGGAGTTCCTGAGGGAGATCCCCGTGCTGGACGTTGCGGCGGCCGCCGCTTGCGGCCTGGTGGAGGCGAAGGACGACCACGACAAGGGCTGGTCCTGGCAACACGCGGTGGTCGTCGACGGCGGTGCCGCGCTCGGAGGCGTGGCCATTGGAGCGGGTGTGGTGGCCGCCCTGCCCGTCGAGGGAGCGGTCGCGGTGGCCGGCGTCGGGGTGGTGGCCGCGATCGGGGCGACCAGTCTCCTCGACCACTCCTTCCACGAGCACTGGAGCGAGGACATCCACGACCACGGAGTGGTGGGCGGTGTCCTGACCGGCTCGGGCCACGTCCTGACGGAGACCAAGGACGACGGCGTACGCATGGCGAAGGACATCTGGCATGGCGTCAAGAGCATCTTCTGAGGCGGCCGAGCCGGCTGAGGCCCCGGCCCTCGACATTCCGTCCCTGCCCAAGCTCGGGAAGACCTGGTACAGACGCGGCCCGCTCTACTGGCTGAGCCGCGCCCGTACGACCGTCTTCCTGCTGCTGGTGATGGCCATGGTCTGCTTCATGGCCATCAGCCTCTACGAGGGGTTCCGCAGTGAGATCCCGGCCACCGCACGCACCGTCTGCGACGGCGTCCAGGTGGCTGCGTCCGCTGCGGCCCTGGTCTGGGGCTGGGTCAAGCAGCGCCGCAGCCACCACAAAGCCCTCCTGAACCCGCCCACCCCCGAGCAGACCCGCCAGGCCAAACGCGACCACAACAGACGCGCCCCCGGCCGGGCCGCCGCCGGCCGCGGACTGGTGATCCTCGCGGCACCCGTCATGCCGGCCTTCGCCGCGTACATCGTCGGCTGGCTGACCGCCTGGCTCACGGTCCGTGAGTACCCCAGCGAGGTGGGGGCTCGGCGCTGGGTGGAGAGGCAAGGGTCCCGACCATGACGACGCAGGCACCCCCCGACGTGATCCCGCCCCTGCCAGGACTGGGCACCACCTGGTACGAGCGGGGGGCACGCTACTGGGCACGCCGGGTCTGGACGGCCCTCCTGTTCTTCTTCGTCCTCTCCTTCATCTGCTACATCGCGCTCAGGCTCTACCTGGGCGTTCCCCGCAGCGACCTGTCGCCGACCGTGCGCACCGTATGGGACTGGACGCAGGCAGCCGCGTCCGGCGTGGCTGTCGTGTGGGGATGGACGAAGCAACGCCGGGATCACCGCAGGAAGCTCCTCGCTCCTCCGCCTCCCCAGCAGATGTGGGACGCCAAGCGCGGCGATACCAAGCGGGCGCCCGGACTGGCCCGTGCCGGTGTCCTGCCCCTGCTGATCGCGGCGCCTGTCCTGCCGGCGATCGCTGCGTGGGGCGTCGGCTGGTTCGTGGCCATGCTCACGGTCCACGAGTATCCGAGCGAGGTCGGGGCCCGGCTCTGGTTGCAGGGGAGAACATCCCGAACATGACGGTCGAAGTGTCCCTCACGGTGTGCCGTTCCGCGAGGAATGAGTTGAATGCGCGTAGGTGGTAGCACGGTTGTTGCATAGGGCAGTTGGGGCTGTCAGAGGAAGTCATTACAGTGGTTGTGTTGCGGTCATGAACACTTGAGAGGCGTGGGCTGAGCTGCTCAGGACGGGCAGCGGAAAACGGGGAGATGGGCTGTCGTGATTCCTGCGGACATGGGCGGGGGCGCCGCCGACGTACGGCGTGGCTACATGGCGCTGTCGACGTTCAAGAAGCGGGTGGACGACCTGCTCACGGCCTTCGAGAAATCCGCGGGCGGCTCGGCGAAGGTCGGGGACCACAACCTGTCGGAGGCCACGTTCGGCGCGGGGCACTTCCCGGAGGCAAAGGCTCTCCACCTCCAGTACGCCCGCGTCCATGAGCGCATCACGGCGCTCTCCAAGTCGCTGGGACTCCAGTTGGAGGCGATGCAGATCGCCGTGCACGGCGTGGACGTCACCTTCGACAACCTCGAAGAGGAGCTTCGCTACCGGTTCCACGAGATCCGCACCGAGGTGAACCGGGATCGGGAAGAGACGCTGAACAAGCAGATCCAGCGGACCAACGACGCCGACCACACGGACGCGGGGTACTGATGAGCGGCGACAAGAAGAAGCCGGACCACTACCAGGCGGAACGCCAGGACGCCGCCCAGCAGAACACCGGCGTGGACGATGCCGTCAACAAGGCCGCGGTGATCAGCCCCCCGCCCGCCGGCAGCCCCGGCGGCTTCGGCAAGACCAGCTTCGAGGGCTACGACCTCAACGCCATGATCGACATCGTCGAGTCGGCGAGCCCGGAGACCATGGAGAACGCGGCCACGGCCCTCGTCGACGCCCGGGACGCCATCAACGACGCCGCCAACGAACTCAGCCGCAACCTGGGCAACGTCGACTGGGAGGGCGAGGCCCACACCGCCTTCTACACCTGGGGCATGAACCTGACCACCACGGCTCTCGCCCTCGCCAGTTACACCGACGAGGTGGGCACCCAGGTCCTGGCAGCAAGCTCCGGCCTCGCCTCGGTACGCAAGTCGATGCCGCCGCGCGACAACCGCATCGACCCCAAGAAGGTCGACGACATTCCGACGCCGCAGCGAGTCGAGGGCAACAAGGACTACGCGGCGGCGGTCGCGGCCGAGAAGGACCGCCAAGAGGCGATCAACCAGATGTACCGACTGGCCTCGTTCTACACGGTGTCGAGCGGGATGATGGAGCTGGCGGAGGAGCCGGTGTTTCCGGAGATGCCTAGTGTGGGGGTGCCGGCGCCGGATCCGTCCCCTGGGGATCCGGACAAACCGCCGACGGGGCATGGTTCGCTTTCCGACGTGGCTGATTCAGGAATCACGCGCCACCACTCTGTGAACACTGGGACGGAACGATCACGCGCGGACGACCTGCCGTCACCGCACAACGGCGTGGACGACTCTGTCAGGGCTCCGGAACGGCATGTGGGTACGGCGATCGACAGCGTCGGCGCGTTGCCTCCGCAGGACACCGCGAAGCCGACGACCGTCACGCCACCCTCGCCGGCAGGTCCCAACGCGACTCCAGCGGGGACGGTTCCTCCCTTTGGACCCACTGGCGTACCTTCCACTTTCCGAGGGGCGGCCGGGCGCACTTCAGGGTTCGGCGGTGTACCGGGGAGCAGGCCTCCCACCTCAGCGCAGGGGCGCGTAAGCGGTATGCCGGGCGGCACCGCGGCAGGGCGTACGGGAACCGGCCCCATCGGGCAGACGGGACGTACCGCTGCTACAGGGAAGACAGGCGGCCGCGCTACTGGTCCCATGGGGCGAGGCGTGGTCGGCGGAGTGCCGAAGACCGGCGGGCAGGCGGCAGGACGTACTGGCGGTGTACCACGTGGTCCCGTCACCGGCGTGGGCGCCACGAATCCCGGACGCCCGGGCGCTGGGCGCACCGGCGCCGGACGTACCGGCGATGGTGTTGTCGGCGGGAGGCCTGTCGCCGGGGGTGCCCCCGGTGCCAACGGTTCCAGGTTGCCGCGCGGCACCGTCGTCGGCGGTGAGGGCGGACCCACCTCGCGTGTCGCAGGCGAGAGGCCCGGCCAGCGTGGGGTGATCGGGACATCAGGCCCGACGACGGGCACGGGCGCGGGACAGGCGGCTCGCCGCCCCGTCGGTAGTCCCGGCGGTGTGGTCGGAACGCCGAAGGGACGAGTCTCCGGAAGCAGTAACAACGGAAACATGCTCGGTGGCCCGGGCGCGGCGCGTGGTTCTGGACGCAACCAGGGTTCAGGCGAGAAACGTTCGCGCCGTGACAAACGGCGCGATGAGTCGTCGGCGACCGACTGACCGGACAAGAGCGAGGACAGACAGAGGCATGGTGTCAGGGAGCAGCCGACGCGGCGGGCGGAGCGCGTCTTTCGCGGGACAATACGGGAGACGGGTTTCCGCCGTCTGTTCAGCGCTCGGTGCCTTGGCAGTCCTGTCGGCAGGTCTGGCTCCGAGCGCGTTCGCCGCAGACGTTCAGTCACAGCAGTGGTACCTGTCAGCGATGAAGGCCGACGAGATGTGGAAGGTAAGTACTGGCAAGGGTGTCAAGGTGGCCGTTGTCGATACGGGAGTCAACCCCGACACCCCTTCGCTGAAGGGACAGGTGCTTGTTGGCGAGGTGCCGAAGGCTGTTGGCTACAAGGCGACCGAGGACTACCTGGGCCACGGGACGAGTATGGCGGAGCTGATCGCCGGCACCGGTGCCGGTGGTGGTCTGAAGGGCCTTGCACCAGGGGCGAAGATCATTCCTTACCGGATCGCACTCACAGGGCTGAAGAATGAGGCCGAAAAGAAGAAAGCTCCTCAACTACCGACTGTGATCAGGGTCATCGCTGACAGTGACGTCAAAATCATCAGCATGTCCTTCGGTTCAGACATCGAAAGGCCGGAGGTCCTGGCGGCGATCAAGTACGCCCAATCCAAGGGGAAGTTGATGATCGCCAGCACAGGTAATAAAGCCGAGGACAAGAACTTCATCGGATACCCGGCGGCCTACCCCTATGTAGTCGGCGTTGCCGCTTCGGATGAGTCCGGAAAGGTCGGAAAGTTCTCGGAGCACGGCAACTACGTCGACCTGGCGGCTCCTGGACTCGACATACCAACGTGGTGTGACGCCACCTTCCGCTCGTACTGCGACGGTGTGGGAACGAGTATGGCCACTGCCATCACCTCCGCCTCCGCCGCCCTCGTCTGGTCCGCTCACCCCAAGTGGACCGCCAACCAGGTCCTCGCCAGCTTGATCGACACTGCCGGCCGCGACTGGGCGAAGAACGACCCGAGCACGTACCTCGGATACGGACTGATCCGCCCACGCAAGGTGCTGGAGAACGCCAACTTCAACCCCGGGTCGGCCACCACCGACCCCCTCGCCAAGGAAAACGCGGCGGGCGTCACGGACAAGACAGGCACCTCACCTTCTGCTTCCGCATCAACCCCGCCACAGCCCTCGAAGGGCACTTCAGACGGCCAGACTTCCTCGGCAGGATCAACCTCCGACAGTTCCGACAGCACCACCCTGTGGGTTGCGCTCGGAGCCGCGGCGGCTGTCCTGGTGATCGGGGGTGGCGCCTTCGCGCTGATCCGCTCACGGCGAAGCGCATGACGACCCACGCACGACGACCGGTCACACACAACGCTTCTGGCGCAGCGAGGCGCGCAGAACGAACCACGGCTTACGACAAGGAGTGCCGAAATGGTCGACCGCAAGCTCAATGACGGCGATGTACAGAAGCTCCAGAAGGAAGTCATCGATCGCTACGACAACATCAGGGGCTCCCTCGCGAAGTTGCAGGGCACGATCGACATGATCGAGAAGGCGTGGACCGGCCAGGGAGCCAATGCGTTCAACACCAAGCAGACGGAAATCAACGGCCACATGGCCGCGATCGGCAAGATGCTCGACGACTTCCTCGAGGGCATCCACATGACCAAGACCGACAAGCAGAACCTCGAAGACCAGATCACGGCCGACATGACCAAGATCTCGGTCGAGGATCTCGGCGGAAAGACTTCGGCGCTCAACAGCTACTGATAAGCACGAGCCACTGGTCGCGCTGAACCACACCGTTGTCCGGACCGCGAAGTCCGGCTGAAGTCTTCAGAGAAACGAGGGAAACATGTCCGGATCCGGAGCTCATTACGAGGAACTCGCCGTCACCTACGGCACCATGGACGCGCTCGCCACCGAGCTCGGCGACCAGGCCAGGAAGCTCGAGGAAGACCTCGAGGCGCTGAGGCAGGCCGTGCTGAACGTGTCCTCGGGCTGGGGCGGCGAGGCGTTCCAGCAGTTCCAGAGCAAGAGCGAGGAGTGGAACAAGCACGCCCGAGGCATTCACGCGGCGCTGCTCCAGATCTCGCACAAGGTCCACGGCGCCGGCGGTGACTACCGCGGCGGCGACCTGAAGGGCGCCAGCTACTTCATGTAGCAGCAAGAAGGTACTTCGCAACACCAGGGTGGGCACGCACGGGAGGTGCCCACCCTGGTGTTGTGCTGTGTCGTCCGGAACCCTCGGCGCGCGCCGGAGAGCAAGAGGCGTCGGTGAAGGCGTAATGGGTCCTCCATCGTCTCCGGCACCTTGAAGCAGTGACCTGCTTGTCAGTCGTCGACCTTGTCGTCCTCGGACGTGTCGGCTGGCAGAGCGATGACGAACACACCCTTGCCCTGGACTCCTTGAACGATTCCCTCGGCCTGTAGTGCCTCGATGGCGGACTTGATGGTTCGACGGCTGACTGCTCCGCCCGTCTCCTGCTCCAGTTCGAAGTGAGAAGGGATGCGGCGGCCAACCGGAATCTCGCCGCGTCGGATGCGCTCGCGCAGGGCGGAAGCAAGCTGCACGTACATCGGAACGATGCTCTCCCGGTCGATTTCTATCATGCCCTGGAGCGTAAAAGGCCAGCTCAAGCCAGCATAGGGCGTCTTGTTACGTGAAGAGACGTGCTAAGACGTACTAAGTTGGCGTACAGTCAATGTCAGTAGAAGACCCCCGCGACGGTGGGCGCCGTCCGGGGGCATGGCCACCAACCCAAACGGAGGTTGATGACAGTGAGCATTATCCACGCGCTGCTGCGCTGGATCCTGGGCGTGTTCGCGCCCGGCACCGGCCGGCGAAGGGCGAGTACACGCTCGGCGGTACCGGCGGCCCACGGCCGCATTCCCGAGAGGTCCGGCACCGTGGCCGTACGGCTCCCCGCGTCCCGTTCCCCGTACGGGCTGATCGAGCCCCTCGATGGAGCCTCCACCGTTCCAGTCCGCCCGTACGTGCTCGCGGCAGAGCGGGCTCACCGGGAAGGGGAGTGTGAGCAGGCGAGGCAGGCGCGCCGTCGTGTGGCCCTGGGCGTGGCGGCGGACTTCGGGTTCGACCTTGACCGGCATGTCACCGGCGTGGAGGGAGCGGCGTAATGGCGACGGGACCCAAGACGCCCCGCCCGCCGGTGCGGATGTGCGTGCGCTGCCACGTGACGACCGAGGCCCCGATCGTGGTCGGCGTGGTCCACCAGAACTCGGGGCCCGGCTTCGTCGTCTACGCGTGCAAGCTGTGCGCCGTGTACTACCCGCCGCAGCCGGACGTGCTCACCGTCCTGCCCCCGTCCGGCCGATCCGGGGGTGAGCAGTGAGCGCGCGGTCTGCCTGAGCGGCGAGGGAGGCAGGGGAGTTGTCGCCGGAATGCACTCTGGCGCGTCGGCCCGGGTACGAGGACGTGCACGTCTCGTGCCGCCGCCTGCAAGACATTCCGCTCCCGCACGGTGGGGGCTTACTGCTGGTACGCCGTTGCAGCTGCGCCTGCCATCACCCGTCGCAGGAGGCGACCCATTGAGCGCTGGCACCCCGTCCGAGCGGGCGCCTGACGTCTGACATCTGACATCTGACACGGAGCGTCTACCGAGTGGATTGGATCGGGCCGACGGGGCGGCCCGATCCAGGCCCTTGTCGATGGCGGCGGTGCCGCAGTGAATGTGAGTGGTTCCGCCTGCTGCTGAGGGGATCTGGGCACCATCACACACGGCGGCACTCAAACAGTTCAGTCTTCTTGGGAAGGTGCCTCCGGATGAGGCGGCGGGTTCGATGGTCGGGGCGGGTAGTGCGGCCGAGACGGGATCCTGGACGTGGATGGGGCCACCGGTGGGGGCGGCTGGGGCTCCAGGGACCGCCGGGGGCGGGGCTGCGACTGCCGAGGCGTGAGCGGCGGGGCTGGAGGAGGTGGCGGAGGCGGGGGCGGTTCGGTGGCCAGAAGCACCGGGCCGCCGGCCCGGAGCCGTGCGATGGTCTGCTCGGCGCGTCGCCGGGCGTCGGGGGCGTCGTCGCGTTCATAGAGGCGACTGACGTCCCAGCGGTTCAGATTGCCGGAGGTGATCTGTCGGTAGCCGAGAGCGTGAGCGATCTTCACGACGCGGCGGTTCCGCTCGGGATCCAGCTGACCGAGCCGCAACTGGACCCGGCCACGCCCGTCGAACTGCCTGACGACCTCTTCGTCATTCATAGGATCGCTCCCCTCACTCGTTGTCGTAGCGAGGCAGTTCCTCGGGAAAATTGCGAGGGTTCTGACATCCAGCCAGTTTGTAGGAGTGCTTGGCTAGTTGGTAGCCGAAATCAGTCACGGCTTGACGCAGTGTGGCTCCGGAGACTCTGCCTTCTCCGATCACGCCCGCTTCAACGGTGATCGCGTAGGGCTCGTTTGATTTTTGTGTTTGAATCCCTTCAGGAACACAGGGGACGTAGATATGCGAGCTGCCACTGTCATCGTCAAGCTCGGCCAAAGCCTCGATGCCGTTGAAGGAGGCTCGAATGACCTTGCGCTCTCCTGCGCCTCCGTAGAAGTCGAGCCACTTCCCCGGGGAAACGTCTTCAACGCGCGCCATGCCGGAAAGAATCGGATCCGCGCTGGTGTAGATGTTGCAGGAGAACATGAGGCGCTCCCCCTCGTGTCGCTGGCTTGCGCGCTCCTCCGCCGTTCGCGTACGCGGCAGCACCCGGACCACCACATCACGTTCGACGGCCCCGTCGCAAACCTTCGACGGAAGGCGTTCGAGCCCTGTTGTCAACGCGAACCAGGCTACAGCGCCGACAAGACTGAGCACCGTCAGACAGATGAGAAATCCTTTCGCGCTCGCCTTGGTCGCGGCCCATTCCCTTTCCTTTTTCTGAGCATCCTCAGTCATGCGGACGATCCTTGGAGTCGCTCAGGAAATTACTGGCGTCGTTCCAGCCATCGTTGACGGCTACGCGGACGGTGTTTGCTGTGCCGTCCTTTGGTAGATTCGTGTGGTGCTGTTCAAGGGCGTCCTCGACCGACCATTGCGTCTGCTGGTTGACCGAATCGCGCATCGCGTAGAGGTCCTTGGCGCTGGCATACAGGGCTTCGTCCCGTGCGCCTTCCAGTTCCTGTCCCTCGAGGAGTCGATCGACAGCCAAGCCGATGGCCCCTCCGGCAAATCCGCCGACCGCAGCACCGGTTGCCCCACCTATGTGTGTATCGGGGAAAAGAGATACGGATCCATATCCCAGGCCGGTTGCCAGCCACGTCTTGACAAAATCACCCTTCTTTTCTAGAGACTCGTTGTAGTCCTTCTCGCCGTCGACTGCGGCTTGAACATTTTCGTCCGCAACGGAATGACCGACGATGCCCTCGATAATTCCTGCATTTCTGCCGATTTCTTCAAGGACTGTGTTTCGAGGACCGTCGAACAGGGACGGGTCCGAAAGATGTGCATCGAGGAGGCCGCTAGTGTAAACACTTTCTCCGACGATGATGCCGGCCCTTCCATCGGGATCCAGGGATACTGCGGAAAGGAACCTGGCCACGTCCACTGGTCCCAGCCCCTTGGGAAGGTCGCTGGTGGTTAGAAACACCGCAGCGTTGGGGCCCGCGAAGGCTCGGCTGATCTCCGGCATATAAGAAGCCGCCATGTTCCCGAAGCTTTCTCCCAGCCCCTTGCTCACTAGGTCTGCGCCTCCGCCGGGCTGCGCCACCGCGCTCATGATGTTGGCCATGATCTGCACCTGCGCGGCGCTGTGCGGCGGAGCTGTGGAAGAGTAGTCACCGATGGCAACTCCGGTGACGGCAGCCTGCAGGGCATGCCCAAGAGACTCGCCCCGGTCCGTGTAAACGGTTGTGCCCAACATGTGATCCAAGTCTGACTTGGACTCGAACGCATGCGTTGCCGCCTCGGGGTTGTGAGACAAGCCCTCGAACAGCCCCTCCAGCGGGTCCCGGCCGTTGCCGTCGCCGAAGACGAGGTCCAGGGCGTCGTACCCTTTCACCCATAGAGCATCGGTGTTCGATTCCCCCGCGCCCTTGTCCGCCTTGAATACCTTCTCCCGATAGTCGTCCAGGAACTCCGTGTCGTACTGCCCCTCCCGCATCAGGCTGCTGATGACCTGTGACCCCAGAGCCCCGATCGGGCTGAAGGAGTTGGCGGCACGGAAGTTGGTGTTCCGTTCTGCGATGAGGTCCTTCTTCCAGTCCTGCATGGCGTCCGAGTCCGAGAAAGACGCCGTGGCCAGGGTGAGGCTCAGATTGTTCTGGAGGCTCTTCATCGTCTCGAGCTCCGAGCCCCTGGCACCGGCGTGTGCCGAGGTCATCTCGGTCCAGAACTGGAGCGTCCCCTTGGGGCCGAGGCGGGTGGCGAACTGTTCCGCGAAGAGGGAATCGCCGTTGTACAGCTCCATCGTGCGGTTGAAGTCCTTGATGTCGTCGAGGCTCATGTCAGCCGGGTTCTTGGCCATCTTCGCCAGCTTCTCCGCAGCGGCGACGGCCTTGGCCGCCTCATCCCGGTCTGCATAGGACGCGTCGGCGAAGCCGTACTTGGCCTGGTCGACGAGCAGCCGCAGGACCTTCGCGGCGCTGGTGTCGCTCTGCGTCGCCTTGGTCAGGATGCCCTGGATCTCGTCACGGAAGGCGTCCACTACCTTCTGATCCGTCACACCGGTCTTCCCGCTGGGGTCGGACGCCCAGTCGGGCCGGGTGTTCCCGGCGACGGTGAACGTGCCCTCACCGGTGTCGACCACGGTCAGGTGCTGCTCCGCGGCCCGCCTGATCGCGTCGTTCAACTGAGTTCGGAAACCAACGAGTTCACCGCGGGTGTCGCTGAGGATCTTGGTGATGGAGTCGGCCTGGGTGTGCGCGTCGGCGAACTCGGCGGCGGTCTTGGTGATGAACTCGCGGGAGACGGTGGCGTTGACGCCGGCCCACTTGGCCGTGTCTGCCTTGGCCTTGAGGTTGCTTTCCGCGTCCTTCTGCAGGTCCGCGAGCTTCTTCGTCATCTGCTCCCAGTCGGTGACCGCTTCACCGAGCTTGGAGAAATCCCCGTAGCGCAGGGCGTCGAGGTCCATCGGCGTCAGTGGCCCTTCCGGTCGTCGAAGCCCTCTTCCAGCGTGGCGATGCTGCTGACCGCGCCGGCGATGTACGAGTCGTCGGCGGCGTGCTGGTTCTTCGTGAAGCGCAGGTGGTTGGAGATGTGGGCGCAGGCGTCCAGCAGGGTCTTGGTCTGCTCGCTCCAGCGCTCCGTCACATGGTCAAGCGCGGCACCCAGAGCGAAACCCTCACCCTTGAGTCCGCCCGCGGCCGCCGCGGAGGCGACGCGCGCGTGCCCGCTGTAGGTCGTGAAGTCCTCGAACAGGTCGTGAGCCGCCTTGCCGACCGCCTCCAGGTCCTGGTGGCCGGCCACCAGGTCTCCCTGCGTACCGTCCCCGCCCTGGTCGGCCGGGTACTGGTTGAGCTGCATCCGGGTGGCATGCTGATCGGCCGCCGCGGCCTTCATCTGCTCCCACTCGTCCCACGCCACGCGTGAACCCCTTCCCCGTGTCCCCGTGAAACCCGCCCGCCGAACGGGACAGTCACGCCCGCTCCTAGCAGCCAGATCCGTGAACTCGGTTCAAGTGAGTTCACGGATCTCACCATACTTTCCACAACTCACCGTGCACGGCTGGACGGCGGGTGAAGCGAGGCCCGCCAACTACGCCCGCCCATCCGTTCCTTCCGGCACCCACCCCACCTGCACCAACGGCTTCCCCCGCCGCCGCGACACAAAGACCCCCCGTCCCGCAGGCATCGGCCGGGGCCGTACGCCGCCCAGGAGGTCCCCCTCTCCGGGGTCGCCCGCCAACACCACGCCCTGGGCGCCCAGTTCCTTGATGCGCTGCATGAACGCCTCGTACGACGCCCGTCCCGCGCCCGCCGTCGACCGGGCGACGATGAACCGCACGCCCACGTCCCGGGCGAACGGCAGCAGTTCCGTCAGTCCGGCCAGCGGATTGCCGCTCGACGTCGCCACCAGGTCGTAGTCGTCGATGACGACGAACACCGTCGGCCCCCGCCACCAGCTCCGGTCGCGGAGTTGCTGTGCCGTCACGTCGGCCGTCGGCGTCCGGCGTCGCATCAGGTCGGCCAGCGCGGCCATGTGATGTTCCATGGCGTTGGACATCGGGATGTACTCGGCCAGGTGGGAGGACGGGGTCACGTCCAGCAGGGAGCGCCTGTTGTCGACGACGAACAGCTTGCACTCGTCGCCCGAGTACCGCTCCGTCAACTGCTTGATCAGCAACCGCAGCAGGTTCGACTTGCCGGACTCGCTCTCGCCGAAGACGAGGAAGAACGGGTCCTGTTCGAAGTCGACGTAGACCGGTTCGAGGGCGTTCTCGTCGAGGGCGAAGGCGACGCCGCGGCGCGGGAACCGGTTCCCCGGCGGCAGCGAGGCGGCCGGGAACTCGCGCGGCAGCAGCCGTACTTCTGGAGCAGCCGGGGCCTGCCAGTGCCGGGCGACCTCCGTGGCCAGCGCCTGGGTGGCGTCGGAGAGGTCGGTGTCGGAGGTGAGGCCGTCGATTCGCGGCACCGCCGCCATGAAGTGCAGCTTCTGCGGGGACTGGCCGCGGCCCGGAACGCCCGCCGGGACGTTCGCGGCGACCTTGCGGTCGATCTCGGAGTCCATCGTGTCGCCGAGCCGCAGCTCCAGGCGGTTCATCAGATGGTCCTTGAGGGCGGCCCTGACCTCCATCGAGCGCGAGGCGGTCAGCACCAGGTGGATGCCGTAGCCGAGGCCGCGCGCCGCGATCTCGTGGATGATCTGGTCCATCGCCTCGTAGTCCGCGCGGAAGTTGCCCCACCCGTCGATGACCAGGAACACATCGCCCCATGGCTGGTCCGTCACCGAGATGTCGCCCCGCGCCCGCCTGGCCCGGAAGTCCGCGATCGACGGGATTCCGGCCGAGCGGAAGTACTCCTCGCGGCGGGTCAGCACGCCGTACACCTCGGCGACCGTGCGCCGCACCCGCTCCGGGTCCAGCCGCGAGGCGATCCCGCCGACATGCGGCAGGCCGGCCACCGTCGCCATGCCGCCACCGCCGAAGTCGAGGCCGTAGAACTGGACCTCGTGCGGTGTGTGGGTGAGGGCGAACGCCGAGATCAGCGTGCGCACCAGCGTCGACTTGCCGGACTGCGGGCCGCCGACGATCTGCATGTGGCCCGCCGCGCCGGAGAAGTCCACCCAGAGGGAGTCGCGGCGCTGCTCGAACGGCTTGTCGACCAGACCGACCGGCACGACCAGCCGGCCCGCGCCCTCGTAGCCGGGCTGGGTGAGTCCGCGGCCCTGCACTGCGGTGAGCCCCGGCAGGAGCGCGTCCAGCGACGGCGGGCTGTCCAGCGGCGGCAGCCACACCTGGTGCGCCGCCGGGCCCTGCGCCTCCAGCCGCCGCACGATCACGTCGAGGACGGTGTCGGCGAGGGCCTCGTCGACCTCGGGACCGTCCCCGGAACCCAGTTGCTGCGGCACGGCCGCGTACCGCACCGGCACCTCGGCCGAGGTGAACAGCACCGGCCGCCGGTCCAGCGGCAGCGGGCCGCCGCCCGCCGCCGCCCGCTGACCGCCCGAGCGGTAGACCCCGGACACGTACGCCGCCTTGAACCGCACCATTTCGTCCGTGCCGAACTTCAGGAACCCCGAACCCGGCACGTTCGGCAGCGAGTACGCGTCGGGCACGCCCAGCGCCGCCCGCGACTCCGCCGCGGAGAACGTCCGCAGACCGACGCGGTACGACAGGTAGGTCTCCAGGCCGCGCAGCCGACCCTCCTCCAGACGCTGGGAGGCCAGCAGCAGGTGCACGCCGAGCGAGCGGCCGATCCGGCCGATCTGCACGAACATCTCGATGAAGTCCGGCTTCGCCGTCAGCAGCTCGCTGAACTCGTCGATCACCAGGACCAGGGAGGGAATCGGCTGCAGGGCAGCGCCCGCGGCCCGCGCCTTCTCGTAGTCGTGGATGTTGGCGTAGTTGCCCGCGTCCCGCAGCAGCTCCTGACGGCGGTTGAGCTCGCCCCGGATGGAGTCGCCCATCCGGTCGACCAGCGTCAGGTCGTCCGCCAGGTTGGTGATCACGGCCGCCACGTGCGGCATCTGCGCCATGCCGGCGAAGGTCGCGCCGCCCTTGAAGTCGGCGAGCACGAAGTTCAGGGTCTCGGAGGAGTGGGTGACGGCCAGGCCCAGCACCAGGGTGCGCAGTAGTTCGGACTTGCCGGAACCGGTGGCGCCCACGCACAGCCCGTGCGGCCCCATGCCCTCCTGCGCCGCCTCCTTCAGGTCCAGCATCACCGGACGGCCGTCCTCGCCCACCCCGATCGGCACCCGCAGCCGCTCCGCCAGCGAACGCGGCCGCCAGGTGCGCGACGGGTCCACGGACGCCGCGTCCCCGAGGCTCAGCAGGTCGGTGAACTCCAGGTTGGCCAGCAGCGGTTCGTCGTCGTCCCCGCCGGAGGCCATCCGCAGCGGGGCGAGCTGCCGGGCGAGCGCCTCGGCGGACTCCGGCGAGAGGGCGTCGGGCGTCCCCTCGTAGACGGCCCCGTGCGCCGACTCCAGCCGCAACGCGCCGGGCAGTACGACGATGTCCAGCTCGCCGCCCGCCCCGGTGAGCTCCCCGGGGACGATCTCGAGCACCGTCACCCCCTGCAGCCCCTCGGCATTGGCCAGGACCGAGTCCGGGGGCAGGGAGACGCCGTCCAGGACGACGACGATGTGCGGTTCGTCGGGCAGCGGCGCCGCGTTCGGATGGAACCGCGGCCGGCCGGCGAGCCGCGCCCCGAGCAGCTGCTCCAGCTCACGGGTGTCGGCGCCGATCAGCCGGCGGCTGCCCGCCCCGTCCACGGCACCGGCGGCCTGGACGTGCGGCAGCCACTTCGCCCAGTCCCAGTGCGGCAGTTCCTCCCGGCCCGCCGCGACGACGAGGACCAGGTCCTGAGGCGAGTGCAGCGCCGCCAGCGAACCGGCCAGGGCACGGGCGCAGGAGCGCGCCGACCGCGGCTCGCCGCTGACCGTGACGTGGTAGAAGGCGCGCAGCGACACGGCCATCGGCAGGTCGTCCAGGCTGTCGTGGACGGCGATGAAGCGCTGCAGGGCGCCCGCCGTCAGCGGCTCCAGCTGCTCCACCGGGCCGGTCTCGGGGGCGAGCAGCGGGGTCGCCAGCGCCTGGACGCCCAGGCCCACGCGGACCTGGGCGAAGTCCTCGTCCCCGGGCCGCCGTTCCCACACCCGGCTGCCCTCGGCGACCAGCGCCCACAACTGCTCGGGGGAGGGGTGCAGGTAGTACTGCGCGTCCCGCTGGGCCCGCGCGGTGTCGAGCGCGGTGCGCCGGGTCTGCGCCAGATAGCCCAGGTAGTCCCGGCGCATGTCCGCCAACTGCCCCTGCGAGCCGCGGCGGAAGCGCACCACCATCGCGATCGACATGGCCACCGTCGAGGCGATCATGACCATGCCCATGATCCTCATGAACGGCTGCCCGCTCGTGAAGAAGAAGACCACCGAGCCGCCCATGCCGAGCGTCGGCAGCAGTTGCATCAGCACGCTCTCCTGATGCCCCCGAGGCAGCTCCGGCGGAGGCTGCAGCACGACCTCGCCCATGGGCACCTCGGACGGCAGCGCCCGTGGCGGACGCTTCACGACGATATGGCTCACTGCTCACCAATCCCCTTGCGAGGCCCCCGAAGTACCGTCCGCCACCCCGTGTCAGGCGGACGCAGGCCGCCGCGTGATCCTACTGACTGACCCTGCGACCGGAGGGCGGTAGGGTGCCGGATGTTCGCGTGAGCACACCCGCGGGCGGCCCGGCGCACGCACCGGAGCGGGACTCCACACCGCACTTTCACACCGTCGACGCGGAACCATCACTGAGGGGGAGCAGCAGGTGAGTATCGCGGCCTCCGCGGCAGCCACCGGAGAAGGGCGCGGCAACGGAACCGCTCCCGCGGCGGCGACGGGGCTCGGCTTCTGCCGGGTCACCATCGTCGCCCCCGACAGCCGGATCGACGTGGCGCTGCCCGACGACGTCCCGGTCGCCGACATCTACCCGGAGATCCTCAGGCTCTCCCGGCAGAGCCCCGCCGAGGGCGCCCCGGTCGGCTACCACCTCGTCCGCCGGGACGGCGCCGTCCTCGACAGTTCACGCTCGTTCGCCGCCCAGCACATCCTCGACGGCGAACTCCTCACCCTGCGCCCCTTCGCCGAGTCGCTGCCGCCCGCCGTCTTCGACGACGTGTCCGAGGCGGTCGCCTCCGCCGTGACGCGCGAGCACACCCTGTGGAACGGCGACCTGACGCGCGCCGCAGGCCTCGTCGGCGGAGGCGTCCTGCCGGCCCTGCTCGCCTTCGTGGCCTGGACCGGCGACCCGCACCACGACATGAACAGCCTGCCCGGCGTCCTCGCCGCGGTTGTCGGCGTCCTGCTGGTCGCCCTCGCCTGTGTCCGGGCCCGCGTCTACGACGACCGCGGCTCCGCCGTCGCCCTGGGACTCGGCGCCCTGCCAAGCGTGGCGGTGGCGGGCTCCGGGCTGCTCCCGCTCGCCGACGGCCAGGGCATCGGCAAACTCCAGTTCCTGCTGGCCTGCGCCGCGGTCCTGCTGGCCTCGGTGCTGCTCACTCTGTGCTCCCCCCGCGGCGACGGCCCCTTCGTCGCCTTCGTCGTCGCCTCCGGCGCGGGCCTGGCCGCGGTGTTCGCGGCGACCCTCGCGCACTGGACCCCGGCCGAGACCGCCGCCCTGTGCGCGCCCGTCGGCGTGGGCGCCCTGGCCTTCCTGCCCGGCCTGTCCATGCGCTTCGCCCGCCTGCCGATCGGCTTCGACACCCCGGACTCCGGTACGCGTAGCGCCTACGGCACCGACCCCACCCCCCGCGAGCCGGTCGACGCCGAGCGGATCGCCGCCCAGGCCCGCCGCGGCCACGAACTCCTGGTGGGTTTGGTCGGCGGCTGCGCGGTGATCACCGTCGGCGCCTGCACGGTCCTCGGGTTCTCCGACGACGTGTGGGCCCAGCTCCTCGCGCTGGCCACGGGCATCGCCCTGCTGATGCGCGCCCACCTCTTCCGCTACACCGCCCAGGTCGCGCCCGTGCTGGCCGCGGGCCTCGCCTCCCTCGTCCTGCTCGGCCTCGGCCTGGCCCTCGACCCGCCCCACTCGGCGATCCGCGCCGCCCTCACGGGTGACCGCGCCGACCTGGACATCCGTACGATCTGGCTCGTCGCCGCGATCGCCGCGGCCTCCGCGATCGTCACCGCGGTCGGCCTGATCACCTCGCGCGGCGGTCTCACGCCGTTCTGGGGCCGGTTCACGGAGATCGCCGAGGGCTTCGTCCTGCTGACCCTCGTACCGCTGGCCCTGGCCGTCTTCGACGTGTACGCGACCGCCCGCTCGATGACCGGCTGACCCGCGGGCCGAGCACGAAGAAGCAGCCGCGACGATCGCCGTCACGGCTGCTCCAGCGGTCCACCCCTGTGCGCCCCCGTTTCCGGGCGCCCCCGTTTCCGGGCGACCGTGCTACTCCGCCGCCAGACCCCCGTTGTGCGGCGCCGGCTCCAGATCGAACTCGCCGTCCCGGGCGCCCAGCACGAACGCCCGCCACTCCGCCTCGGTGTACCGCAGCACCGTCTCCGGGTCGAGCGACGACCGCATCGCCACGGCCCCGTCGGGCAGCTCGGCGATCTCGACGCGCTCCTCGTGCTCCTCCGTGCCCGGAGCGCACTTCCACTCGACGCCGGAGATGTCGAGCGCGTACAGCTCGTCCCGCTCCCGCTCCTTGCGCGCCTTGATCTGCTCTTCCGTCTCCGCCATGCCGCAACGGCCCCTTCCCGACGTACGAAAACGATCTGTGCGCTCACCCTAGTGGCCGCCTTTGCGCCGCCCTCCGGCTTTCGCGGACCCGTGCGAGAGCGCCCCCGACTGCCTGGTACCCTCAATGACGGCCGTTTGTGTACGCACCCCCGGAAGAACCCTCAGGCACTCCCTGAAGGCTCTGGAGGTCGCGCCCAGCGGATCCCCGCCTCCCGAGTAACGGAAGCTCCCCCGAGACACAGACCGGGGGCACTCGGTGGCCCTGAAAAGACTACGAGGAGTACGCGTGCCGCTCGACGCCGCTACGAAGAAGCAGATCATCACCGAGTTCGGCCAGAAGGAGGGCGACACCGGCTCCCCCGAGGTCCAGGTCGCCATGCTGTCGCGCCGGATCTCGGACCTGACCGAGCACCTCAAGACCCACAAGCACGACCACCACTCCCGTCGTGGTCTGCTGATCCTGGTCGGTCAGCGTCGCCGCCTGCTGCAGTACCTCGCCAAGAAGGACATCCAGCGCTTCCGTGCGCTGGTCGACCGCCTCGGCATCCGCCGCGGTGCGGCGGGCGCCAAGTAGGACGCCGTGAGGGGAGCGGTTCCCGTGATCATCGGGACCGCTCCCTTTTGCTGTACGCACAACAGGACACACGACAGGACGCATGGCAGGGGCCGTCGTACACCCCGCCTTCGTGCGGAAACGTGCGGAGTGTCACCAACGCTTTGTAGTGTGGTAGCACAACGCAATACGTACGACACAGCGTGATGACGTGTACTCGCTGCGGGTAAACGTCACCACGCAACACCGAACGAGGAGAAGCGCACCTCACCGCCGCCGGTCCTCGGTAGTGGCCCCCGGGAAAGAGATCCCCGGGTGCTTCGATCGAAGACCGGCCCGCACCGCACGGCGCGCCTCTCCGCAACCGTCCCCCTGCCACACGGGCAGAGCGCGGGACGAAGACGAGGAGAAAACGCTAGTGGAGAACGAGACCCACTACGCCGAGGCCGTCATCGACAACGGCTCCTTCGGCACCCGCACCATCCGCTTCGAGACGGGCCGCCTGGCCAAGCAGGCCGCCGGCTCCGCCGTGGCGTACCTGGACGACGACACCATGGTGCTGTCGGCCACCACCGCATCCAAGAACCCCAAGGACCAGCTCGACTTCTTCCCCCTCACGGTGGACGTCGAGGAGCGGATGTACGCCGCCGGCAAGATCCCCGGCAGCTTCTTCCGCCGTGAGGGCCGGCCGAGCGAGGACGCGATCCTCACCTGCCGCCTCATCGACCGCCCGCTGCGCCCGTCCTTCAAGAAGGGCCTGCGCAACGAGATCCAGGTCGTCGCCACGATCATGGCGCTCAACCCCGACCACCTGTACGACGTCGTGGCGATCAACGCCGCCTCCGCGTCCACGCAGCTGGCCGGTCTGCCCTTCTCCGGACCGATCGGCGGCGTCCGCGTCGCGCTGATCAACGGCCAGTGGGTCGCGTTCCCGACGCACACCGAGCTCGAGGACGCCGTCTTCGACATGGTGGTCGCGGGCCGCGTCCTGGAGGACGGCGACGTCGCGATCATGATGGTCGAGGCCGAGGCCACCGAGAAGACCATCCAGCTGGTCAAGGGCGGCGCCGAGGCCCCGACCGAGGAGGTCGTCGCCTCCGGTCTGGACGCCGCGAAGCCCTTCATCAAGGTGCTCTGCAAGGCCCAGGCCGACCTCGCCGCCAAGGCCGCCAAGCCCACCGGCGAGTTCCCGGTCTTCCTCGACTACCAGGACGACGTCCTGGAGGCGCTCACCGCCGCCGTCCGCCCGGAGCTGGCCTCCGCGCTGACCATCGCGGGCAAGCAGGAGCGCGAGGCCGAGCTGGACCGCGTCAAGGGTCTGGCCGCCGAGAAGCTCCTGCCGGAGTTCGAGGGCCGCGAGAAGGAGATCTCCGCCGCGTACCGCTCGCTGACCAAGTCCCTGGTCCGTGAGCGCGTCATCAAGGAGAAGAAGCGCATCGACGGCCGCGGGCTGACGGACATCCGTACGCTCGCCGCCGAGGTCGAGGCCATCCCGCGCGTGCACGGCTCGGCGCTGTTCGAGCGTGGCGAGACCCAGATCCTGGGCGTCACCACCCTCAACATGCTCCGCATGGAGCAGCAGCTGGACACCCTCTCCCCGGTGACCCGCAAGCGCTACATGCACAACTACAACTTCCCGCCGTACTCCGTCGGCGAGACCGGCCGCGTCGGCTCCCCGAAGCGCCGCGAGATCGGCCACGGCGCCCTCGCCGAGCGCGCCATCGTGCCGGTCCTGCCGACGCGCGAGGAGTTCCCCTACGCGATCCGTCAGGTGTCCGAGGCCCTCGGCTCCAACGGCTCGACGTCCATGGGCTCGGTCTGCGCCTCCACCATGTCGCTGCTGAACGCCGGTGTGCCCCTGAAGGCCCCCGTCGCCGGCATCGCCATGGGCCTGATCTCCCAGGAGATCAACGGCGAGACGCACTACGTCGCCCTCACCGACATCCTCGGTGCGGAGGACGCCTTCGGCGACATGGACTTCAAGGTCGCCGGCACCAAGGAGTTCGTCACCGCCCTCCAGCTCGACACCAAGCTGGACGGCATCCCGGCGTCCGTCCTGGCCGCGGCCCTCAAGCAGGCCCGCGACGCCCGCCTCCACATCCTCGACGTGATGATGGAAGCGATCGACACGCCGGACGAGATGTCCCCGAACGCCCCGCGGATCATCACCGTCAAGATCCCGGTGGACAAGATCGGTGAGGTCATCGGCCCGAAGGGCAAGATGATCAACCAGATCCAGGAGGACACCGGCGCCGAGATCACGATCGAGGACGACGGCACCATCTACATCGGTGCCCAGGTCGGCTCGCAGGCCGAGGCCGCCCGCGCCACGATCAACGGCATCGCCAACCCGACCATGCCGGAGGTCGGCGAGCGCTACCTGGGTACGGTCGTCAAGACCACCACCTTCGGTGCGTTCGTGTCGCTGCTCCCGGGCAAGGACGGTCTGCTGCACATCTCGCAGATCCGCAAGCTCGCCGGCGGCAAGCGGGTGGAGAACGTCGAGGACGTCCTCGGAGTGGGCCAGAAGGTCCAGGTCGAGATCGCCGAGATCGACTCCCGCGGCAAGCTCTCCCTGATCCCCGTGGTCGAGGGCGAAGCCGAGTCCGACAGCGGCTCCGCCGCGGGTGACGACGACAAGAAGGACGACACCGACAAGTGACGTCTCGTAGCTCCACGGCGACGGCCCGCACCTCTTCGGAGGCGCGGGCCGTCGCCCGTACCCAAACCCTGATCAAGGGCACGGCCGGCATCGGCGTCGTCCGCAAGACCACCCTGCCCGGCGGCCTGCGGATCGTCACCGAAACCCTCCCCTCGGTGCGCTCGGCCACCTTCGGCATCTGGGCGCACGTCGGCTCCCGCGACGAGACGCCGTCCCTGAACGGCGCCACGCACTACCTGGAGCACCTCCTCTTCAAGGGGACGACCCGCAGGTCCGCGCTGGACATCTCCTCCGCGCTCGACGCCGTCGGCGGCGAGATGAACGCGTTCACCGCGAAGGAGTACACGTGCTACTACGCGCGCGTGCTCGACACGGACCTGCCGCTCGCCATCGACGTCGTCTGCGACATGCTGACCGGCTCGCTCATCCTCGAAGAGGACGTCAACGTCGAGCGCGGCGCGATCCTCGAAGAGATCGCGATGACCGAGGACGACCCCGGCGACTGCGTGCACGACCTCTTCGCCCACACGATGTTCGGCGACAACGCCCTCGGCCGCCCGGTCCTCGGCACCGTCGACACGGTCAACGCCCTCACCGCCGACCGCATCCGCCGCTTCTACAAGAAGCACTACGACCCCACCCACCTCGTGGTCGCGGCCGCCGGCAACATCGACCACAACAAGGTCGTACGCCAGGTCCGCGCGGCCTTCGAGAAGGCGGGCGCCCTCAACAGCCCCGACGCCGCACCCATCGCCCCGCGCGACGGACGGCGCGCGATCCGCACGGCCGGCCGCGTCGAGCTGATCGGCCGCAAGACCGAGCAGGCGCACGTCGTCCTCGGCATGCCCGGCCTGGCCCGCACGGACGACCGCCGCTGGGCTCTCGGCGTGCTCAACACGGCCCTCGGCGGCGGCATGTCGTCCCGCCTGTTCCAGGAGGTCCGCGAGAAGCGCGGCCTGGCCTACAGCGTGTACTCGTACACCTCCGGCTTCGCCGACTGCGGCCTCTTCGGCGTGTACGCGGGCTGCCGGCCGTCCCAGGTCCACGATGTGCTGAAGATCTGCCGGGACGAACTCGACCAGGTCGCCGAGCAGGGCCTGTCCGACGACGAGATCGGCCGCGCCATCGGCCAGCTCAGGGGCTCCACGGTCCTCGGCCTGGAGGACACCGGCGCCCTCATGAACCGCATCGGCAAGAGCGAGCTGTGCTGGGGCGAGCAGATGTCGGTCGACGACATGCTGACCCGGATAGCGGCCGTGACCCCGGACGAGGTGCGGGCCGTGGCCCGCGACATCCTGGGCCGACGCCCGTCGCTGTCGGTCATCGGCCCGCTCAAGGACAAGCAGGCCTCCCGGCTGCACGACGCTGTGGCCTGATCCACTCCTGTAAGGAAACGACAACGATGAGCAAGCTGCGCGTGGCGGTCCTCGGCGCCAACGGCCGGATCGGTTCCGAGGCGGTACGGGCGGTCGAGGCCGCCGAGGACATGGAGCTGGTGGCCGCCCTCGGCCGCGGCGACAAGCTTCGGACGCTGACCGAGACCGGCGCCCAGGTCGCGGTCGAACTGACCACGCCCGCCTCGGTCATGGACAACCTCGACTACTGCGTAGGGCACGGCATCCACGCCGTGGTCGGCACGACCGGCTGGACCGACGAGCGTCTCGCGCAGCTCAAGGGCTGGCTGGCCGACTCCCCGGAGACGGGCGTGCTCATCGCGCCCAACTTCTCCATCGGGGCCGTCCTGACCATGAAGTTCGCCCAGATCGCCGCCCCGTACTTCGAATCCGTCGAGGTCGTCGAACTCCATCACCCCAACAAGGTGGACGCCCCGTCCGGCACCGCCACCCGCACCGCCCAGCTCATCGCCGAGGCCCGTCGCGAGGCGGGCACGGCCCCCGCGCCCGACGCCACGGCGACCGCCCTGGACGGCGCGCGGGGAGCCAGTGTGGACGGCATCCCTGTCCACGCCGTCCGCCTGCGCGGCCTGCTGGCCCACCAGGAGGTCCTGCTGGGCGGCGAGGGCGAGACCCTCACGGTCCGCCACGACTCCCTGCACCACAGCAGCTTCATGCCGGGCATCCTGCTGGGCGCCCGCCGGGTCGTGACGACGCCGGGCCTCACCTTCGGCCTGGAACACTTCCTGGACCTCGGCTGAGACCGACATGCGAGCCAAGCTCTCCTACGCCCTCACGGCAGCCGTCCTGGTCTTCTACTTCGTCCTGGTCGGCAGCCGCGGCGTCATGCTCATACAGTCCGGCACGCTGCTGACCGTCACCTTCGGTGTGGCGGTGCTGATCCTGCCGGTCATCGGCGTCTGGTTCCTGTGGAAGAACACCCAGTTCGTCCGCCGGGCCAACGCCCTCGCCGCCGAACTCGACGCCGAAGGCGGCCTGCCCGTCGACGAGCTGAAGCGCACCCCGGGCGGTCGCGTCGACCGCGACTCGGCCGACGAGGTCTTCGCCAAGCGCAAGGCCGAGACCGAGGCGGCCCCCGACGACTGGCGCAACTGGTTCCGCCTCGCCGTCGCCTACCACGACGCCCGCGACACCCCGCGCGCCCGCAAGGCGATGCAACAGGCGATCAGCCTGCACGACGGCAAGCGCGTCGAGCCGGCCTGAGCCGACCACCGACGAAGGGGCCGACCCGCACCTGTGGCGGACCGGCCCCTTCGTACGTGTGCGCGGAATCAGCCGCGCCGGTTCTCCGCGGCCCATGCCTCGACCGCGTCCGACGCCCGGTCGAACGCCTCGGGGCGCGACAGGAAGTCCGCCCCGTGCGTGGTCAGCAACGGCGCGCCCGCCTCGGCGGGCCGATCCCGCCGCACGATCGTCAGGGCCTGGCCCTGGACGGTCCGCGGCAGCCCCAGCCAGCGCACCGGCTGCTGCACGGTCCGCACGGCCACGACCCGGTCCCAGGACAGCGTGCGCGTGAAGAGGAAGCCCACGTGGCGCAGCCCGCGGTCGCTCACCCACACGCCCATCCGCAGCAGCCGCAGCGCGCAGGCGATCACCAGCAGGGAACAGCCGAAGACCGCGCCGGCCTCCGACACCGCGCCGGTCAACGCGATGATGACGGCAGCGAACAGCACATACGAGGCGAGCAGCAGCGCCAACGCGGCGACCCCGACCCGCCAGGGCCCGGGCCGGTAGGGGCGCCGCCAGCGCTCACGGTCGTCGAAGGGCAACGCGACGTCCTCCGTCGCCTCGAACGCGCGGTCGGCCGTCAGGAAGGGCAGGGGCACGGCTGGTCCTCACTCGATCCATGCTGGGGCTGTGCCCGGTGAGGCTATCCGCCTGTGTCCCCGCTCACCACTATTGGGGTCCGGATGGCGTCAGCGCCCGTGGGACGCCTGTGACTGCTGTGTCTCGGAGGAGTGGTCCAGGCTCAGCGCCGGCATCCCGATGACCAGGGAGCCGACGAGCGCGGCCACGATGGTGAGCCCCAGCAGCCACCGCCCGGCTATCTGACTCACGGAGGACCGCTCGGGAGGCGGGGGAGCGACATTGCTACGGAACCTGTCGGCCTCGGCGAGGAAGGCGAAGGGTACGGGTTCACGCCGGCGGAACATGGTGGGTACTTCCTCCTGGGAGCTTTCGAGTGGACGCTGTCACTGGACGTCGTCACTGATACAGACGAGCGAGTGCCCGAAAACGTGCCCAATATCAGCAGACGTCCCGCACGAATCCCGCGGCATGCCCGTGACCGTCCGGCTCAACGGCCCCCGTAAAGTTGACGCCGCTCCGAAGACGCGATGGAAGGACCCTCCACACCGTGACCGACACCCCAGCCGATGACCTCAAGCCCGGCTTCCGCAGTGATGTCACCGTCGAGCTGATCAAGCACACGGCCTCCGACGCCGACGTGCTGTTCGCCGCCCGCGTCTCCACCGCCGGGGAGCAGTCGCTGGACGAGCTGGGCAAGGACCCCGAGCGCTCCAAGGGGCTGATCAACTACCTGATGAGGGACCGGCACGGCAGCCCGTTCGAGCACAACTCGATGACCTTCTTCATCAGCGCCCCGATCTTCGTCTTCCGCGAGTTCATGCGGCACCGCGTGGGCTGGTCCTACAACGAGGAGTCGGGCCGCTACCGCGAGCTCCAGCCGGTCTTCTACGTCCCCGACGCCTCCCGCAAGCTGGTCCAGGAGGGCCGCCCCGGCAAGTACGTCTTCGTCGAGGGCACCCAGGCCCAGCAGGAGCTGGTCGGCCGCACCATGGAGGATTCCTACCGCCAGGCCTACGAGGCCTACCAGGAGATGCTCGCCGCCGGCGTCGCCCGCGAGGTGGCCCGCGCGGTCCTCCCGGTCGGCCTGTTCTCCTCGATGTACGCCACCTGCAACGCCCGCTCGCTGATGCACTTCCTCGGCCTGCGCACCCAGCACGAGCTGGCGAAGGTGCCGTCCTTCCCGCAGCGGGAGATCGAGATGGTGGGCGAGAGGATGGAGGCGGAGTGGGCCAAGCTCATGCCCCTGACGTACGCCGCCTTCAACGCCAACGGCCGCGTCGCACCGTAAGGGGCGTAACGAAGTCGAGCGACGGAGACGTATGTACGGATCATCCGGGCGAAGTGTCCGTATTGCGGCATTTGGAGAAGTTCATCTAGCCTGATCAAACGGACCCGGCACTGCTTGAACCCCCGAGCAGGCAGTGCCGGGCTCCTTCTTTGTCATGACTTTTCCACACCCCCCGAAGGCAGACCCGACGGCGAGCAACGAGTAGCGTGTTACCCATGGCTCCGACCTCCACTCCGCAGACCCCCTTCGGGCGGGTCCTCACCGCCATGGTCACGCCCTTCACGGCGGACGGCGCACTCGACCTCGACGGCGCCCAGCGGCTCGCCACCCACCTGGTGGACGCAGGCAACGACGGCCTGATCGTCAACGGCACCACCGGTGAGTCACCCACCACCAGCGACGCGGAGAAATCGGACCTGGTACGAGCCGTCCTGGAGGCCGTCGGAGACCGCGCCCACGTGGTCGCCGGCGTCGGCACCAACGACACCCACCACAGCGTCGAACTGGCCAAGGCCGCCGAGCGGACGGGCGCGCACGGCCTCCTGGTCGTCACCCCGTACTACAACAAGCCCCCGCAGGAGGGCCTGTACCGCCACTTCACGGCCGTCGCCGACGCCGCCGAGCTGCCGGTCATGCTCTACGACATCCCCGGCCGCAGCGGCGTCCCGATCAGCACCGAGACGCTCGTCCGCCTCGCGGAGCACCCGCGGATCGTCGCCAACAAGGACGCCAAGGGCGACCTGGGCCGCGCGAGCTGGGCCATCGCGCGCTCCCGCCTCGCCTGGTACTCCGGCGACGACATGCTGAACCTGCCGCTGCTCTCCGTGGGCGCGGTCGGTTTCGTCTCCGTGGTGGGCCATGTGGTCACACCGGACCTGCGCGCCCTCGTCGAGGCGTTCACCGCCGGTGACGTCCAGAAGGCCACCGAGATCCACCAGAAGCTGCTCCCGGTCTACACGGGCATGTTCCGAACCCAGGGCGTCATGACGACGAAGGCGGCGCTCGCCCTGCAGGGCCTGCCCGCCGGCCCGCTGCGCTCGCCCATGGTCGAGTGCTCACCCGAAGAGATCGAACAGCTCAAGATCGATCTTGCCGCGGGCGGGGTACAGCTCTGACAACAGACTTCACAACTGAATAGGCAGGCCACCGGTGCCTGCAATCCACAACGACAACTGCTTCTGCACGAACGTCATGCGCGCCACGTGCCCACCGGTACGTGGCGTGCGTGTTTGAGGAGAGTCTTTTGAGTCATCCGCATCCCGAACTCGCCCCGCCCCCGCCGCTCCCCGCGGGAGGCCTCCGGGTCACCCCACTCGGCGGCCTCGGCGAAATCGGCCGGAACATGACGGTCTTCGAGTACGGCGGCCGTCTGCTGATCGTCGACTGCGGTGTGCTGTTCCCCGAGGAGGAGCAGCCCGGAATCGACCTGATCCTGCCGGACTTCTCGTCCATCAGGGACCGCCTCGACGCCGTCGAGGGCATCGTCCTCACCCATGGCCACGAGGACCACATCGGCGCCGTCCCCTATCTCCTGCGGGAGAAGCCGGACATCCCGCTGATCGGCTCCAAGCTGACCCTCGCACTCATCGAGGCCAAGCTCCAGGAGCACCGGATCCGCCCGTACACCCTCGAGGTGGCGGAGGGGCACCGCGAGCGCATCGGCCCGTTCGACTGCGAGTTCATCGCCGTCAACCACTCGATCCCGGACGCCCTCGCGGTCGCCATCCGCACACCGGCGGGCATGGCCGTCCACACGGGCGACTTCAAGATGGACCAGCTCCCGCTGGACGGCCGTCTCACGGATCTACACGCGTTCGCACGTCTGAGCGAGGAAGGCATCGACCTCCTTCTCTCCGACTCCACGAACGCCGAAGTACCCGGTTTCGTGCCGCCCGAGCGGGACATCTCCAACGTCCTGCGCACGGTCTTCGCGGGCGCCCGCAAGCGGATCATCGTGGCGAGCTTCGCCAGCCACGTCCACCGCATCCAGCAGATCCTGGACACGGCGCACGAGTACGGCCGCCGGGTCGCCTTCGTGGGCCGCTCGATGGTCCGCAACATGGGCATCGCCCGTGACCTGGGCTACCTCAAGGTCCCGCCGGGTCTGGTCGTGGACGTCAAGACCCTCGACGACCTTCCGGACCACGAGGTGGTCCTGGTCTGCACGGGCTCCCAGGGCGAACCGATGGCGGCCCTGTCCCGCATGGCCAACCGCGACCACCAGATCCGCATCGTCCCGGGCGACACGGTGATCCTGGCGTCGTCGCTCATCCCCGGCAACGAGAACGCGGTCTACCGCGTGATCAACGGACTGACCCGCTGGGGCGCGCACGTCGTCCACAAGGGCAACGCCAAGGTCCACGTCTCGGGCCACGCGTCCGCCGGCGAGCTCCTGTACTTCTACAACATCTGCCGCCCGAAGAACCTGATGCCGGTGCACGGCGAATGGCGCCACCTGAGGGCCAACGCCGAGCTGGGCGCCATGACCGGCGTCCCGCACGACCGCATCGTCATCGCCGAGGACGGCGTCGTCGTCGACCTCGTCGAGGGCAAGGCCAAGATCTCCGGCAAGGTCCAGGCGGGTTATGTCTACGTCGACGGCCTCTCGGTCGGTGACGTCGGCGAGCCGGCCCTGAAGGACCGGAAGATCCTGGGCGACGAGGGCATCATCTCGGTCTTCGTCGTCGTGGACTCCTCCACCGGCAAGATCACCGGCGGCCCGCACATCCAGGCCCGTGGCTCGGGCATCGAGGACTCGGCCTTCTCGGACGTCACCCCGAAGATCGCCGAGGTCCTGGAACGCTCGGCCCAGGACGGCGTGGTCGAACCCCACCAGCTGCAGCAACTCATCCGCCGCACCCTGGGCAAGTGGGTCTCCGACACCTATCGCCGCAGGCCGATGATCCTGCCGGTCGTGGTCGAGGTCTGAGCGACGTACGGCCAGCCGTACGCGTGAACCTGGAGCGGGGCTCCCCGATTTGCATCGGGGAGCCCCGCTCCAGTACGTTTACGTCTCCGCCTGAACGGGAACCCGGGAGCTTCACGCCCCGGAAGCAGTCCCCGGGAGGGGCCGGGAAAACCGACTCAGAACTTCTGATAAAGTCGGAACCGCCGGAAAGGAAACCGCGAAACAAAAGCGGGAACCTGGAAAGCACCGAGGAAATCGGATCGGAAAAAGATCTGATAGAGTCGGAAACGCAAGACCGAAGGGAAGCGCCCGGAGGAAAGCCTGAGA